>JAAYSZ010000029.1 GCA_012523895.1 Erysipelotrichaceae bacterium
ATTATAAAGGTTCATCCATCCATGAAGATATCCTGTGTTAGATGCTAATGACATATGTAATAACCCTGCAATAAATCCTGGAATATAACCATAATAGCCTGTGATTGATGCTAGTGTTGGCGAAAATAAAACTGTAAGCATAGAACCTGTAGTTCCTAAAGATGTTCCTATTAAAAGATATCCTATAATAACCCCCATCATAACTGGAAGTATATTTTTTGGATGCTGACCAAAAGCCCCAAATCCTACTACAGTAAATATTCCTCCAATAACTGGCCCATTTATTGGTGCCTTACAAATAAGCACTATCAATGTAGATATAATACCTAATATTCCTAAATTCATTAAAGTAAGTGAAAATCCTTTAAGTTCTACAAAATCAGTTGCTCCTTTAATTTTATAATCTAATAAACTTTTATACTCTTTTATATTATCTTTAGAAGATATAATCCCAAAAGAAATCATTGAAATAAAATAAAGCATTAAAAATATAAGTACAAAAATATTAGTTTCTTCATAAATAATAGATACTACCTCATGACTATAACCTAAACTTCTAAAAATAGACATAAATACCATCCCTACTATTCCAGCAGTAAATCCAATATTATAGAGGTTAAAACCATGATGAAATCTTACAAAACTTGCGGCTAAAGGAGGTACCATTAAACCTATTATAATTCCTCCAATATTTCCTAATATAAATCCAAGTAAAGGACTTAAATTCATTCCAAAACTTAATTGACTAACTATAGGTCCTAATGAGGTCGCAAATAGTGCAGCTACTATATGTTTAGAAAACTCTTCTTTTTTAATAACACTATAAAGATATGTTCCAAAAATTATGCTTATAACATTATAAATATTCTTTCCAAAAAGTGAGAATCCACCAACTGTAAAAATTGCCGCAATAAGTGGACCACTCATCTTTGTCTTACTTATTTGACCAATAAATATAGAAGCTAACATCAATATCCCACTATTAATAAAAGCAGCACCAATTCCTCCAAGTTTAAAATAATCTGTTATTAAAAGTGAAGGTGAAGTTACTATTTTTAAAATACCTTCAATTATTTCTTGAAAGGGACTCATAAAAAACCCCATAAGTATTATTAACACTGAATAAATATATATAATTTTATATTTATCTTGTTCATTTATTTTATCCATATAATTAACCATTATCCTCCTATAAATATAATAACAATTAATTTTTTTTGATTTTATATATAACAGTATACCCTACATCATCATAAAAAAACTAAACCTTAAATAAGATTTAGTTTTTATTCTTTATTTACTTAATTATACTTTCATTCCACATACTAGGAACTTCTAATCCTAATAGTTTAACTATAGTAGCTGCAACATTACTTAATCCAAAGTCTCCATCTTTGATTTCAACATCTGCATTATATATTGCAAATGGAACTGGATTTAAAGTATGCGCTGTCTTTGCTTTAATTGGATCTTCTGGTTTTTTCCTTTTTTCATACATTTCATCCGCATTTCCATGATCAGCTGTAACGATTAAGATTGCATTAGCTTTCTTGCATGCATCCATAACTCTCTTTAATACTAAGTCAACCGTTTCAACACCAATTAATGTTGCAGCATAAACTCCTGTATGACCAACCATATCTCCATTAGGATAATTGCATCTTAAGAATTCATATTCTCCTGATTCTATAGCTTCTACAAGCTTATCAGTTACTTCTGCTGCCTTCATCCAAGGTCTTTGTTCAAATGGAACTATATCGCTTGGTATTTCTACCCATGTTTCTAAATTATCATCAAATTTATCTGATCTATTACCATTCCAGAAATAAGTAACATGACCATATTTTTGAGTTTCACTAATCGCATAAGATTTTATACCATGCTTAACTAAGTATTCACCTAATGTATTTTTAATTTGTGGAGGCGCTACTAAATAATTATCAGGAAGTTTTAAATCTCCGTCATATTGAAGCATTCCACAATAGAATACATCTGGATATTTAACTCTATCAAACTCATTAAAGTCTTTATAATCAAAAGCCTTAGAAATTTCTATTGCTCTATCTCCTCTAAAGTTAAATAAGATTACTGCATCACCATCATCAATAGTTCCTGCAGGCTTACCATCTTTTTCAATTACAAATCCAGGTAAATCTTGATCAATAACTCCTAATTCTTCTCTATATGTTTCAATAGCTTCTTTAGCGCTATTAAACATTCTTCCTTCACCCATTACATGATGTTTCCATCCTTTTTCAACCATGCCCCAGTTAGCTTCATAACGATCCATTGTAATAACCATTCTTCCACCACCTGATGCAATTAATCCATTAAAACTGCCATCATTTAATTCACTTAATTCTTTTTCAAGCATGTCAATATAAGTTAAAGCACTTGTTTCAGGAACATCTCTTCCATCTAATAAAACGTGAACTCTAACTTCCTTAACTCCTTCTTTTTTTGCTTGTTTTAACATTGCAAATAAATGATCAATATGAGAGTGTACATTACCATCTGATAAAAGTCCAATAAAATGTAACTTATTGTCTTTGCCTTGCGATATTGCTTTTTTCCAAGTTTCTGATTTATACATGTCTCCACTGTTTATCGATTCATTAACTAGTTTTGCTCCTTGGCTATAAACTTGTCCACATCCTAAAGCATTATGTCCAACTTCTGAATTACCCATATCATCATCGCTTGGTAAACCAACCGCAACTCCATGAGCTTTTATAGTAGTGCTTGGACATTTATTCATTAAAAAATCCAATTGAGGTTTATGTGCATGTAATACCGCATTTCCATTATCTTTATCTGTATAACCTACACCATCCATTACAACTAAAACTACAGGTCTTCTACTCATAAATATCTCCTTTTTCTAAACATTTTTAGTATATCACAATTATCTTTATTACATGTAAAATACGATTTATAAATCAAATAAAAAACAGCTTTTAGCTGTTTCAATATTACTTATCTTCAATTGCTGGTAAATAAAATATTTCCTCACCATCTTTTGTAAGCATATAATTGCCTCTTGCATAACTTTGAACATAATCAGGATCTTCAAGTTTAGCCTTTTGAGCAATTAAATAAGTATTTTCATCTTTTATATTTTGAAGTTCTTCTTCAACTTTAGCTAATTGAGCCTTTAACTCAAATGTTGTATAAATCTCAACAATGACGCTATATGTAAAATATATTCCCACACCAAAAATGATAATTAAAATTAATTTAAATATCGGGGTTTTTTGTCTTCTTTTTTTTCTTACAACTCTTTTTCTTCTTGTACTCATTTTAAACCTTCTTTGTATAACAATTATAACTACTTTTATTTAATATTCAAAGTTCAATCCTTAATAAATTCATCACTAATAATTTCATAAGAATTTCTAGCCTCATCTTTTCTCTTAATATCACTAGTATCTAAAACCTTAACTGTAATTTTTCTATTTCCAAAAGTAATAGAAACTATATCATCAACCTTAACTTTGTACGATGGTTTAACAATTTTACCATTAACCATAATTCTATCGTTAACAGCAAGTTCCTTAGAAACAGTTCTTCTTTTTAATATTCTAGAAACTTTTAAGTATTTATCAATTCTCATTAACTGCCTCACCTCTTTTTTCTATTACATCAAAAATTACTGAAATATCACAATTTTTTGGTATTCTTACAATTATTTTTCCATTAGTATATCTAATAGTTATGTCTTTACTAATATGCGTAAATAGTTCAAATAATTTAATTCCGTTTACATTATCAGAAAATTCTTTTGAAAACGCTATTTCATTATAATCTCTTATTTCTTTAAAGTAATCAATGTCAGAATCTTGAATTAATATCTCAAGTTTTTTCTTATCAAATAATGATGAAACAACTTTAGGTAATCTTCCATATTCATCAATAATTTTTGTTTTATATTTTTCCAATTCATAAACACTTTCAATTTTATCAATATCTTGATACATACTAATCTTATCATAGTCATCAGATGTAAAATCTTTAGGTAAATATCCTTCAATATTTATATTTACTATTTCTTTTTCAACAGGTTCTTCTATTTTTTCTCCTTGTTGAATCCTTATAGCTTCTTCAAGCATTTCTATATACATATCAATACCTACAGTATCAATAAACCCAGATTGTTCAGGCCCAAGCATATCTCCTGCACCTCTAATAGTTAAATCTCTCATTGCAATCTTATATCCACTACCAAGTTGTGCAAACTCTTTAATAGCTTTTAATCTTTTAGCTGCTTTTTCAGTCAATTCTTTATTATCAGGAATCATTAGATATGCATATGCAATTCTATCAGATCTACCTACTCTACCTTTTATTTGATAAAGTTGAGCTAATCCAAATCTATCCGCATTTTCAATAATAATTGTATTTGCATTAGGAATATCAATTCCTGTTTCAATTATTGTTGTACATACTAAAACACTAATTTCATTATTATTGAACCTAATCATTATATCCTCAATGTCATCTCTATTCATTTGACCGTGAGCTACTTGTACTTTTACATAAGGAATTAAATTTTGAATTTTTCTAGCAGTGTTATATATTTCATCAATATTATTTAACAAATAAAATACTTGTCCACCTCTAGAAAGCTCTCTTTCAATGACCTCTTTAATTAAACTCTTGTTTTTTTCAACGACATAAGTTTGAACAGGATATCTATTATCTGGAGGTGTGTCTAGTTGAGATAATTGTCTTATTCCTACTAAAGACATTTGAAGAGTTCTAGGAATTGGTGTTGCGGATAATGATAAAACATCTACATTAACTTTAATTTCTTTAATTTTTTCTTTATGTTCAACACCAAATCTTTGTTCTTCATCAATTACTAATAAACCTAAATCCTTAAACTTAACATCTTTGCTAAGAATCCTATGAGTTCCTATTAAAATATCAACTTTCCCTTCTTTTAAATCTTTTAATATTTTTCTTTGTTCGCTAGGTAATACAAATCTATTTAAAACTTTTATATTAACTGGATAATTTCTAAATCTTTTTTTAAAAGTTTTATAGTGTTGACTAGATAAAATTGTTGTTGGACACAAGAAAGCGACTTGTTTATCTTCATAAACAGCTTTAAATGCTGCTCTAATAGCAACTTCTGTTTTACCAAACCCAACATCACCACATAATAATCTATCCATTGGTTTATCAGATTGCATATCGTTTTTTACATCAATAACAGCTTGTTTTTGATCTGGTGTTAATTCATATTCAAAATCTTTTTCAAAGTCTTTTTGATATATGCTATCTTCTTTATATTTATATCCAATATAACCTTCTCTTTGAGAATATAAAGCTACAAGTCTTTCTGCAAGTTCAGTAACATTTTCTTTAATTCTTTCTTTTGTTTTCTTCCATTCATTAGTACCTAATTTATGTAGTTTAGGTACTACACCTTCTCTAGATACAAACTTTCTTACTAATCTAAATTGTTCTAATGGAACCAAAAGTTCTGCATTTCCTCTATAAACAACTTTTAAGAAATCCCTATGCATTCCTTTTATTGATCTTGTTTCAATACCAATGTATTGTCCTACACCATGGGTGTTATGAACTATATAATCTCCAGGATTTAAATCTTGATAAGAATGAATAACTTCTGCATTTTTAAACTTGTTTGCATATCTTGATATTTGAGATTTAACTTCAAAAAGTTCAAAAGAAGTCACAACCGTTATTTTTTCATCGTTTGCCCTAAAACCTTGGAAAATATTGCCAAAGTATATATTTATGCCTTTTTTTATCTCTTTTTCTTCAATAATGAGATTATATGGTTCATTTATTGCTTTACATACATCAATTACTTGCTTAATTTCATTGTCATTTAACATCAATAAAATTCTTTCTTCATCTTTAAGAAGAATTTTTATTAATGATTCTAAATTTTCTTTAGGTAAATCTACTTCTTCTATATTAGAAACATTTTTACCAAATGGCTCGTTAACTACTACGTTTCTATTATTAAAAATTCTATGAAAATCATGCATTAATGCATATCTTGGCAACATCCTTTTTTCTTGAACCATTTCTTGTACATAAGTTGTTGTTTCTTCAATTAGTTTTGTAAGAGTATTATTAACTATATCTTTGTTTTCAATTATTACTAAAGGATTATCAATATAATCAAACAAAGACCCTGTTTTATCTAATAATGAATAATATGAATAAAGTCTATTTTCTTTAATATGATTTTGTATATAGTCTAAATCTAACTGTATTCTTGTTTGTAATGTAATGTCATTACTTTTTTCTAATAATTCATTTGCTCTTTTTATTATTACTTCTATATCTTCATCACTAAACAAAATATCACTTGCGGGTATACAATTAACTTCATCTATTTGTTTAATAGTTTTTTGAGTGTTAATATCAAAAAATCTTATACTATCAATTACAGTATCAAAAAATTCTATCCTTATTGGATAATCATAATTCATGGAATAAAAATCAATTATTCCTCCCCTGCTTGCATAACATAGGGGTTGATCAATTCTAGATACTTTTGTATATCCACTAGATTGAAGTAAATCTCTTAACTTCTCTAAACTTAATTCTTGATTAACTTTTAAGTGAATACATTTTTCTTTAAATAATTCAACTCTTGGAAGTTGCCTTATTAATGCTGCAATATGAGTGACTACTATCTTATTATCATCATTTAATAATTTATATAATGTCTCTATTTTTTCAGCTGTATTTTCTGGAGAAGATGCGATTGCTTCTACTCTTAAAGATTCTTCAACATTAAACATTAATGTATCTTCAGGTAACAAAGAATGTATTCTTTCAAATATCCTTTGTGCACTATATAAATTGTTTTTAACGACTAAAATAGGTCTTTTATTGACCTTATAACTTGTAGCTATAATCAACGCTTCTTCAATTAATGAAAATGTAGATAAACCTTTTTCTTCTACTAAATTAATTACAGCCTTATTATCTTTTAATATATCTAATATCTTATTTATCATTTTTATTATATTTATTCATTACCCTATCTATAGACATATCTAAAAAATCCTTACATGCCTTTGATGCTTCATCAATAGACTCATTAAAATCATCTAGGTCTTCTTTTTTTACCTTTCCTAATACATAATCAGCTACGGGTATTCTTTTATCATGATCTATTCCAATTCTTATTCTAGAAATTTCATTTGTATTAAGTAAATTTATAATACTTTGCATTCCCTTTTGACCACCAGAAGATCCTTGTTTTCTAATTCTTAATTTACCTACTGGTAAATCTAAATCATCATGAACAATTAAAATATCTTCTTTATCTATTTTATAATAGTTAACTGCTAGAATTACTGCTTCTCCAGATAAATTCATATAGGTTTGAGGTTTCATAAGCATTACTTGTTCATCTTTATATTTAAAAGTACAAATTAAAGATTTAAATTTATTTTGATTAATTTGCACATTTAAAATATCCGCAAGTTTATCAAGCACCATGAAACCGCAGTTATGTCTTGTATTTTCATATTTTAAGCCAGGATTTCCTAATCCTACTATTAACTTCATTCTTTCTCCTTTAAATACTTTGTAATTTTTAGTTCTTGTATGAATCTTTTTCCTATTTTAGATTTGCTAAAGAACTTTAAATCTTCTTTTAATTTATCAAACTCTTCTAATCTATCTTTATCTATATATAGTCTTGATAACATTACTGTTGTTATATTTTTATATAGACCTATTAATCTTTTACTATAATCATATTGATTATAATTTCCATCTAAAATATCTTTATAAAACTTTTCTCCTAAGTCATCTTCTTTATAATAAAATTTCTTATTAGCTTCATATAAAGCATATACTAAAGTATCTTTTACTTCTTCTTTAATATTAAATAAATCATCAAGTTGTTTCATTAAATCTATTTTATTTTTACTATATAATGCATTTTGACATGCAAGAAGATAATAATACATAGAATCTTCGTTTAACTCAACACTATACCCTTTTTTACTTTTTTTAATTAATTTTGTAAAATCTATCCTTTTTGCGGTATCAATTATTTCATCATATTTTTCATAATAAATTAATCCCCATATTTTTAAAATTAATGCTTTACTAACAAATTCATCATCATTAATGGTTTCAATATAAAAGTCTGTTTCTTTAAAAAATATTTCTTTATTATCAAAAATATTAACTAAATCAACTAATTTTTTAGCTTTTCTATTTCTTTGTCCCATTTTAAATATCATAAATAACATTACTGATGTCATTATTAAACTTGCATAATAAATAAAGTCCATTAAAAACCCTCCAATGTAATTATTATAATGTGATATAATCATTAAAACAAAGGATTAAACAATGAATAAATTAATTGTATCAATTATTGTATTGTTATTAATATTATTAGCTTTAGGTCTAGGTTATAGATTTTTTAATGATGATTTAAATAAAATTGAAGAAATAAAAGAAGATATTCCTGTTATAGAAGAGATAATTGAACCTACTATAGAACCTGAACCTACAGTTGAACCTGAAAAGACTATAAATACAGATATGTTTTATGATTTAGATAGTATTTTAATTCTTGTAAATAAAAAACATGATCTTCCTAGCGATTATGAACCTAGTGATCTTGTAAAACCAAATGTTAAATCGAATAAAAGCGGTCTATCTTTAAGACAAGAAGCAGCTTTAGCAATAGAAGAAATGTTTAATAAAGCTTTAGAAGATGATATTACATTAGTATTAGGGTCATCTTATAGATCTTATTCATATCAATCAAAATTATATAATAATTATGTCGCAAAAGATGGTGAAGAAAAAGCAAACAAATATAGTGCAAAACCAGGACAATCTGAACATCAAACAGGACTAGCCGCAGATATTAGTGATGCAAGTGGTGCAAATTATCTTAAACAAAGTTTTAAAGATACTCCTGAAGGTATTTGGCTAAAGGACAACGCACATAATTTTGGATTTATCCTAAGATATCCTGAAGGTAAAGAGGAAATTACAGGATATATGTTTGAACCTTGGCATTTTAGATATGTAGGAATTGAAGAAGCAACTAAAATTTATAATTCAAATCTTACATTTGAAGAATATTACAATATTTTAGATTAATAAAAAGAATGAAATATTATCATTATTTGATATAAGTCATTCTTTTTTTATGATTATATTAAATATTTTTTTATTATTGTTTATTGAATATTTATATTAATTTATAAAAATATATTATTCTTTATTTAATTGTATAACAAACAACATTAGTTATTTACCCTTTTATTTCATAATATCCGCTATTTAATTGACTTTTATTAATCATTTTTGTATTATAAACTAGCATTGTTCGATTATTGTATAAAAAAACTGGAGGTGTTAGCGATGAAAAGAACATATCAACCAAGCAAAAGAAAACGCCAAAAGACTCACGGTTTTAGAGCACGTATGGCAACAGTAGGTGGCCGTAGGGTACTAGCTAGACGTCGTGCAAAAGGAAGAAAGGTTTTGTCGGCTTAAGGTCACCTATGAGGTGGCTTTTTTAATAAAATTATGAAAGCAAAATATAGAATCAAAAAAAATGAAGAGTTTCAAAAAATTATTAGTAAAAAAAAATCAAAAGCTAATAAAACTTTTATAATTTATTTTTCTAACAAAGCATTAGATTATGCTAGAGTAGGAATATCTGTAGGAAAAAAATTAGGTAACGCTGTAGAAAGAAATCTATATAAAAGAAGATTAAGAATGATGATTCAAGAAATATTTAATCATGATACCTATCCTTATGATATTATTATTATCGTTAGAAATAACTTCATTAAGCAATCATACAAGGAGAATAAAAATTCCTTGGAAAATATGCTTAAAACTAGTACAATAAAATAACATGTTAAATAGGAGAATATTATGAAATCACGCAATAAAAAATTAATAATGCTACTAATAGTAGTTGCTGCCCTATTTTTAATTACAGGATGTAAAGCACCTACTGATGAAGCTGGAAAAATAATAATGATTATGCCTGACACAACATTTAAAGAAATATTTGCTAATGAAAGTTGGTTCAGTGCTCTATTTGTTTTCCCACTATCTAAAGCAATTAACTTGCTTGCACCTAAAATAGGTGTTGCTGCTTCAATTGCTGTTGTAACTATTCTTGTAAATGGTATTACTCTTGCCCTTACAATGAAGTCAAATGTTCAAACACAAAAAATACAAATGTTACAACCAGAAATGGATAAAATAAATAAAAAATATGAAGGAAAAACTGATGAAGCTTCTACTATGAGAAAAGCTCAAGAAATTCAAGCTTTATATACTAAACATGATATAAATCCTTTTGGAACAATTCTGGTAATGTTTGTTCAGTTCCCTATCATATTCGCAATGTTTCAAGCAGTACAAAGAACTCAAGCAGTCGCAACTGGTACATTTATGGGACTAAGTTTAGAACAATCACCTTGGAATGGAATTAAAGCTGGTCAATATCTATATATAGTTATATTTATAGTAATGTTGATAACTCAAATGGCTTCAATGTTTCTTCCACAATTCTTAGCAAAACAAAAAGCTAAAAAAGAAGCTGAAGAAAGATTTAAAAAACCTCAAGAAGTAAATAATCCTAATCAAAATATGATGTATTATATGTTAATACCTATCCTTATATTATCTGTAACATGGCCTGCAGCTATGACTATTTACTGGACTATTAACTCTATAGTTAATATTGCTAAAACATTAATAGTACAATTAGTAATTTCAAAATCAGATTTGGGGGGTAAATAATGGATGTATATACAGCTAAAAATTTAAATGATGCATTAGATCAAGCAATTAAAGATAAAAATACAACTTTAGAAGAACTAACTTACAATGTTATAGAAGAAAAAAAAGGTATATTAGGTATAGGAAATTCAATAACAATTGAAGCTTATACAATGGATGATGTAAAAGAATTCTTATTTGATTATCTAGGAGAATTCTTCACTGGAATTAATATAGATATATCTGTAGAAATTTCTACAATAGAAAATGGATTTAAGATTGTTTTAGATGCTAACAACAACGCAAAATTAATAGGGCGTAACGGAAGAACATTACATGCAATTAATACAGTTGTTAGAGGTGCAGTAAATAGTAAATATAAAAGAAAATTTTATATCTTAATTGATATTAATAACTATAAAGAAAATAGATATCGTAAAGTAAAAGCTATGGCTATTAGATTAGCTAAAAATGTTAGACGAACAAAAGTTGATGCAACATTAGATCCACTTCCTAATGATGAAAGAAAAATTATTCATCAAACACTTTCTAATTTTGAAAATGTTAAAACTGAAAGTGAAGGAGAAGGAAGAAATAGAAGATTAATTATTAAATATGATGATAAAGAGTAAATATTAAAAATTTACTCTTTTTTTACATTTATTTTTTGTTATAATTTTTTTTATCCACAATATTTGTTTGTTTTTAAAAAAACGAAATAAATATTAAAAATTTTATTAACAATTAATCCACATCTATAAAAATATAGTTATCCACATATGTTGATTATTGTTTAAAACTATTAAAAACCTTTTATTTATAAGGTTTTTTTAATGTTAATAACTAAGTTTTACACAATCTCTTTTTGTAAGTTATTAATATTTCCACAATTTTTATATATGTAGAAAAACTTACAACAATTTTTCCACAAATAAAAGATGTGGAAAGTTGTGGAAAACTCTATATTATTTGATAGCTAAAAGATTTTACTTGAATTTTACAATGTGGATAAATTTTTTTTATACTTTTTTCAGTGGAAATTGTGGATAAATATGCTTATTATATTAATACACACTTTGTTTTTAAAAGGAGATTTATGACTAACGACAGTTTTTATCTAAAAAATATATGGGAAAATACAATTTCATCAATTAAAAATTCTAATAAAATAGATACTGGTATTGTTGATGCTTTTTTTAGTGATGCAAAAATTTATGAAGCAAATGATAAAAAAGTAATATTATTAACAGAAAATATTATTAAAAAATCTTTATTAGATAATGAAAAAGATATTATAAAAGCATTTCTTCAAGAATCATTTAATACTGATAAAGATTTTGTACTAGAAATATATATTGAAGAACAATTTAAAGCGGATAAATTAGGAGATACTATTGAATTACCAATAATAAAAGAATTTGATGGACAAACAATTATGCCACATATGACATTTGATAATTTTGTTGTGGGTAGTTGTAATAAAGAAAGTCATGTTGCAGCTCTTGCATGTGCTTATGATCCAGGTAAATTATTTAATCCCTTATTTATCTATGGAAATTCTGGTTTAGGTAAAACACATTTATTATGTTCTATTGGTAATTATGTAAGAAAAAATGATCCTACTAAAAGAGTATATTATACAGATACATTAAAATTCGTAGAAAAAGTATCTGACAGTATAAAAGATGGAAGTATTGATTCTTTTAAAAAGTTCATGTACACAGTTGATGTATTTTTAATTGATGATATTCAATTATTAGCTAATAAGGAAAAATCACATGAAGTTTTCTTTACTATTTTTAATGAACTTGTGAATAATAGAAAACAAATATGTATAGCTTCTGATAGACTTCCACAAGAATTAAAAGGAATCGAAAGTAGATTAATAAGTAGATTTAATTCTGGTTTATCTGTAAGTGTTGATTCACCTGAATTTGAAACATCTTTAGATATATTAAAAATGAAGTTAAAAAATTCTAGTTTAGACTTAAATATAAACAGTTTTGATGATGAAGCTTTAGCTTTTATTGCATCTAACTTTAGTAAGGATGTTAGAAGTTTAGAAGGAGCTTTAACTAGAGTAATATTTTTGTCTATTCAAAGTAAAGAAGGATCAAGAATTGACTTAGATTTTGTAAGTAATGCATTAAAAGGTCAAACAGTTGTTTCTGATAAATCAGGTTTAAGTCCTAAAAAGATTATTAAATATGTTGCTGATTATTATAATTTAACAAGACAACAAATAACCAGTAAGACAAGAACAAGAAATATTGCAATGGCAAGACATATAGCAATTTATCTATGTAGAAAATTATTAGATTTACCATATGCTAAAATTGGTGATGAATTTGGTGGAAGAGATCATTCAACAATTATAAGTGCTTGTGAAAAAGTAGAAAAACAAATAGAAGTAAATAAAGCTTATAAAAAAGCTGTAAAAGAATTAGAAACTATGATTAAGTCATAAGTTGTCAACAATTTTATAAACTTTAAATTAACAATCATTAATGTTAAAATTATCGTAGTATTATAAGGGTTTTGTGAGTTTCCCACAATATCCACATTACTAATAGTATTAAGATTATTTAAATAAATATATATAAAGGGAGAAGATTTCATGAATTTTAAAATATCAAAAAGTGTTCTATATGATTCTTTACAATTAGTATCAAAAGCTATTTCTAGCAATTCACCTTTACCTGCATTATCAGGAGTAAAGATTGATGTAGAAAAAGATAAATTAGTACTTACAGGAAGTGATGCTAAAGTAAGTATTAAGAAAATATTAGATAACGAAAAATATGAAGATTTAAATTTAGTAGTTATTGAAGAAGGAAGTATTGTTATTGAAGCTAGATATTTATTAGAAATTGTAAGAAAGATAGATTCAAATGAAATAAGTTTTGAAATTATTGATGGATCATTAATAAAAATTGTAGGTAGACAAACTGAATATAAAATAAACGGAATGAGAAGTTTGGATTATCCTGCAATTGATTTTAGTAAGCCAAATCAAATATTTACTATTGATTCATCATTATTATTAAAAATTATAAATCAGACAGCATTTGCGACTAGTGATAGAGAATTAAGACCTGTTTTGACAGGAGTAAACTTTTTAATAAAAGATGGAGTATTAGAATGTGTTGCAACAGACAGTTATAGATTAGCGAAAAAGATAGTTAATGTAGATACTGATTTAAACATAAATATAACTATTCCTTCAAAGAGTTTATTAGAAGTTGCAAGAGCAATAGAATCTGATGAATTAATAACTGTTGCTTTAAGTGATAAAAAAGCTCAATTTTATATTGGAAGCACATTAATTCAAACAAATTTAATAGATGGAGAATATCCTGAAACAAAAAGATTAATACCAACAACATTTGAACATATTTTAACTGTTGATGCTAGAGAAATAGTTAATGCTATAGATAGAGCGGTATTTATTAAAAATGAGGGTGTATCTATTATTAAATTAACTTTAAGTCAAGAAGAAGCAGTTATTTCAAGTAAATCTCAAGAAGTAGGTTCTTTAGAAGAAGTTTTAAATATAGATAGTTATGAAGGAAGTGAATTTAATATAAGTTTTAGTGGAAACTATATGTTAGATGCAATTAGATATTTAGGTGCTACTAAAATAAGAATTAAATTTGCTGGAGAAATGAAACCTTTTATCATAGATAATGAAGAAGATTCATCTATTTTACAACTAGTTTTACCTGTAAGAACTTATAATTAATAATTTAAAAAAAACTTATTAAATAAAGCTTTTTAAAGCTTTTATAACATTTAAAAAAACCCTTGAATATGATATAATATAAAGGGTTTTTTAGTGGTGATAAAATGACAAAGATTAATACCGATTATATAACTTTAGGACAACTATTAAAAATAGAAAATATAGTAGGTTCTGGAGGAGAAGTAAAATTAATTATAAATTCATTAGATATATTAGTTAATGGAGTTAAAGAAAATAGAAGAGGTCGTAAATTATATCCAAATGATTTAATAGAAATTAATGGACAAAAATTTACTATTGAAAAATGATAATTAAAGAACTTAAATTAAGAAATTTTAGAAATTTTAAAAATTGTCATATTTCATTTATTCCAAATATTAATATTATCACTGGATTAAATGGTCAAGGTAAAACAAATCTATTAGAAAGTTTAGTTTTTTTATCTACAACAAAATCTCATAGGGTTAATGAAGATCAAAAAATGATTAGAATTAACACTGAATTTAGTAATATAGATTGTTTATATAATGATGGTATAGATTATAAAATAGGAGCAGTAATTCATCAAAAGGGAAAATCCTTGCTAATTAATAAACAATATATTTCTAAAAGTAGTGAATTTATTGGTTTATTAAATGTGATTCTGTTTTCACCATCAGATATAAACATTTTTAATGATTCACCAAGAGTAAGAAGAAAACTGATGGATTTAGAAATTACAAAAGTTAACAAAAAATACGTTAATTGTCTAAATAACTATCAAAAATTATTAAAAGAAAGAAATATTACTTTAAAAAATGAAAAAATTGATTCTATATATTTAAATACATTAGAAGATCAAATGATTGATAATCAAAAATATATTATTGAAGAAAGAATTAAATTTATAGAAAACATTAATGAAAATATTAATAAATATTTTAAAAAGATTAATGGAGAAGATTTAAATATAAAAATAGAATACTTATCTTGTGTAGATTGTAAAGAAAATAATCTTGATGAATTATTAAAAGATATGTATATATCAAATTTTGAAAGAGATAGATATACTCAACTGACAAATTCAGGTATACATAGAGATGATTTATTATTCAAAATAAATAATCAAAATGTAAATGATTATGCAAGTCAAGGTCAAAGAAGAGTAGTGATTATGTCATTTAAATTAAGTCTTATTGAATATATAAAAAAAGTTACTAAAAAAATACCAGTATTATTACTAGATGATGTATTAAGCGAATTAGATATAAAAAGACAAACTAATTTATTAAATTGTATAGAAGATGAAATTCAAACAATAATAACTACTTCAGTATTAAGTAATAATTTAAGAAATTTAAATAAAAATATAAGTATTAAAGAAATAAAAGATGGAATAATTATAAACTAGGAGGAATTCAAATGAGTGGAATAAGAAATATTGTAGAGCATTCATATGATGATTCAGATATACAGGTATTAGAGGGTCTTGAAGCAGTACGAAAAAGACCCGGTATGTATATAGCATCAACTTCAGAAAGAGGATTACACCAATTAGTATGGGAAATTGTAGATAACGCAATTGATGAGGCATTAGCTGGATTTGCGGATACTATTATTGTTTCAATTGATAAAGATAATATCTTAACTGTTGAAGATAACGGAAGAGGTATGCCTGTTGGTATGCATGAAAAAACAGGAATTTCTACTATTGAAACGATTTTTACTGTATTACATGCTGGTGGTAAATTTGGTGGAGGAGCATATAAAGTATCTGGAGGACTTCATGGTGTTGGTGCATCTGTAGTAAATGCATTAAGTGAGTGGTTAGAAGTTACTGTTTATCATTTAGGAAAAGTTTATTTTGTTAGATTTGAAAATGGTGGAGAAGTAGTTACTCCTTTAAAAGTAATTGGAGAATGTTCACAAGAAGAACATGGTTCTGTAGTTAGATTTAAAGCAGACCCTACTATATTTACTGAAACAACTTCTTATAATCATGAAATTATTAGAGATAGATTAAGACAAATGGCTTTCTTAAATAAAGGAATAAAAATTATTTTTACTGATTTAAGAAAAGAAGATGAAAATAAAGTAACTCAAACATTTCATTATGAAGGTGGAATAAAGGAATATATTAAATATTTAAATAGAAATAAATCAGCAATGACACATGATATTTTTTACTGTGAAGGAAAAATAGATGGAATAGAAGTTGAAATATCATTTCAATATAATGATGGCTATGTTCCTAACGTTTATACATTTTGTAATAATATAAACACTGGTGAAGGTGGAACTCATGAAGATGGATTTAGAAGTGCTTTAACTAGAACTATAAATAGATATGGTAGAGAATCTAACTTGATGAAAAAAGAAGATGAAAATTTTAGTGGAGATGATGTTAGAGAAGGAATTACTGCAATAGTAAGTGTTAAACACCCAGATCCTCAATATGAAGGACAAACAAAAACTAAATTAGGAAATAGTGAAGTAAGAAAAATTGTTTCTGATATTTTATCTGATAATTTATATAGATATTTATTAGAAAATCCTAATGAAGCTAAAATTATAATAAATAAATCTAAAGTTGCATTTGATGCAAGAATAGCAGCTAAAAAAGCAAGAGAAGTCACAAGAAGAAAAAGTGCATTAGAAATAACAAGTTTACCTGGTAAACTTGCGGATTGTTCAAGTAAAGATGCAAGTATAAGTGAAATATATATAGTCGAAGGAGATTCTGCAGGTGGAAGTGCTAAACAAGGAAGAAATTCAAAGTTTCAAGCAATATTACCATTAAGAGGAAAAATTCTTAATGTTGAAAAAGCAAGATTACATAGAATTTATGATAATGCGGAAATTAGATCAATGATTACTGCATTTGGAAGTGGAATTGGTGATGAAATAGATACTTCTAAATTAAGATATCATAAAATAATAATAATGACAGATGCGGATGTTGATGGTGCACACATTAGAACATTATTATTAACATTCTTCTTTAGATTTTTAAGACCTATTATAGAAGAAGGATATGTATATATTGCAATGCCACCTTTATATAAAATACAAAGAGGTAATCAAATAAGATATGCATATAGTGATGCAGAATTAGAAGAAATTAAAGAAGAATTAGGTGATAGAGTAACTCTTCAAAGATATAAAGGTTTAGGAGAAATGAATCCTGAACAATTATGGGAGACTACAATGGATCCTGAAAATAGAACATTAATAAAAGTAACAATTGATGATGCTATAGAAGCAGATGAAGCATTTACTACATTAATGGGTGATGAAGTTGAACCTAGAAGAAACTTCATTATAGAAAATGCACAATTTGTAAAGAATCTTGATATTTAAGGAGTGTAAAAATGAGTGAAAATTTTAATTCAGATAACTTCAATCATGGGAAAATACAAGAGATTGATTTAGCTAAAGAAGTTAGATCTTCGTTTTTAGACTACTCAATGTCAGTAATTGTTTCCCGTGCTTTACCAGATGTAAAAGATGGTTTAAAACCAGTTCATAGAAGAATATTATATGCAATGAATGATTTAGGTATCGTTGCTGATAAACCACATAAAAAATCCGCAAGAATTGTCGGAGAAGTTATTGGTAAGTATCATCCTCATGGTGATGCTGCAGTATATGATGCAATGGTAAGAATGTCTCAAGACTTTAGTTATAGATATCCTTTAGTTGATGGACATGGAAACTTTGGTTCTATCGATGGTGATGGAGCTGCACATATGCGTTATACAGAAGCTAGAATGTCTAAAATAGCTATGGAAATGCTTAGAGATATCAATAAGGATACAGTTGATTTTCAAGATAACTATGATGGTGAAGAAAAAGAACCAACAGTATTACCATGTAAATTTCCTAATTTATTAGTTAATGGTTCTACAGGTATTGCAGTTGGTATGGCAACAAATGTTGCGCCACATAATTTAAGAGAAACAATAAATGCAACTATTGCAATTATTGATAATCCAGATATAGAAGTAATTGATTTAATGGAAAATTATATCCAAGGACCAGATTTTCCTACAGGAGCTTATATTGTAGGAAGATCTGGAATTAAAAAAGCATTTGAAACTGGTAGAGGCTCTGTTGTAATGAGAGCTAAAGCAGATATAGATATATTAAGTAATGGTAAACCTAGAATTATTATTACTGAAATTCCTTATATGGTTAATAAATCTAAGGTTGTTGAAAAAATTGCTGAACTTGTAAGAGAAAAGATAATTGATGGAATTACTGACTTAAGAGATGAATCTAATATGCAAGGTATTAGAATTGTTATTGAATGTAGAAAAGATATTCAAGCTGAAGTTATATTAAATCAATTATATAAATATACATCTCTTCAATCTTCATTTGGAGTTAATAATGTAATTTTAGTTAATGGAACACCTAAACAATTAGGTCTTAAAGAAATATTAACTTATTATATTGAACATCAAATTGACATTATTGAAAGAAGGACTAGATTTGATTTAAAAAGAGCTAGTGATAGAAACCATATTTTAGAAGGTTTAATAATTGCGTTAGATAATATTGATGCTGTTATAACAATAATCAGAAATTCTAAAGATGTTAATGAAGCTTTAGAAGCATTACTTAGTAATTTTGGTTTAACTGAAACTCAAGCAAGAGCAATATTAGATATGCAATTTAGAAGACTAACTGGTTTAGAAAGACAAAAAATTGTTGATGAGCATTTAGAGTTATTAAAAGTAATTGAAGATTTAAAAGATATTCTTGCTAATCATTCTAGAGTACTAGATATTATCAAAGAAGAATTATTAGAAATATCTAGAAAATATGGTGATGATAGAAGATCAGAAATTATTGATGCAGATATCGACATGGAAGATGAAGATTTAATACCTGTAGAAGATATAGTTGTAACTATGACTATGAATGGATACATAAAACGATTAAATATTGATACATATAGAGTACAAAATCGTGGTGGTAGAGGTGTTATAGGAATGTCTATTCATGAAGAAGATGTCATTGATGAAATGATTAGTATGTCTACTCATGATTACTTATTGTTATTTTCTAATTTTGGAAAAGTTTATAGAATTATGGGATATAATGTTCCTGTTTCTTCTAGAACTGGAAGAGGTATACCAGTTGTAAATTTAATTAACTTAGAAGAAAATGAAAATATTACAGCATTAGTTCCTATTGTAAGAGAAAATGAACAATATAAATATTTATTCTTTGTAACTAAAAAAGGTATTGTAAAACGTGTTACTGTTGATAATTTCTATAGAATTAATAAGAGTGGAAAGATTGCTATTAATATTGATGAAGGAGATGAATTATTTAAAGCTAAGATAACAACTGGTGATGATGAAATAATTCTTGGAGCATCAAATGGACAAGCAATTAGATTCCATGAAAATAAAGTAAGATCTATGGGAAGAAATACTAGAGGTGTTAAAGGTATGGAACTAGGAGATGCTGAAATTATTGGAATCGCAACAAGTGATGAAGGTGATACAGTACTTTCTATAACTGAAAATGGTTATGGTAAAAAGACTAAATTTGAAGACTATAGATTAACTAATCGTGGTGGAAAAGGTGTTATATCAATTAAAACCACAAAGAAAAATGGAAACTTAGTTTCTATGAGAGCTATAAATGAAGATGATGATTGTATGATAGTAACCGATCAAGGAATAGTTATAAGAATATCTTCTGATCAAATACCTGTATTAAGTAGAAATACTCAAGGTGTTAGATTAATTAGGGTTGATGAAGAAGCTAAAGTTTCTAAAGTCGCAATAATTGAAAAAGAAGAAGATGAAGAGGAATCAAAAGAATAAACATAGAGAGGTGGAAGTAAAAACCATCTCTTTTTAATGCAAACGTTTTCTGTAATCGATTACATCAAAAAATCAAATGTTAAAATACGGTATAGCTATAAGGTTTTATTATATTATATTTAAAGAAAATTATTTTTATAAAATAAAAAACAATAAAAAATATTTTTTTAAAATATTAATAATTTAGTTGATTAATACTTGAATTTATTATAATATAAGGAAGGTGAAAGTTCATTTATTCACAAATAGGAGGGAAAGTATGAAAAGATTTTTAACCGCTCTACTTACAGTATTAATGGTTATTTCTTTAGGTGCATGTTCACAGCCAAAAACAGATGCATTTAAAGGTGGAACATTTACTGGAACTGCAAAAGGTTTTGCTGGTGACATTACTGTAGAGGTAACTATCGATGATAACAAAACTATTACTGATGTTAAAGTTGTAGAACATACTGAAACTGAAGATATTGGAGGAAAAGCATTAGAAACTCTTGCTAAAGATGTTGTAGCTTTAAATTCAAGTCAAGTTGACACAGTAACAACTGCAACAGTAACAAGTCTTGCATTTATTGAAGCTGTTAATGCTGCTATTACTGCTGCTGGATTAAACCCTGAAGATTTTGTACCAGGAGAAGTTGGTGCAGTAGAAAAAACAGATGAAACATTAGATGTAGACATTGTTATTATTGGAGCTGGTGGTGCTGGTATGGCTGCTGGTATTACTGCTGCTCAAGAAGGAAAAAGTGTAATTATTGTTGAAAAAGCACCAATGGTTGGTGGAAACACTTCTAGAGCAACTGGTGGTATGAATGCTGCTGGTTCTCATTACCAAGAAGAAGCTGGAATTGAAGACTCAGTTGAATTATTTGTTGAAGACACTATTAAAGGTGGTCATGGATTAAATAATCCTGATTTAGTTCAAGTTATGGCTGAAAATTCAGCTGATGCAATTGTTTGGTTAGACTCTATTGGAGCTGAATTATCAAACGTTGGAAAAGCAGGAGGAGCTAGTGTAAATAGAGCTCACAGACCAGTTGATGAAAACGGAAAGATTTTATCAGTTGGAACATATTTAGTTTCTAAATTAGAAGAAGCATGTGTAGATAATGGAGTTGAAATTTTATTAGAAACACAAGCTACAGAAATTCTTATGGAAGATGGAGTTGCAGTTGGAATTATTGCTAATTCACCTACTGTAAACTATACAATTAACGCTGGTGCTGTAATTGTTGCTTCTGGAGGATTTGGTGGTAACTTAGAAATGGTTGCTGAATTAAAACCTGAACTTGAAGGTTATGTAAGTACTAACGCACCTACTCTTACAGGAGATGGTATTAAGATGGCTGAAGCTGTTGGAGCTGCTACAGTAGATATGGAACAAATCCAAATTCACCCTACAGTAGTACAAGCAAATGGTGCATTAATTACTGAATCTCTAAGAGGAGACGGAGCTATATTATTAAATGCTGAAGGTAAGAGATTTATCGATGAAACACAAACACGTGACGTTGTTTCAGCAAATGTAATAGCACAAACAGATTCATATGCATGGTTAATTGTTAACCAAGCAATGTTCGATGATTCTACAGTTGTTCAAAAATATGTAGATCAAGAATATTTAATCGCAGCTGAAGATGTTGCAGCTCTTGCTGAATTAATCGGTGCTGATGAAGCAGTTATTCAAGAATCATTAGATGCTTGGAATACAGCTATTGAAACACAAAATGATGCAGAATGTGGACGTGAAGGTTTAGATACTATTGCTTACAATGTAAGTGAAGGATCATATTACGCAGTTAAGATTGCTCCTGGTATTCACCATACAATGGGTGGTATCATGATCAATACTAATGCAGAAGTTATTGACACTGAAGGAAATGTAATCCCTGGATTATATGCTGCTGGTGAAGTAACTGGTGGTGTACACGGTGGAAACAGACTTGGTGCTAACGCTGTAACTGATATTATCGTTTATGGTAGAATTGCTGCTCAACAAGCTGCACAATACATCGAGTAATTTTAAAATAAAGGAAATCTGATTATATATCGGATTTCTTTTTTTTTATGCTTTTAAATTATGTATAATGAAGTTAAAGAAATTTTGAAAGGAGAATTATGGTTAAAAAAACACCTTTATATGATATCCATTTAGAATTAAATGGAAAAATGGTTGAATATGCAGGATATTATTTGCCTATTCAATATTCTGGAATAATAGAAGAACACAATATAGTTAGAAATAACGTTGGTCTTTTTGATGTTAGTCATATGGGACAATTTATTATTGAAGGAAAAGATGCATTAAAATTTATTAATTTATTAATTAGTAATGATATTACTAACTTACAAGTTAATAAAATAAGATATTCACCTATGTTAAATGAGAATGGTGGTATTATTGATGATTTATTAATTTATAAATTAGATGAAGAAGAATATATGTTAGTTGTAAATGCTGCTAATAAAGAAAAGGATTTTAAATGGATTATAGATAATTTAATTGATGATGTAATAGTTTATGATGCTAGTGATAATATTTGTCAAATAGCTATTCAAGGACCTAATAGTGAAAAGGTAATGAAAAAACTCAGCGATAAATTGCCAGAAAGATTTTATTCATTTATTGAAGTTGATATAAATGGAATAAATGTATTAATTTCAAGAACAGGATATACAGGAGAAGATGGTTTTGAATTATATTTTGATTCTAATGAAGGTATTAATATGTATAAAGAATTATTAAAAGCTGGAAAAGAATTTGAAATAAAACCTTGTGGTCTTGGATGTAGAGATACTTTAAGATTAGAAGCTTCACTTCCTTTATATGGTCATGAAATGAGTGAAGAAATATCTCCACTTGATACTGGACTTGAAAGATTTGTAAAATTTGATAAAGATAATTTTATTGGGAAAGATTCATTAAAAGATAAGAATAAAACAAGAATAGGATTAAAAATAGTTGATAGAGGTATTGTAAGAGAAGACTCTGAAATATTGTTTGAAGATAAACAAATAGGTATTACAACTAGTGGAACATTTTTACCTTATTTAAATGGAGCTTATGCAATGGCTATTGTAGATAAGGAATATTCTAAAGTTGGAAATATTGTAGAATGTATTGTAAGAAATAGAAAAATTAAGGCAGAAATAATTAGCCTTCCATTTTATAAAAGATAAGGAGATTGATAATATGGATGAATTAAAAAATGTATTATTTACAAAGACTCATGAGTGGGTAAAGATTGAAGGAGAAATTGCTTATGTTGGATTAAGTGATTATGCTCAATCACAAATGGGAGATATTGTATTTATTAATCTTGAAGAAGATGATTATGAAGTTGGAGATACTATTGGTGATGTTGAATCAGTAAAATCAGTTAGTGATATTTATTCACCTTTTACAGGAACTATTGTGGAAATTAACTCTGTAATTTTTGATGATCCAGGAGCTATCAATAGAGATCCATATGGAACATGGCTATGCAAATATGAAAATGTTAGTGATAAGGAAGAGTTTCTAACATTAGAAGAATACGAAGAAATAATTAAAGAGTAGTATGTCTTATACAGTAAATAGTAAAAAAGAAATTTTAGAGATGCTTGAAGCTTGTGGAGTTGATGATATTTCCAAGCTTTTTGAACATCTTCCTAGTGGTACAAAATATGAAGGTTTATTAAATTTAGACGAAGGAAAGAGTGAAATGGAAGTTTACAATTTCATGAAAGATATGTCTAAAAATAATGTTGTGTACCCTACAATTTTTAGAGGTGCTGGAGCATATAAACATTATATTCCTAGTGCTGTTAAAAATTTAAGCTCTCTAAGTAATTTTGTAACTTCTTATACACCATATCAACCTGAAATTTCTCAAGGATTATTACAGGCATTGTTTGAATATCAATCAATGATTTGTGATATTACTGGTATGGATGTTTCTAATGCATCTGTTTATGATGGAGCTACTGCTGCATGTGAAGCTATGAATATGTGTTTAGATAGAAAAAGAAAAAAGGTTTTAGTTTCTAGTAGTGTAAACCCTTCTACCCTTTCAGTAATGAAAACTTATGCATATGCATATGATATTGAAATTATTGAGGTAGATTTAAAAGAAGGGTTAGTTGATAAAGAAGATTTAAAAGATAAATTAAAAGAAGATATTGCATGTTTTTATGTTGAAAACCCTAATTATTATGGATTATTAGAAGATATTATTGATTTAGGAAATATTGTCCATGAAAATGGTTCAAAATATATTATTGGATGTAATCCAATTAGTTTAGGTTTAATTACATCACCAAGTGAAGCAAATGCGGATATTGCAGTTGGTGAAGGGCAAAGTTTAGGTATCCCTCTTAGCTTTGGTGGACCTTATTTTGGATTTATGGCTTGTAAAAGAGAGTTGATGAGAAAGCTTCCTGGAAGGATTGTAGGTCAAACTACAGATACTAAAGGACAAAGAGGTTTTGTTTTAACACTTCAAGCAAGAGAACAACATATACGTAGAGAAAAAGCTTCTAGTAGTATATGTAGTAATCAATCTTTATGTGCCCTTACAGGAGCAATGTATTTAGCATATGTTGGACCTGTAGGGTTAAATGAAGTCGCAAAAAGGTGTTTTGATTTAGCTCATTATGCATTTAATCAAATAATAAAAATTGATGGATTTACACCTAAGTATGAAGGTGAGTTTTTCCATGAGTTTGTAATAAAAACACCAATACATGTAGATATAATTAATCAATATTTAGATAATAACAATATTTTAGGTGGATTAGGTATATCAGATAATGAAATGTTATTTTGTGTAACTGAAGCTAATAGTATTGAAGAAATTGATTTATTAGTTAAATTATTGAAGGAGGTTGCATTATGAAATTAGTATATGAAACTAGTACAAAAGACCATAAAGGATTACAACTTCCTAAATGTGATTTAAATTATGAATTAGATGATAAATATAAAAGAAAAGAAAAACTTAATTTACCAGAATTATCTGAAGTAGAAGTGGTAAGACATTATACTGCTTTATCTAAAGAGACATATAGTGTTGATGATGGTATTTATCCTTTAGGATCTTGTACAATGAAGTACAATCCAAAACTTAATGAAGAAGTTGCTAGTTTTGAAGGGTTTAGCCAAGTACATCCTTTACAAGATGTATCTACAGTACAAGGTTGCTTACAAGCTTTAGATTTGGCAAAAAAATATGTTTGTACTATTACAGGTATGGATAATGCAAGTTTTCAACCAGCAGCTGGAGCTCATGGTGAATTTACTTGTATGATGATGATTAAAAAATATCACGAAGAAAGAAATGATACTAAACGTAAAAAAATAATTATTCCTGATAGTGCTCATGGTACAAATCCAGCAAGTGCTACAATGTGTGGTTTTGAGACAGTTACTATCAAAAGTGAAAATGGAATTGTTTCCATGGAAGAATTAAACAAAGTTTTAAGTGATGAAATTGCTGGAATTATGCTTACTAATCCAAACACTTTAGGATTATATGAAAAAGAAATTTTAAATATAACTAAGGCTGTTCATGATTGTGGAGGGTTAGCTTATTATGATGGAGCTAACTTAAATGCAGTTATGGGGATTTCTAGGCCTGGAGAAATGGGATTTGATTGTTTACATTTAAATTTACATAAAACATTCAGTACTCCTCATGGTGGTGGAGGTCCAGGATCTGGAGCTATATGTTGTAATAAAAAACTTGAAAAGTATTTACCTAATCCAATAATTAAAAATGAAGAAGGAATATATACTTTTGAAAATATTGATAGCTCTATTGGTAAAGTAAAAGATTTTTATGGTAATTTTACAGTTGTTTTAAAAGCTTTAACTTATATGTTAAGACTTGGCAATAATGGAATTAGAGAAACTAGTGAAAATGCAGTGTTAAATGCAAATTATATAATGAATGGTATTAAAGATTTATATGATGTAGCTATTGATGAAGTTTGTATGCATGAGTTTGTTTTAGATTTATCTAGATTTAAAAAAGAAACAGGTTTTTCTGCATTAGATGTATCTAAGAGACTTATTGATTATGGAATTCATCCCCCTACTATGTATTTTCCATTAATCGTTAAAGAAGCATTAATGATTGAACCTACAGAAACAGAAAGCAAAGAAACTCTTGATATGGTTATTGATATATTTAGAAAAATACATGAAGAAGCTTATAGTAAGAGTGTTGATTTAACTAAAGCACCATTAAATACTAAATATGGAAGGATGGATGAGGTGACATCAGCACGTAATCCAAGATTAAAATATGGGGATTAGTAAAATATATTATATTGAAAGTGATAGTTTTGATCCTTATTATAATTTAGCATTAGAAGAGAAATTATTAGACATATGTAAAGAAGAAGATTTAATCTTTTATCTTTGGCAAAATGATAATACAGTTGTAATAGGAAAAAATCAAAGCGCCTATAAAGAATGTAATATAGATTTAATGGAAAAAGATGGAGTTAAACTTTCAAGAAGAATTTCTGGTGGTGGAGCTGTTTATCATGATTTAGGAAATCTTAATTTTACTTTTGTAATGCATAGAAATAATTATGATTTAAACAGACAACTAACTGTAATTAAAGAAGCATTAAATAAGCATGGAGCTTATGCATATTTTAGTGGAAGAAATGATATCTTAATTGGAGAAAAGAAAATTAGTGGTAATGCATTTTATTTAACAGATAAAGCTTGTTATCACCATGGAACAATACTTATAAATAGTGATTTAGAGAAATTAAGTAAATATTTAAAAGTTTCTAAAAGTAAATTAAAAGCAAATGGTGTTAACTCTATAAAAAGTAGAGTTGATAATGTTAGTACATTTGTAAAAGATATTACTATAGAAACCGTTAAGAATGATTTAAAAGAAATGGTTTCTAAGATATATTGGTTACCTATAGAAGAAATAAGCATTGAAGATGTAAACAGAGACAAGTATATTGATAAAAATTGGTTGTTTAGAAAGGAAGTTGAGAGCAATTATAGTCTTTCTAATAAATTTTCTTGGGGAGAAATTTTAATGAAGTTTATGATTGTGGATAACTCAATAGAAAACATCAATGTTTTTAGTGATTCTATGGATATTAATATATCTGAACAAATAGAAGAAGCTATGGTTAATCAAAGATTTAATTTTAGTTTATTAGATAAATTTAATATGTTTGAAGAACCTTACAAAAGTGATTTAAAGAATTATTTTAAGGAGGTCTTTAATGGTTGATATAGTTATTATAGGATCAGGCCCTGCAGGCTATATTAGCGCTTTAAAAGCAGCTAAAATGGATAAAAAAGTTGTTTTAATAGAAAAGGACTTATTGGGAGGAACTTGTTTAAATAGAGGCTGTATTCCTACCAAGTCACTATTACATACAACAAAAGAATATTATGATTTATTTAAACTTGCTAATATTGGAATAAATGTGGATAAAATATCTATCAACAACGAAATCCTAGATTCAACTAAAAATAATAGTGTTGATAAGCTTAGAAAAGGTATTGAATTCTTGCTTAAAAATGCAAACGTTGAAGTTATTTATGGGGAAGGAAAAATTATCCACAACAATTTAGTAAAAGTTAATGATCAGACTATTGAAACAAAGTATATATTAGTTGCTACAGGTTCTAAGCCAAGACTTTTAAATATCAAAGGAATAGAAAAAGATATTGTTTATACTAGCGATGATTTATTAAAAGAGTTTAAAGATTTTGATAGGATAGTTATTGTTGGTGGTGGAGTAATTGGAGTAGAGTTTGCGACAATATATTCAAACTTAAAGAAAGAAGTTGTTTTAATTGAAGCTTTAGATTCTTTATTAAGTAATATGGATAGAGAAATATCATCAAATTTAATGATGCAATTAAGAAAATCTAAAGTGAAAGTGATGTTGAAATCTAATATTGATGAAATATTAGATGATGGCATAATAGTAAATGGCGAAAAAATAGAGGCTGATGCAATTTTAATGGCTGTAGGTAGAGATAGTTATATAGATAACTTGTTTGAAGATGAATTATTGATTAAAGATGGAAAATCATTATTAGTTGATAATAATTTTAAGACAAATATAGATAATATTTATGCTGTTGGAGATTGTATTAATGATATACAGCTAGCTCATTATGCAAGTGCATGTGGTATTTATGTAGTTGAAAACCTTTTTAATGGAGATTCAAGCATAAATTTAGATAATATTCCTTCTTGTGTTTATACAAATATGGAAATAGCAGAAGTTGGAATTAATGAGAAAAAAGCAAAAGAAAAAGGGTTAAATTATAAAATAGGTAAATTTTCTATGTTATCTAACAGCAAATCTGTAGTAACCAATAGTGATAGAGGTTTTATCAAAGTTGTTGTTGATGAAAATGATTATATAATTGGTGCTAGCATGATGTGTGATAGAGCAAGTGATTTGATTTCAATATTTACTAATATCATTAATTCAAAACAAAAATTAAATGACATCAAAAATACTGTATATCCTCATCCTAGCTATAGTGAAGGTATATTAGAAGCGCTTGAAGATGTAGATAAGAGAGCATTACATATTATTTATAGATAGAAAAATTTCGTGAAATGGTGTAGCATTTAATTGTAATGGAGGCATGAATTATGAATAAAACAATTAAAATGGTTGTTACTGATATGGATGGAACACTTTTAAATAGCAATAGAGAAATGCACCCAGAGACAATGAGTATTATTGATAAATTAATAGATAAAGGAGTTTTATTTGTTGTTGCAAGTGCAAGACAGTACTTCAACTTGCACAATAGATTTAAAAACAGGGATGATATTATTTATATTGCAGAAAATGGATCTTATATAAATAAAGATGGAAATTTATTTAGATTTAGAGGAATGGATTTCCAAATGGTTGATAGATTAACTGAAATTGTTGATGGTATTGACGGTGCTTATCTAGTTTTGTGTGGTAAAGAAAGTGCTTATATTAAAGACATGAATGAAGTTTCTTCACCATATTTCAATGAATATTATGACAAAATTGAAATTGTAGATAACTTTCAAGATGTAACTGATGAAATCTGTAAAATATCTATTCTTGATTTAAATGGAACAGAAAAATATGTATATCCTTTATTAAATGAATTTTATGAAGATTATAAAGTTTTAGTTAGTACACATGAGTGGCTTGATATTTTTAGTTGGAAAACTAATAAAGGAGCAGCATTAGAGATATTACAACAAAGATTAGACATAAAAAAAGAAGAAACAATGGTCTTTGGAGATAATTTAAATGATTTAGAGATGTATAGATGTGCAGTTGAATCTTATGCAATGGAAAACTCACATGAAGAAATAAAAAAAGTCGCAAAACATATCATTGGATCTAATGATGAATTCTCAGTAATCACAGAATTAAAAAAAGTATTTGATTTATAAAAGGTGCTGTTTAGAAATAGATTGTATAAATCTAGAGCTAAACGGCTCTTTTTTTATTAAAAAAGTGTCTTAGGAATTAATCCTATTTGACACTTTTTAATATACGTTATTAAATCTAAGTCCATTTTCTGTTTTGATTAGAACTATTCTTTGTACTGTTGAATCAACATCTTCACCAAAAGAAACAACTAAGTCTATTAATATTTCATTTTCTGTTTCTTTAGTTGCGATTATTCTAGAAGTATCATATGGTAAACCATCATAAATATCAGATTCTGATATTGAACAATATAACTCCCCTTCTATTTCTTTATATATTGGATCTTCATTTTCAAAAGCAACCTGATAATATGTTGCTAAAAAGTCTGTAGTAAAGATGGTTTCAGCTTTATCCTTTAAATCTTGTATAGATTTATATTTGTATGGACCTATTGAAATTACTTTATAAAATCCAGGATATTCATTGCTTTCTGCACCTAAATCAACATTTACACCATACAACCAAGCTAACACTTCGATATCTTCTGACATTAAAGAATCCAAAGTGTTTTTTATTTCTTTATAATCTGGGTTATTTAATTCTATTGTGTCTAAGTCAACTATAAAAGATGTTACACCATTTAACCAGTAGCTAGTACCATAGTTAAAAATTTCAAATATCATTGAATAGTCACCTAGTTCATATAAACCATCAAATACTGCATTAGTTATCCTATTTTTAATTTTTATATCTTTTAATTCTTTTAGCGAATTAATATTTGGAATACTATCAATTTCAATAGGTAAGGGACTAATTGTTGTATTCCATTCTTTTTCTTTTTCGTTTATTAAATTGTTGTTATAATCATCAATTGCTTGATTAATCATTATTAATACTTTTTCATCGTTTGGGATAGAATCAAAAGAAACTTCTTCATCAGGGTTGTTTGAAGACTTGTTACATCCAGATAAAAATAAAAATATAATTAGCATTATATATAAAAACTTTTTCATAAAAGCGCCCTACCTCGTTTAAAATTATAACATACCTTAGTTGACAAAAAATACTTACAATGGTTAAATATGCTTACAAAGCGAAGATGAGGATAAGTATGTACTTAATTCATTATAGAGAGATAACGGCGGGTGAAAGTTATTATGAAAAGTATTGAAATCTACCTCTGAGTGGAAGCAAAAACTTCCCGGGACAACCGTTATATGTAATGAGAGATACAATTGTTTCACGTGAAACAATTGTGTAATAAGGGTGGCACCACGAGACATCGTCCCTATTGAATGGTGTTTTTTTATTTAGTAAAGGAGAAAATATGTTAGATATTAATTTAATTAGAGAAAATCCAGAATTGGTAAAAGAAAACATTAAAAAGAAATTTCAAGATGAAAAACTACCTTTAGTTGATGAAGTGATAGATCTAGATATTAAATTTAGACAAACAAAAACTAAAGCAGATGAATTAAGAGCTGAAAGAAACAGATCATCAAAAGAAATTGGGCTTTTAATGAGAGAAAAGAAAAAAGAAGAAGCTGAAGCAATTAAAGAAAGAATAGTATTAATAAATGAAGAGATACAAGAACTAGAACAAGCTGAAGCTAAATTATCTGAAGAAATTAAAGATAGAATGATGGTTATTCCTAACATCATTGATGATTCTGTACCTATTGGTAGAGATGACAGTGAAAATGTTGAGGTTGAAAGATTTGGAGAACCATTAGAAAAACCATTTGAAGTTCCACATCATATTGATATTATGGAAAGATTAAATGGAATAGATTTAGAAAGTGCTCGAAAAACTAGTGGTGCAGGATTCTATTACTTAATGGGAGATATTGCAAGATTACACTCAGCAATTCTTACATATGCAAGAGATTTTATGATTGATAGAGGATTTACTTACTATATACCTCCATTCATGATTCATGGAAACGTAGTTACAGGTGTAATGAGTTTTACTGAAATGGAAAATATGATGTATAAGATTGAGGGAGAAGATTTATATCTAATTGGAACTAGTGAACACTCAATGATAGGGAAATTTATAGATTCTATTTTAGATGAAGAAACACTTCCTCAAACATTAACAAGCTATTCACCATGCTTTAGAAAAGAAGTAGGGGCTCACGGTATAGAAGAAAGAGGAGTATATAGAATACACCAGTTTGAAAAACAAGAGATGGTGGTTGTATGTAATCCTGAAGATTCAAAATATTGGTATGATGAATTATGGAAAAATGCAGTAGATTTCTTTAGAACATTAGATATACCTGTAAGAACATTAGAATGCTGTTCTGGAGATCTTGCGGATTTAAAGGTAAAGAGTTGTGATGTTGAAGCATGGTCACCAAGACAAAAGAAATACTTTGAGGTTGGAAGTTGTTCTAACTTAGGGGATGCTCAAGCAAGAAGACTTGGAATAAGAGTTGATGGAAAAGATGGCAGTAGATATTTTGCACACACTTTAAATAACACTGTAGTAGCTCCTCCAAGAATGTTAATTGCATTTTTAGAAAACAACTTAAATGAAGATGGAACTGTTAATATACCTGAAGTTTTAAGACCATATATGGGTAATAAAGAAAAAATCGGTTAAATTGTTTCACGTGAAACAATTGGTTGAATGATTCAATTAATTTATGTATAATAAAAATCGGTACAACAAGTATGTATAGAATCTGGTCAGGGTCGGGAGACAGCAGCCATAAAAACCTCTGCTTGTGTGTACCTTTTATTTAGGTGATTTTATGAAAACAAAATATATGGAAATTGCGCTTGAAGAAGCAAACAAAGCAAGAGAAATAGATGAAGTACCAATAGGATGTGTGATTGTAAAAGGTAATCAAATCTTAAGTAAAACACATAATTTAAGACACACTACAAAAAGAGCAATTGCACATGCGGAAATATTAGCTATTGATGAAGCATGTAAAAAATTAGGGACATGGTATTTAGATGGATGTGATATTTATGTAACATTAGAGCCTTGCCCTATGTGTGCAGGAGCTATAATGCAATCAAGAATATCAAATGTATATTTTGGCGCATATGATAGTAAAGGTGGAAGTTATGGGAGTAACTTTAATATAAATGATGTTAAAGGATTAAATCATTACCCTAATGTAGAAGGAGGAATACTCAAGGAAAAGTGTTCCAATATAATAAAAGAATATTTTAAAACAAAAAGAAAAAACAACAATGAATCAAAAGTATAAAAGGCTTATTCTATATAAAATAAGCCTTTATTTTGATATAATTAATAAGCTAGGAGACTAATGAATGACATATAAAGCACTTTATAGAAAATATCGTCCAACAAGGTTTGAAGACGTTGTTGGCCAAGATTATATAATAAAAACTTTAAGACAAACGATAAAACAAAATAAAGTAGGTCATGCTTATCTTTTTTGTGGTACAAGAGGAACAGGGAAAACAAGTGTTGCAAAATTATTTGCGAAAACAATTAATTGTCTAAACCCTAATGAAGCTCCTTGTAATGTATGCGATAACTGTGTAGCAAGTGATAATAATGTAAATCAAGATATAGTTGAACTTGATGCAGCTAGTAATAATAGTGTTGATGACATTAGAGACATTATCGAGCAGTTAAAGTATGTGCCATTTCAAAGTAAATATAAAGTGTACATAATTGATGAGGTTCATATGTTATCCGGAAGTGCTTTTAATGCTTTACTTAAATCATTAGAAGAACCTCCACAACATGTGGTGTTTATACTAGCAACTACAGAACCAAATAAAGTATTACCTACTATTATTTCAAGGTGTCAAAGGTTTGACTTTTTAAGAGTGGATAAGCAAAGTATTATTAAAAGATTAAAATATGTTGCTAATAAAGAAGGTATAGACATTTCAACACAAGCTCTAATAATGATTTCAGAACTAGCGGAAGGTGGAATGAGAGATGCACTAAGCATATTAGATCAATGTGTTGCTTATACAGGAGAAACTTCAAAAATATATGAAGAAACTATAAAAGAAATATATGGGTTGACTTCAATTCAAGATAAGATTAATTTGGTTGATTTAATCCACAAAAAACAAGCAAAAGATGTTTTAGATAAATTGAAAGAATTTTTAACTAGAGGAATAGACTTTAAGAGGCTAACAAATGATTTCATAAATATTTTTAAAGAATCAATTCTTTATTCATATACAAATAATGAAGAAGTGTTAGAGTATTTAGATAAAAAACAGGCTAATCAAGTATTAGAAAAATATAGCGACTCTAATTTATTAGATATGATTGATATTCTTATGAAGGCAAGCGAATCATATTTTAATGCAGTAAATATTTATAATTATTTTGAAGTTGCATGTTTAAAGTTAATGAATATCAAAGGTAAAGAAAGAATAGAAAAAACTAAACCCGAAGTAAAAGAAGATATTCAAGATTTAAAAGAAGAATCAATAGAACATGAAGAAATATATGATGATGAAGACACAGAAGTAATAGAATATAAAGAAGATGAAATAATAGAAGAAACTCAAGAATTTAAGCAATCTATAGAAGATTATTACGAAGAAGTTTATGAAGAAGAATTAGAAGGACCAATAGAAAAAGTTGAACAAAAAAAAGAAATTACAAATGAATCGTTAGAACTATTTTTAGATGAAGAAAAAGAAGAAGTGATAGATAACAGTATAGAATACTATGATAATGAAACACTTCTTAGGTTGGTTGTACAATGTGATAGAGATACTAGAAGTAAAGATGAAGAAAAGTTTAAAGATTTAATAAAATATAGATATGATTTAAATTTAGCAAGATATGTAAATTTATTAAGTAAAACACAAATTGCAGCAAGTGGAGAAGATTGTATCTTATTAGTTAATGCACATGAAGCAATTGTAAATGAGATTAATGATAAAACAGTAAACATTGAATTATACAAATTCATCAAAGAAAACTTAGATATAGATAAGATGGTATTTGGTTTAACAGAAGATCAATACAAAGAAATATTAAATTTATTTACACAAAAGGTTGCAACAGGAACTCTTCCTAATCCTTATAAAGTAAATAGATATAAAATAAAAAAAGAAAAAGAAATAAAACCAATAGATAGAGTTATAGATTTATTTGGTTTAGAAAATGTAGAAATTATTGAGGAGGAATAACAATGGATTTTCAAAATTTAATGCAACAAGCACAAAGAATGCAAAGCCAACTAGGAAAAGTTGAAGAGGAATTAAAAAATACAAAATATACTGGAACTTCTGGAGGAGGCAGTGTAGAGATTGAAATGACAGGCGACAATGAAGTTGTAAGTGTAAAAATCGATGAAGAACTTTTAGAAAAAGACAATAAAGAAATACTAGAAGATTTACTTCAAGTTGCATTTAACGATGCATCAAAAAAAGCTAAAGAAGATAGAGAAAGTAAGCTGCAAGGTCTAGCAGGTGGTATGGGCTTACCAGGAATGTTTTAATGTATCCAGAAAGTTTAAATAAATTGATTCAAAGTTTTAAAATGTTTCCTGGAGTAGGAAACAAGACCGCAGAAAGATATGCTTTGTTAATACTTGAAAAAGATGAGGAAGAGGTATCAAGGTTTATAGAAGCATTAAAAGAATCAAAGGAAAAAATAAAAACATGTACCATTTGTGGAAATTACACTGAAGAAGAAAAATGTTTAATCTGTAGTGATAAATCAAGGAATGAAAAACTAATATGTGTAGTACAATCTCCAAAAGATATTATTGCAATGGAAAAAACATTAGAGTATAAAGGTGTATATCATGTAATAGGAGGATTAATTTCTCAAAGTAAAGGAATCCTTCCAGAAGACTTAAAAATAAAAGAATTATTAGAAAGAATTGATCAGAGTATAGAAGAAGTTATTATAGCGACTAATCCAACTCTAGAAGGAGAAACAACAGCACTATATCTAGATAAGCTGTTAAAAGAAAAAAATGTGCTAGTCACAAGAATAGCACATGGCTTACCAATGGGAGGTCATTTAGATTATGCAGATGAACTAACATTGATAAAAGCACTTGAAGGTAGAAAGAAGATGTAGGTAAACAAAATGAATGTTGATATCAAGATAGCACAATCAATAGAATTAGAAACAATAAATAAAATTGCAAAAAAAGCAAATGTTTCAGAAAAGTATTTAGAAAATTATGGTAAATATAAAGCAAAAATAAACAATGATATTTATAATGATATTAAAGATAACAAAGATGGAAAATTAATATTAGTAACAGCAATTAATCCAACTAAGGCAGGAGAAGGAAAATCCACAACAACAATTGGTTTAACAGATGGTCTAGCATTACTAAATAAAAATGTAATTGCATGTTTAAGAGAACCATCATTAGGACCTGTGTTTGGTTTAAAGGGTGGAGCAACAGGTGGAGGTTATGCACAAGTTGTACCTATGGAAGATATTAATTTACATTTTACTGGAGATATGCATGCAATAACTACTGCAAACAATCTTGTATCAGCAATTTTAGATAACTATATATATCAAGAAAACACATTAAATATTGATCCTAATAAAGTTGTATGGAATAGATGTTTAGACATGAATGATAGAACATTAAGAAATATAACAATAGGTCAAAAGAAAAAAACAAATGGTATTGAAAGAGAAGACACCTTTGTAATAACTGTAGCTACTGAAATAATGGCTATATTATGTTTATCAAATGATATTAAAGACTTTGAAGAAAAAGTAAAAAAATGTATAGTAGCTTATACATATGATGATAAACCAGTAACAATAGAAGATTTAAAAATAAGTGGAGCATTAGCTGTAATAATGAAGGATGCACTAAAACCAAATTTAGTACAAACTTTAGAACATACACCAGTGTTTATACACGGAGGTCCATTTGCAAATATTGCTCATGGGTGCAATTCAATCATTGCTACAAAAACTGCATTAAAACTTGCAGACTATGTTGTAACTGAAGCAGGATTTGGAGCAGATTTAGGAGCTGAAAAATTTTTAGATATTAAGTGTAGATTAGGAAATTTAAAGCCTGATGCTATTGTAATTGTTGCAACTATAAGAGCACTAAAAATGCATGGTGGAGTAGATTCAAAAGATATTGAAGAAGAAAATATAGAAGCACTATTAAAAGGTTGTTCAAACCTAGAAAAACATATTGAAAGTATTAAAGCATTTGGTTTACCATTTGTAGTAGCAATAAATAAATTTTCAAAAGACACTAAAAAAGAAGTTGAAACTATTATTAATTGGTGTAAAGAAAATAATTATCCAGTAGAAGAAGCAGATGGATGGGCTCAAGGTGGAAAAGGAATGATTGAACTTGCAAATAAAGTAATTGATATTTGTAATCAAGAAAACAACTTTAAACCTATATATGATTTAAATAAATCAATTGAAGAAAAGATAGAAACAATATCAAAATTAATATATGGAGCTGACGGTGTAGAATATTCTGATGATGCAAAAGAAAGCATTAAAACTCTAAATAAATTAGGTTATGATAATCTACCAATATGTATGGCCAAAACACCAATGTCTTTAACTGATGATCCTAAAAAAGTAGGAAGACCTACAGGGTTCAATATAAATGTCACAAACATAAAAGTATCTGCTGGAGCAGGGTTTATAGTTGTATATACAGGAGCTATTATGACAATGCCTGGATTACCAAAGCATCCTGCAGCACTAGATATGGGAATAGATGATAACGGAAAAAGTTACGGAATATTTTAGGTGATATTATGAGTTCAATTGTTTATGTTACTGATAATAAAATGATTGAATACCATCGTTTAAATGGAAACACAACGATGAATTTTTGGAGGCCATCAAGTCAAAGAAGTTTTAGCAAGTTTGTAAAAGGAGACTTGTTATTCTTCTATATCAAAGATAGGCCACAACAAAGAGAAAGATATATCGCCGGATATGGAAAATTTAAAGAACTAAATAAATTATCACTAAATCAAATGTGGAATAAATATGAAACATTAAACGGATACTCTTCTAAAAAAGAATTAAGAGAAGCAATTCTTAAAGCAAGCAAAAAGAATGTTATTCCAAGAACAATGAATTGTATATATTTAACTGACGTTGTATTTTTTCAAAATCCAATATATTTAAGTCAATTTGGAATAAAAATATCAAACAGATTAGAAAGTTATTTTTACTTAGATAAACACGATAAAGAACTAACATCAAAGATACTTAATCTTGCTAGCAAAGACGGAATAGACTTATGGAGTAGACTAGCTGGTAATGTAGATGTAGAATCTTTAGAAGATACTCAATTAATACACACAGTCTCTAAATGTATACAAAAAGTAAATAACATAAAATATAACAATCAACAAAATAAAATTGCATATAAACTTATGCAAGAAAGTGTTGGCTATAAACCAATAAGAGAAAAAAGATTAGAATATTATAAAATAGAAGATAACAAAATAGAAATTGCTATACCATTTGTGTTTAATAATAGAAACCATGATGATAATCTTAAAAAATTACTTGGACATTTAGTATTATTAAATTATTATTTAGGTTTAAAAGATATTAAATACAATTTTAAAATTATAAGTGAAGAAAAATTGAATTCAGAAGATGAAAAAATTATTAAGGAATTAATAGATGGAAAATTATGAAATTATTGTAGTAGGAGGAGGACATGCGGGTATTGAAGCAGCATTAATATCAGCACGTTCAAATATAAAAACAGCACTAATAAGTTTATCGATTGAAAATATTGCAAAACTTCCTTGCAATCCTTCTTTAGGAGGACCTGCAAAAGGTGTTGTAATAAGAGAGGTAGATGCTCTTGGTGGTCAAATGGGAATTACTGCAGATAAAACTGCAATCCAGTTTAAAATATTAAACACAAACAAAGGCCCAGGAGTAAGAGCTTTAAGAATACAATCAGATAAAATTGCATATCAAAAATACATGCAAAAAGTGCTTTTAAATCAAGAAAATTTAACTGTAATTGAAAATATGGTTACAGAATTAATAGTAGAAGACAACAAAGTTAAAGGTGTTGTTTTTGATGATGGAACAAAACTATATTCAAAAATTGTAATTCTTACTACAGGAACATATATGAAGGCAGTAAATATGATTTCTGATGAAGTAACTGTAGGAGGTCCAGATTTAGAACCTACAACAAGCAAATTATCAGATTCATTAGAAAAAGCAGGATTAAAGCTATTTAGACTTAAAACAGGAACTCCTGCAAGAATATATAGAGATTCAATTGATTTTTCAAAACTAGAGTGTCAACCAGGTACAGAAGATTTTGTATGTTTTTCATATCAAACAAAAGAGATATTACCATTTGAAGAACAAGTGCCTTGTTATTTAACACATACAAATGAAAAAACTCATAAAATAATATTAGATAACTTAGATAAATCAAGTATGTATTCAGGAGTAGTTAAAGGAGTAGGACCAAGATATTGTCCTTCAATAGAAGATAAACTAGTTCGATTTAAAGATAAACCAAGACACCAATTATTTATAGAACCAGAATCTTTATCATTAGATACTGTTTATATGCAAGGTTTTTCATCATCTTTACCAAAAGATGTACAAGAAAAAATGATAAAAACAGTACCAGGTTTAGAAAATATAAGAATAAAGAGTTATGGTTATGCAATTGAATATGATGCAATAGATCCTTTACAAGTAAAACCAACATTAGAAAGTAAAATAATTGAAAACTTGTATACTGCAGGACAAATAAATGGAACCTCAGGTTACGAAGAAGCTGCTGGACAAGGTCTAGTAGCTGGAATAAACGCAATAAATAAACTAACAGGAAAACCTGATTTTATATTAAAAAGAGATGAAGCATATATTGGAGTAATGATAGATGATTTAGTTACAAAAGGAACTAAAGAACCATATAGATTACTAACTTCTAGAGCTGAATTTAGACTCTTATTAAGACATGATAATGCTGATCAAAGACTTATTGAAAAAGCTAGAGAATTTAATTTAATTAAAGATGAAGTTTATCAAGCTTATAAAGAAAAAATGAAAAAAATAAAAGAAGGTAAAAAACTTTTAAAAGAAACAAAGTTTAGTATTAATAGCGATGTAAATGAGTTGTTAGAAAGTGTTGGATATGAAAGATTAAGTGATGGAACAAATGCATTAGAACTTTTAAGAAGACCACATATTACATGTGCTAATTTACAACCTTATTTACCAAAAGAAATAGAGGAAGAAATAGGAAAACAAATAGATATTGAAATAAAATACGAAGGATATATTAAAAAAGCAAAAAAAGAAGCTAACAAACTTTTAGCAATGGACAATGTTAAACTGCCAGAAGATTTAGATTATAATGAAATTAGTAATCTATCATTGGAAGGAAGACAAAAGCTAAGTAAAATTAGACCAATAACAATAGGTCAAGCATCAAGGATATCTGGAGTTGATCCTTCTGATATAGCTATACTAGCAATGGTATTAGAACAAAGATATAGGAAGGGAAGTTAAATGAGGATAAATGACATAATAAACAATGTTGAAATCTATGGATTTGAAAGTTCAATAAAAGGAAGTAAATATCCAATGAGTGTAAACATAGAAAATCTTGATGAAGAAGTTACAACAAGAACAATTGAATTAGCATCAGCAACTATTGGTGAAGGTCATGATAATTTTATGAATGGAATCATTGTTCAATTTGATTTAACCTTTACTAATAAAGCTTGGGTTGAAGCAGAAAGATATAATTTTTTAGATTTCATTAGTTCACAATCAGCAATTAATTCAATTACAAAATTTGATATGGATAATTCTTATATTAATTATGTAGATTCTAGAATAATTGAAGTAATGAAAGATAAGATATTAGAATATAATGATTTAATTAAAGATATTAAAAATTTAAAAAAAGATGGAAAAGATACAACAACACTAAATAGAATTGCTAAGGTTAAATATCTTGAAATTCTTTATTCTAATCCTGCAGGATTTAAATTAACCGCAAGAATGACCACAAATTACAGACAACTTAAAACAATATATAAACAAAGAAGATACCATGTTTTACCTGAATGGCAAATCTTTTGTGATTGGGTAGAAACATTACCATATAGTGATTTTATTACAAGGAAAGGGAAGAGATTTGAGTAATTTAGATTTATTTATAAAACAAATTAAAGAGAGTAAAAAGATAGTATTTTTTGGTGGTGCAGGTGTATCTACTGCTAGTGGTATTCCTGATTTTAGAAGTCAAAGTGGTGTATATAATAAAAAATTAGGATATTCTGTAAGTGGTGAAGAAATATTGTCCATTAGATTTTTAAATGCTAATCCAAAAGAGTTTTTTGATTTTTCATTTAATCATATTTATTTTCCAGAAGTATTACCAAGCATTGCACACAAGTTTCCAGTATTTTTAGAAGAAAATAATAAAGATGTAACTGTAGTAACACAAAACATTGATGGCTTACATCAAGTTGCAGGAAGTAAAAAGGTAATAGAATTACATGGAACACAAAATACAGCAACATGTTTAAAATGTAATAAAAAATATGATGGAAAAGAAGTTTTAAATTTAAGAGATAAAGATGGAATTCCTAGATGTACATATGATAATGGAATTGTTAGACACGATGTAGTATTATTTGGACAAAATCTAAACAATGCTGATATAAGTAATGCTATAGAAGCGATAAGTAATGCTGATATGTTAATAGTTGCAGGAACATCATTAAATGTTTATCCAGCAGCGGGATTAATATATTACTTTAATGGAAAATATTTAGTATTAGTGAATAAAGAAAGAGTAAATATTAGAGAAGATAATGTCTTAATTTTCCAAGATGATATGAATAAAGTGTTTAAAGAAGTAATTGAAAAAGGAATAGACTAAACAAGGATGGTAAATACCATCTTTTTTATTTTTAAGACAATAACTATCATAAAAGGTATAATAATGTTATGAAAAAAATTGTTATTTTTATATTGATATCACTTCTGATTGGATGTTCAACTAAAAAAGAAGAAATAGTAGAAATACCAAAGTATGATGATATAGTTATCAAAGCTTCATGGTTTAGCTTTGTAGACTTTAGAGATAATATGCAAAATAAAAGCGAAGAAGATTTTAGTAGTGAAGTTGAAAATATAATTAATACTCTTGATGAAGGAGGATTTAATACTATATATGTTCATGCTGTTTCTTTTACAGATGCTTTTTATGATTCTAATATTTATCCAAGAACATTAATATTACCTAATATTGAATATGATCCTTTAAATATATTTATAGAAAAAGCACATAAAAAAGGAATAAGAGTAGAAGCATGGATTAATCCAATGAGATCATACTTAGAAGAAGAATTAATATATGTAGATGATGACTTTATAGTTAAAAAATGGATTAATGATGAAAAACCATATATTAAAAATGTTAAGGGAAGATATTATTTAAACCCTGCATATGAAGAAGTAAACAATTTGATTTTAAGTGTTATAGATGAACTTATTACAAATTATGATATTGATGGAATTCATATGGATGATTATTTTTATCCTGATGGTGTAACTGAAGATTTTGATTATGAAGTGTATAGTGAAAGATGCTTAAATAAATGTAGTTTAAAAGAGTTTAGAACAAGCAATGTTAACAACTTAGTTGCATTAATAAATAAAAAAGTAAAAAAAGCTAATTTAGTATTTGGAATTAGTCCAAGTGGAAATATGTCTTATTCAATAGATACAATATATGGGAATTTTTATGACTGGGTAGATGCAAGAATAGTTGATTATTTAATACCTCAAATATATTGGGGATACAATCATCCAACAAAACCATATTTAAAAACACTTGAAGAATGGATGGAAGTAGTTAAAGGTACTGATATTGATCTTATTGTTGGTTTAGCAGGATATAAGATAGGTGTAGAAGATGTATATGCTAAAGAAGGAAAAGATGAATGGATAGAAAATAATGATATTATTTCTAAACAAATTCAAGATGCAAAAGAATTAAAAGTAAAAGGAATATCTATATTTAGTTATCAATCTATATATAAACCAATTAAAGAGGTAGAAAAGGCAGTAGAATTAGAAAGAGAAAAATTTGAAGAAAAATTATTGGGGTGGAAATAATATGTTTAATAAAGAATATGAAATAGTAATTATTGGTGGAGGAATTGGAGGTTTAATGCTTGCATATAACCTTGTTTCACAAAATAAATATAAAGATATATTGTTGGTTGAAAAAGGAAGACCATTAGAAAGCAGATCTTGTCCTATAGTTACAGGAAAGGTTGATAAATGTATTAAATGTTCTCCATGTAACATTATGGAGGGTATGGGAGGAGCTGGAGCTTTTTCTGATGGAAAATATAATATTTCCACTGAATATGGAGGTTGGCTACCAGATGTTATGGATAGTAAAGAAGTATTAAAATACATTCATAAAGCAGATGAAATATTAATGTCTTTTGGAGCCACAAAAGAAACATATAAACCTGACAATAAATTAAAAAAATTGTGCTTACAGTATGATTTACATATGCAACAAGCAGAAGTAAAGCACTTAGGAACTGATGCAAATTTTTTAACTATGACTAAATTGGTTGATTACTTAAAAGGCAAAATTCAAATAGAAACATTATCAAATGTAGTAGATGTTAATAAAGATACTAAAGAAGTGTTTATTAAACAAAATGGAAAAGAGTATATTGTAAAAGGTAAAAAAATAGTTTTTGCGATTGGTAGAGCAGGTGCAAGTAATTTTAGAAAATGGTGTGATAAAAATAATATACAAAGTTACAATAATCAAGTTGATATTGGTGTAAGAGTTGAAGTTCCATCAATTGTTTGGGAACATTTTTCTAAGAAAATATATGAACCAAAAATACTATATAGAACAAAAAAATATGGAGATATTACAAGGATGTTTTGCTTTAATGAAAGAGGACATGTTGTTACAGAAAACACTGATGGTATCTTAACTGTAAATGGTCATTCATTTAAACAAGAAGAAAAGAAAACAGAAAATAGCAATTTTGCACTTCTTAGTACAAGTAGATTTACAGAACCTTTTAAAGAACCAATTGAGTACGCAAAGGCAGTAGCATCACTTGCCAATATGTTAAGTGGAGGATCTGTGTTAGTACAAAGATTAGGCGATTTAGAAAATGGAAGAAGAACTAATGAAAAAAGGTTGGCCCAATCTACTGTAAGACCAACATTAAAATCAGTTCCAGGTGATTTAAGTTTATGTATGCCTAAAAGACAATTAGATAATATAATTGAAACTTTACATGCTTTAGATAAGGTGGCTCCAGGGACCGCAAATCATGATACTTTATTACATGGAGTAGAATGTAAATTTTATAGTGCTAGAGTAAAGTGTACAAATTTTGAAATAGATGATTGTAAAGATATATATGCTCTTGGTGATGGTGCAGGATTTACTAGAAGTCTAGCACAAGCAGCCGCAAATGGATTAATTGTTGGAGATATATTGAATCAAAAAGCACAATAAGTGCTTTTTAAATACTTTAGTTTGTATATATATTTATAAGATATAAAAAAAGAGCTTTGCAGCTCTTTACCATCCACTTAAGTTTGCAGGTTTTCTAATATCCGCAAGTAGTAAGTTTTCCCACAAATACCATTTACCATCTTTTTCTCTAAGAACAATTGGTCTTTGTGAATCAGCTCCACTAGATTGAATATATAATTTTGCATATCCTTCATTGTCATATGAATACTTATTATCATATACAGTTATTTTAAGTGGAGAATTGTATTCATAGTTATTAGATGGAGAAGTTCCTTCAAAATAAGATTTAATTACATAAGGTTTATCACTTATTCTATCTTTAATAAAACTAATATCATAGTTAGATAAAGGTTTAGGTCCCTTTAATACATTTAACATTTCAATTGTTTTATTTACATCATGTTCATAGTTTAACAAAACTAGAGCAGTTAATGCGGCTGCTTTAAAAGGTGTATCTAGAGATATTTCTGGAATATTTTGTAGTTCATCTTTTGATTTTGGAAAATTTTTAAAAGTAAATGTAACATTCATTTTTAACACATCCTTTCTTTGATTTAATAATAAAAAATTTAATAAATAAAACAACTGACTTAAGTCTAATAATATATCATACCTTTGGACATAACTATTATTAGATGATATACTATTTGCGCGATACTTTATGTTTTTAAAGAATCGGGGAATATTTAAAAATATAGAAAAGGAGAAGATAATTAAACAAATGGGGAATGTAACTACAAAAAGGTTTTTTGTCTTTTTAACATTGTTTACAATGTTAATATTCCAAACTCAACAACCAGTAATTGCAATGGAAGCTGAATCTAATAAAGAAATACAAGAAATTACAGAAGATATGAATCAAAATAATGAAGATGAAGTTCTTTTTCAACAAGTTGATGAAGAAAAATCAGAAATAATTACAGAAGAAAAACTAACAATTGAAATAGAAGATTCTAATCAACCTGTGAGTGATACAACTCTAGATGAAGAAACAGTAGAAACTGATTCTAATAAAGAAGAAACAATAACAAATGAAGTAACAGATACTTTAGAGAGTGAATTAGATAAAATAGTATCAGAAGAAATAATTGAAGATGAAAATGATGATATCTTAATAGAAGAAAATATTAGTTTAAAATCTAAAGAAGAAACTGAGCCTTTAATAATGATGCTTAGCTATCCTGTTATGTTACTTAACTCTCCAAAAAGTGCTAATGCAATATATGTAAATGGTGTAAATGGAGATGATAGTAAAGATGGAAGTACTAAAGAAAATGCAGTTAAAACCTTTGCAAAAGCAAAAGAATTAGCAACTAATAATCAAGGAATTACAACTATTTTTGTTACAGGCACAATATCAACATCTGGAGATGTTTCTCTTGAAGGAACAAATGCAATATTAAAAAGAGAAGCATCTTTTAATGGATATATATTAGATGTTGCAGTTGGAAAAACACTAACATTAACAAATATTACAGTGGATGGTAATTCTGAAGAAGCAATAAATGCGTCTAGTTCACTTGTTAGAGCATCAGGAACATTAAATATTACTGATGGAACCATACTTCAAAATAATAAGATTGGTACTAAAACACAAATCAAACGAGAAGGTGGTGCGGTTTATAGTAGTGGTGGAACCATAAATATGACTAATGGAACAATCCAAAATAATAATGCAAACTCTGGAGGTGGTATTATGTTAAGAAATAATGCCAAGCTAAATATGTCTGGAGGAACAATTATAAACAATCAAGCAATAAATGGTAAAAGTACTTGGAATGATGCAGGAGCAGGTGGAGGAGTTGCTTTATATAATGGAGGAACATTTAATTTAAGTGGAGGATTAATCCAAAACAACACTTCAGAAGAAGTAGGTGGAGGAATTAGTGTTGGAACATTAGAAGCAAGTACTGCAAATAATATATTAAATATGACTGGTGGAACAATAGATGGAAACACATCAAATGCTACTGGTGGAGGTATATTTATTCAGGCAGCTTATGGAACCACTCGAATTTCAAGAGCTACAATTACTGCAGGAAATATTACAAACAATAAAATGTTAGGAACTGGAAGAACAAATTTTATGTTTGGCGGAGGCGGTATATATGTTAATGGACTTGATGCACCAGGTTATAAAAATGGAGAACTATTTCTTGATAATGTTGTTGTAACTAACAATGAAGCTAAAATTCAAGGAGGCGGATACGCTAGCTGTCCAGTTAGCAACACTAAAATATATGTCGGCGGAGCAATTTATGGGAATTCTAAATCTGATTCAACTAATGATGCTAGAGAAATATACATATATAGTGATACTGGATCTTGGTTAGGAGCTCATGCTGGAAATCCAAAATACTATATTTCAGATACAATGTTGGGTGGTGTTCCATATAACTGGAAAGATGAAAATAATAAAGAAGTTCCATTAAATAAGCTTTCAGGCACACTTATGGGAGATGGAACGGAACTTAAATTGCATACAGATTCAGTAGGAAATGCAAATACATTAAGCCTAGCAAAAGTGTTTATTACAGGAAACTATTCAGAAACACGTGGTGGAGGAATAGGTTCTAATGGTGATGTTACTATTGGTAAAGCAGGAGGTCTATTTAATATATATGTAGATAAAACATGGGATGATAACAATAATCAATCAGGAACTAGACCTTCAACAATTGAAATAGAACTTTTTAGAAAGGTTAAAGGAAGCAGTGATGATCCTGAATTTATAGGTTATGAAACAATGGTTCCAGATACTAGCGGAAATTGGTCATTAACTATTAATAATCTTCTTATAAAAGATTCAAGTGGAAATGATTATGAATATAGCATTAAAGAAAGAACTGTTTCAGGATATAAAGCTACAATAACAGGAGATCAAACTTCAGGCTTTGTGATAGATAATTGTAAGCTTCCAAATACACCAACAAACCCTATAAATCCAAAAACAAATAAAGAAAACAATAATCTAAATACAGAAACACAAAATAGCCCATCTTTAAATTTATACGGATATGTTGTGCCAAACACAGGAGATGAAAGAACTGTTTATATTTGGATAGGTATATTGGTGGTGGCTATAGGTGGATTGTTAATTATAAATAGGAAAAAATAATATAAAAGAGCGAAAGCTCTTTTTTTAGTAGATAATAAAAGTAATAGTTTTTATAATGTTATAATTATTTTAGATGGAATAAACAGATAGGAGAGATATTAATGAAAACTACAGATCCAAGAAAGAAAGCTATATTAGAATCAATGAAAGGTCTTATTGTTTCATGTCAAGTTCAACATGATGATCCAATTTATACAGATGATATGGCTGTAAAAATGGCAGAAGCTGCACAGTGGGGTGGTGCAGTAGGAATACGAGCAAACTCACCTGAACAAATTAAAGCCATAAAAGAAAAAGTAGATTTACCAGTTATTGGATTATATAAAATTTGGAATGAAAATACTGATGTTTTTATTACTCCAACCTTAGAATCCGCAAAACAAGTATGGGAAGCAGGCGCAGATATTATTGCACTTGATTGTACAAATCAACTTACACATGAAAATAAACCGGCTTGGGAATTATTGCCAATACTTAAAAAAGAGATACCTGAAGCTATAATATTTGCGGATGTATCTACATATGATGAAGCAAAACATGCAATTGAGTTAGGTGCAGATATTGTAGCTCCTACTCTATATGGATATACAGAAGAAACTAAACACATTGAAGAACCAAATATGAGAGAGTTTGCCCGTATGTGTGCTGACTTTAAAGATGATGCTTATGTTTTTATGGAAGGACATATCTATACTCCTGAAGATGCAATTAAATGTTTATATTTAGGATGTCATGCAGTTGTGGTAGGAAGTGCAATTACACGACCTCATATAACCACACTTCGATTTACAGATTTAATAAATAGATATCAATCAAACTGGCGAGATGAAGAAAGGAGAAGTCATTGATACGTAAATCAAACATTGATGGTGCACAAAATGTTGAAGTAAGTAAAAAATTAGAATGTGAAAAACCATTAATTGAACAATTAGAAATAATGGAAAATTATACACGTACTCATCGTGATTCTTTAAGTGTGTCAAAACATCGTAGAGAATTAAATTGTTTAAAAACAATATTTCCTAAACTTTTTGCTAAAACTAAAGAAAATGATTTAATCGCAGGAAGACTTGATTTTTTACCTATTGGATTTGGCTCAGTAACATCTCTAGGTGGAGTAGGTCATTACTGTGTTTTTAATAAATTGCGAAAGTTTAAAGAAAAGCTAAAAACAATAGAAGAAAAATCAAGAGTTGATAAATTATATGATTATTGGATGGATCATGATTTAAAAGCAATTTATTGTAATAAAGTTTTAAAAGAACCTTATATTGGAAGGTTTATTGATTGTAATTATCCAATGATGGCTACTGCTCGTCTTTCTGGAATGATGTTACATTATGATTGGTTATGTGATTTAGGAATTAAAGGAATAAAAGAGAAAATACAAAAACAATTAGTTAAAGATTCTGATAATGAATTTTTAATAATTGCTAATGAAACATTAGACTTATTTCAAGAAGTAGTAGACTTTTTAATAAGTGATTTAATAGAACAAACTAAAAAAGCTAAACCAAAAAGATTAACTGAATTAAAGTTGATGATTGAAAGCTTAAAAGCAATACGTAATGAAAAACCAACAACATTTCATCAAGCAATTCAATTAATTTGGATATATGCATTACTAGCAGGATGTATTAATTATGGAAGACTAGATGATATTTTAGGACCATATATGGTTAATGATATTAATAAAGGTTTAATTACTAAAGAAGATGCATTTAATTATTTAAAATCATTATGGACTTTAATTGAAAATAGAAGAACTACTGTTAATGGTCGTATTATAGTTGGTGGTAAAGGAAGGAAAAATCCTAAAGATGCAGATGAATTTGCGAAAATTGCAATAAAGGTAACACAAGAATGTAAATATGTAGAACCACAATTTACACTTAGATTTACTAAGGATACACCTCAAGAAATATGGGATATGGCCATGGATAGTTTAGGAGATAAAGCTACTTATCCAACACTTTATAATGATGATGTAAATGTTCCTGCAGTAGAATATGCAATGAGAGTAGATAATGAAACTGCTAAACAATATGTTCCTTTTGGTTGTGGTGAGTTTGTTATACAAGGACAAAGTGTAGGTACTCCTAATACACTTTTAAATATGTTAATGTTACTTAACTTTACAATGAATAAAGGTGTTGATCCTAATGATGGAATATTTAAATGTGGTCCAGTTAAGTTTAAAGATTTAGATGAATATACTTCATTTGATGAATTCTATTTAAAATATAAGGAAGTACTAGAATTTTATAGTGATTTATCAATTGATGCTCAATATAGAAGTTATGAAATAATGAATGAAGAAGTTAGTTTTCTTTTTACAAGTATATTAATGGACGATTGTATTGAAAAAGGAAAAGCATTACTTGATGGTGGTGTTCGTTACTTAGGTGGAACAAATGAAACATATGGAAACATAAATGCTTCAGATTCACTTTATGTAATTAAAAAATTGGTTTTTGATGATAAAAAAGTTAAATTTTCAACTTTGAATGATGCACTACTTAATAATTTTGAAGGTTATGAAGATTTAAGAAAAGAATGTTTAAGTTGTGCTAAATATGGAAATGATATTGATGAAGTAGATGATTTAGCAAATGATTTATATGAAATGATTGCAAAAGCAATACGCAATCGTGGCATTAAAAAAGGAATGCAATACTATTTAATAGTAATTAGTAATAATCAAACTAATACAGAATGGGGAAGAAAAACAAGTGCTTCAGCTGATGGTAGATTAAAAGGAACATTTATGAATCCAGCAAATAATCCAGTTGGTGGAGCAAGTGTAAAAGGACCTACAGCCGTACTTAATTCTTTATCAAAATTTAAAGCAAAATATCACGGTGGATCTGTGCAAAATATTAAATTTACTCCTAGTATGTTTAATGAAAATAGAGAAGCAATAAACTCATTATTTAAAACATATTTTGATAAAGGAGGATGTCAACTAATGGTTACTGTAGTTGACCATGGAGTTTTAGAAGATGCACAAAAAAATCCAGATAAATATCCAGATTTGATTGTAAGAGTTAGTGGATTTAGTGCTATATTTGTAAATTTAGAAAAAGATGTTCAAGATGAAGTAATGAGTCGTGTGCTATATGGTTAGTTTAAATATTATGGAAATAGAGCGTTTTGCAATTTCTGATGGACCAGGGATAAGAACAACTGTATTTTTACAAGGTTGTCCTTTATATTGTCCCTGGTGTTCTAATCCAGAATCTCAAAAAATTAAAACACATTTGTTTCATTTGGAATCAAAATGTATTGGATGTAGAAGGTGTGAAAGTGTTTGTAAACAAAACGCAATAAAATTTAAAGAAAATAAGTTTACTTTTAATGAGAATTTATGTATTTTTTGTAAAGATTGTGCTTTAAAGTGTATACAAAATGCTATCTCATTTGTAGGTGAAAAAGTATCTATTTCTGATATTATTTCTGAAATAGAAAAAGATGATGATTATTACAAATCAAGTGGTGGTGGAGTTACTATTTCTGGTGGAGAACCATTTGTTCAATTTGAAGGTTTTTTTGAACTTTGTAAAAGATTAAAAGAAAAAAACTATCATGTATGTGTAGAAACTACAGGACAAACAACAATAGATAAATGTAATAAGATATCTGATTATGTAGATTTATTTTTGATTGATTATAAACATTCAAATTCAAAAAAACTTAAAGAAGTTACAGGTGGAGATTTAGAAATAATTGAAACAACAATAAAAACATTATTAAATAATAAATCTAATCAAGTTATTATTAGAATTCCTGTAATACCTAACTTTAATCATACAAAAGAAGATATGAATCAAATTTTTAAAAGATTAGAAGAATTAAATGTAACTGAAGTACACTTATTACCTTTTCATAATTTTGGTAAAACAAAATATAAACAAATGAGAAAAGATTATTTTTATGAATCAGTACCAAGTTTAAATAAAAAAGATTTAGAAATTTATCTAAAAGATAAATGGAATTTTAAATTATATATTAAATAATAAATAAGCATACTTATTTAGTTGACGGAGAAAAAATGAAATTATTTTTATCAGATTTAGATGGAACTTTATTGTCAAAAGATCTTACAATTTCCAAAGAAGATATTAATGTTATTAATTTATTAAATGAAAGAGGTATTAGTTTTGGACTTGCTACAGGAAGAGATCTTCATTTTTGTAAACGTTTAGCTGATAAGTATAATTTAAATATAAATACCTTTATCGCAAATAATGGTGCAACACTTATATATAAAAACAAAGTTATTCATGAAGAAAAAATTGAAAATAATAAAGTCGATTTTATTCTAGAAAAATTATTACCCATTTCAAATGACTTATTTGTATTTGAGGTTTTAGAAAATGAAAGATCTATAGGGCTTTATAATGAGTATACAAAACAAGATTGGAATCTTTATACAAATATTTTTGGCGATATGTTAAAAACTAAGTTTCTTGATGTTGATATTAGAACCTTAACAAAAGATAATAGCTATTCTTTTTATAAGATTTCTATGTATGTAATAAATCCAGAAAAAACAACAAGTTTACTTTGTAAACTTAAAAAAATGTTTGAAAATCATTTTGAAATTTTACAAACATCGTATAATTGTATTGAACTTAGTAAAAAGGGAGTAAACAAAGCAAATACTGCAGAAATTTTATTTCAACAAACACCATTTACAAAAGAAACAACCAGTTTTATTGGTGATGGTGAAAATGATATAGGTCTAATTAATTTAATTCCTAAATCATATGTAATAGAAACGGCTAATCAAGTTGTAAAAGAAAAAGCTAATTATATTGTTAAATCTGTAAGTGAAGCTATATTAAAAGAGTTAAAGATAGTTAATGGAAAGGAAATATATGAAAAATAAAAATATACTTAAATTTTTAATTTTTTACTTAATAGTATTTATCGCAATATCAATGCCATATTCCTATATACAAACATTTTTAGAACATGTAGGATATGACGTTTTTGAAAGAGGAATAATATTATCAGGAGCAGCAATAGTTACTATTGTTACACAATTTGGTATTGGGTATATATGCGATAAATACAAAACAGATAAAAAACCTTTTAATGTAACATTGATAATATTGGTTATCTCAGCTTTGATTATGTATCAAATAACGCATAAAAATTTTTTTATGCATTTAATATTTGCATCTTTAGTAGGTGGCTTATCAGGAGCGGTAATGTCTGTTCAAGATGCATGGACTTTAGAAGTTGATAAATCATGTAAAGAAAACTATGGGACAATTAGAGCTTTTGGTGCAATAGGTTGGATGATTGGAACACCAATAGGAGCTTTTTTAATAGAAAAGTATGGATATACAGCATTAGGACCTGTTTTTGCTGCCTTATCTATCTTAAGTATTTTATATACAATAATACTGGAAGATGCACAAAAACAAGAAACTACAGAACAGATTAAATTATCAGACTTAAAACAATTGTTTAAATCAAAAAGATATATAGTAGTAGTTACAATATTTTTCTTTATTTTTATAATTTCATCAGCAAATCTTTATACTGTAATTGATAAACTTCTTGCATTAAATGCCACTGAGACAGTTGTTGGTATGAGAGGAAGCATTCAAGCTTTTGTTGAGTTACCATTATTTTTTGCTGGAGCATATTTATTAAAGAGATTTGGGGATAGAAAATTATTAATTTTTGGAACTATTATGTATATTTTTCGTTTTATAGGATATGCTGTTGTTCAAACTCCTGAATTAATTCTTTTGGTTACATGCATGCAATGTGTTACTTTTCCAATTATTATGATTACAAGTAAGACTCTTGTGGATAGTGCTACACCTGAAAACTTAAAGACAAGTGGACAAACTATTGCATCATCAATATATAGTGGTATTCCAGCTTTGATAACACCATTAATTTCTGGATTTTTAATTCAAAGGACTTCAATTGATTTTACTTTATTATTTTATGGAATAATTGGTTTGATTCCTTTAGGACTTGGATTAATGTTAAACAAAATTAAATAAAATAGAAAAACAACTTAATCGAATTTTTAGCATAAATAAATATATGATAAAATACATTTATAAATTTTATAAAGAAGTGGAGAAACTATGTTAAAAATTCATTTTTTTGCTTTAATATCTATAATTATTTGTTTAATAGGATATTTATTGCAAAACAATAAATTTAAAGTACCTAAAATACCTATTTTTTTAGTGTTATTAATTGGATTTATTATTAGAGTAGCGATAGCTTACAATACTCCTGGATTTAAGTATGATATTAACACTTATGGAGCATGGGCTGAAATGATGTATAATTTAGGACCTTCAAATTTTTATTCTGTTGATGTTTTAACTGATTATCCTCCACTTTATATGTACATGTTGTATATAGTAGGGTTTATAAGAAACTTTTTTAATTTGGAATGGTTATCTAAAACTCATGTTTTGTTGTTGAAATTTCCTTCAATAATTTCAGATATTATTTGTATATATTTGATTTATAAGAGCGCAAAAAATAAACATGATGAAAATAAAGCTATTATTTTTAGTTTGATTTATTTATTTTTACCGGTAATTATTATTAATTCCTCTTCATGGGGACAAACAGATTCACTTTATGCATTAATGATTGTTTTAATGTGTTTATCTTTAAAAAAAGAAAAGATGTTTTTAGCTTATCTTTCTTATGGAATTGGAGTTCTTTTAAAACCACAAACAATAATTTTTACACCAGTCTTATTAGTAGGAATTATTGATAATGTATTGGTTGATTTTAATATAAAAAAAATAATTAATAATTTAAATTATGGATTATTAGTTATATTAGGGATGTTTATTATATCTTTGCCTTTTGGTATAGAAAATGTAATAAGACAATATTTTAACACAATAAATTCAGTTGTTTTTGCGTCAAGAAATGCATATAACTTTTGGGCAATGATTGGTATGAATTGGGTTAATCAAAATACAAAAGTTTTATTTTTTAGTGCGAAAGCATGGGGAAGTATAGCAATAGTATTAATAGTAATTATTACATTTTTCTTAAGTTATAAATATAATAAAAAATCTAATAAATATTTTTTATTAGGTGCATTTATTATTTTTACAATGTTTATGTTTTCAGTAAGGATGTGTGAAAGATATTTATATCCGCTTTTTATATTAATAATTTTAGCATTGATTGAAAAACAATATAATTACTTATGGATTACTTTAACAGGAGCTTCAGTACTTAACTACTATAATACTGCTCATACTTTATATTTTTATGATCCACAAACATATAATTATAACTGTCCATTTAGATTTAGTGTTTCTATTGGAATGCTTGTATTGTATATATTTTTTATAATTGGTTTGTTTAGTACCAAAGATATAACTATAAGTTTTACAAAAATAATAAAACCTTTGAAACCTATACCTAGCAAAAAGAAAAATTATATAAAAAAAATAGATTTAATAATGATGATATCAATTACAGTATTCTATAGTTTTTTTGCGCTATATGATTTAGGAGATAATAAAGCTCCCGAGACTGTATATAATATAAAACAAAATGAAAGCATTGTTTTAGAGTTTGAAGAAATTCCAAATAAATTGATTTATTATATTGGTCCTGCCCATCAAAGAAAATTCAATATTGAAACAGAAAATGATATACAAGAGATTACATTACAAAATGTATTTAAATGGGAAGAAGTAGATTTAACAACTAAAGAAAATAAATTAGTATTAACATTATTAAGTGATAAAGCTTTAATAATTGAATTATGTTTTAAAAAAGATGACAAAATAATAAAACCAATTAATTATAGTGAATATAAAGAATTATTTGATGAAGAATATTTAGTTCCGGAAGAACCTTCATTTAGAAATAGCACATATTTTGATGAAATATATCATGCTAGAACTGCTTATGAATATATAAATAAGCTACCTACTTATGAAAGGGTACATCCACCTTTAGGTAAAATACTTATATCAATAGGAGTAATTGTTTTTGGAATGAATCCATTTGGATATAGAATAATAGGTACTTTATTTGGAATATTAATGTTGCCATTAATATATGTATTTAGTAAGAAAATATTTAATAATACACTATTATCTTCAGTTTCTACATTTATCTTTGCTTTTGATTTTATGCATTTTGTACAAACAAGAATATCTACAATTGATGTCTATGTTACTTTCTTTATAATATTAATGTTTTATTTTATGTATGAATATAGTACAAAAAGTTTTTATGATACAAAACTTAAGGATTTATTTATTCTATTAGGGTTATCTAGTATTTCTATGGCTTTAGCAGTTTCTACTAAATGGTCAGGTGCTTATGCAGGAGTTGGTATTGCAATAATATTTTTTATGAATTTATTTAGAAGATATAGAGAATATTTATATGCTAAAAATGATCTAGATGGACATACTGAAAATATATCTCATAAATATATTGTTGATAATTTTAAATCTAAAACAATTAAAATAATAGGTTTTTGTATTGTCTTTTTTGTGATTATTCCAATTATTATGTATACATTATTTTATATTCCTTTTGTGGATTCTAATAATAGTCATTTGATAAAGAAGATGATAGATAGTCAAATATATATTTTTAATTACCATACAAATTTAGAAGCAACGCATTATTTTAGTTCTCTTTGGTATGAGTGGCCAATAATGATTAAACCTGTTTGGTATTATTCTAGAGTTGTTAGTGATACTTTAAGAGAAGGGATTAGTAGTTTTGGAAATCCTTTAGTATGGTGGGTAGGAATTTTTGCGTTTATTTTTCAATTTTATATTTTGTTTAACAAAAATATTTCTAAAGCTGATAAATATAATACTATATTTATATTAATTGCATATTTATCAGGTTTATTACCTTGGGTATTAGTTACTAGAGTTATATTTATTTATCATTATTTTCCTTGTGTGCCTTTTGTCGTACTGATGATAATAAATAGTTTTAAACAAATAAGAAACAATGTTTCTAGCAAAATTTTTAAAATATTTATAATTAGCTATACATTATGTGTTTTTGCTTTATTTATACTATTTTATCCAGTGTTATCAGGCCAAGCTGTAGAATTAAGTTTTGTAGTTAAGTATTTACGTTGGCTTCCAGAATGGTTTTTAGTATCTGGATAAATATTGTGGAAAAACATTATATCCACTTTTAATAATAATTTATTAAAAAAGATGATTTTACATTTATAACATTAACTAAGTGTTTTGTATTTGGGAAATAATGTTATAATACTTCATAGAGGTATTATTGATGGATTTAATTGATTTAAAAGAAAAGTGTGTGGAAAAAGGTTTTGAATTGAATGAAAATCAATTAAAACAGTTTGATAAGTATGCAAATTTATTAATTGAATGGAATAAAAAGATAAATCTTACGGCAATTACTGAATATAATGAAATTGTGGAAAAACATTTTTTCGACAGTGTTATACCTCTATTAGATGAAAAACTATGTGGAAAACTATGTGATGTAGGCTCTGGTGCAGGGTTTCCTAGCATACCTATGAAGATTGTAGATCCTAGTTTAGAAGTGGTTATATTAGAACCTATAAATAAGAGATGTGTATTCTTAAATGAAGTTATTTCCCAACTAAATTTAGATAATATTACTGTTTATAACGTTAGAAGCGAAGACTTTGTAAAAGAAAACAGGGAAATATTTGATATAGTTATAGCTAGAGCTGTCGCAAATCTATCTATACTTGCTGAATTATGTATACCTTTAGTAAAGATGGATTCATATTTTATTGCGATGAAAGGTGAAAAAGGTATTCAAGAATCTGTTGATGCAACTAATGCTACAAATATATTAGGTTGTAAATTAATAAAAGCTAATGAATTTATGTTAAATGAATTTAAAAGAGTTAATTTAGTTTATAAAAAAATTAAGAAAACACCTTTAAAATATCCAAGGAATTATTCTAGAATAAAAAAACAACCATTATAAGAGGGTTAATATGAAAAGATATGTACTAACAAGTAAAATAAAATCTAATCCTTATCAACCAGTAATTAATTATAGTTTAGAAAATTTAGAAAAAGCTAAAGAATTAGTAAATAATAAAGATTATTCACTTATTTTAAAAAAGGTTGATGATGATTATTTTATAGTGGTTGGAGAAGATATATTTCAAGCAAGTGAAAATATGGGAGTTTTAGAGCTTGAAGCAATAGTATTAGAAAAAGTTGATGTAGATATTATGGAATATATTAATGTAAAAAAATTATCTTCTATTGAAGAAGCGATTTTATATATTAATATAATGAATGATACAAAACTTACTCAAGTACAACTTGCAAAAAAAATAAATAAGACACAATCAACAATAGCTAATAAAATAAGGTTATTAAATTTACAACAAGAAGTTCAAGATGGACTTATAGCTAATAAAATAAGTGAAAGACATGGAAGAAGTTTGTTAGTTTTAGAAGGAGACCAACAGCTTCAAGCTTATAAATATATTTTAAGACACAAGTTAAATGTTAGAGAAAGTGAAAAGTATATTTATGATTTAGCAAACAAAAAAAGACAAGCAAAAAAATATCTTACAAAAGGATTTACTAGAAATGTTCAAATTGCAGTTAATAGTATTAATCAATGTTTAGATATGATAAAACAATTAGGAATTGAAGTAAGTAATACTTATGATGATAGTGATGAAGAAGTGACAATTACAATCACTTTACCAAAGTAAAAGAGGAATAATATGGGAAAAATAATCGCAGTAGCAAATCAAAAAGGTGGAGTTGGAAAAACAACAACTAGTATAAATTTATCGGCAGGTCTTGCATATTTTGGCAAGAAGGTTTTATTAGTGGATTTTGATCCTCAGGGAAATTCCACACAGGGTATTGGAGCTAATAAGGTTGGTTTTAATAAAACTATTTATGATGTACTAATGGAAAATACTCCAATAAAAGATGCAAAAGTCACATTGAAAATGCCTCCTTTAGATGTATTACCCGCAAATATTAGCCTTGCAGGAGCTGATGTGACAATGTCTGAATATAAGGTAGGAAGAGAAGCCTTACTTAGAGATAAACTTTCACCAATTAAACATGAATATGATTTTATTATCATTGATTGTCCACCATCTTTAGGTTTATTAAACACTAATGCTTTAACTGCAGCTGATAGTGTAATAATTCCTGTTCAATGTGAGTATTTTGCATTAGAGGGATTAACTCAGTTATTAAGCACTATTAGAATAGTTCAAAGAATGTTTAATAAGTCTTTAATTATTGAAGGAATATTACTTACTATGTTTGATGCTAGAACTAAATTGTCAGTTGAGGTTCAACAAGAAGTTAGAAAGTATTTTAGAGAAAGAGTATATAAAAGCTATATACCTAGAAATGTAAAACTTTCTGAAGCTCCTGGTAATGAACAATCAATTTTTGAATATGATACTAGAAGTGAAGGCGCAAAAGCATATGCATCTTTAGTTAAAGAAGTTATGACTCAAAATGCAAAGGAGTTTAGATAATGGGTAAAAAAGATGATAAAAAAAGACTGGGTAGAGGGCTAGAAGCTATTTTTGGGGATGACATCAGCAATTTATTAGAAGAAATTCAAGAAGGTGGAGATGGAAAAAGACAAATTGAAGTTAACGTTGATGAAATAAGACCAAATCCATTTCAACCTAGAAAAGAATTTGATGAAAAATCTTTGAAAGAATTAAGCGACTCTATAAAAGAACATGGTATTTTTACTGCATTAATTGTTAGAAAAAGTGTAACAGGTTATGAAATAATCGCAGGAGAGAGAAGATGGAGAGCCGCAAAAATGGCAAACCTTTCTACTGTTCCTTGTGTAGTATATGAATTTGATGATTCTCAAATGATGGAAATTTCTATTTTAGAAAATATTCAAAGAGAAGATTTAAATCCAATTGAAGAAGCAAATGCTTATAAAAATTTAATGGATAGATTAGGTTATACTCAAGAAAAACTTGCGAAAAGAGTAGGAAAGACAAGAGAATATTGTGCAAATATGCTTAGGTTGTTAAATCTTCCAAAGAGTGTACAAGATTTAGTTGTTAATAAGGAATTAACCATGTCTCATGCTAGACCGTTATTGTCATTAAATAATGATGATATGATTTATGATGTAGCACTTAAAATTATTGATGAAAAAATGTCAGTAAGACAAGTTGAAAAGTTAATGAAAGATTTAGATCCTAATAAAGCATTAAAGAAGAAAAAAATAAAAGTAATAGATCCTAATTTAAAGTATGTTGAAGATTTATTTAGAGATAAGCTTCAAACAAAAGTTAGCGTTGATAATAAACAAATCATAATTAAATATAGTGATGTCGATGATTTAAATAGAATATTAGATTTATTAGGAGTTATTGAATAAAACAAGCCAATATGGTTTGTTTTTACTTTGGATAAATAGCACTTTAATTGTATTTTAGTAACTATTAACCTATTATATTGATGAGGTGATTTTATGGAAATTTTAGAGTTAAAAAAAGATCTACATTGGTGTGGAGTTCAAGATCCAGAATTAAAAGTTTTTGATGTAATAATGGAAACAAAATATGGGACTTCATATAATTCATACTTTTTAAAAGGAAGTGAAAAATCTGTATTATTTGAAACAGTTAAAGAACCTTTCTTTGATGAATACATAGAAGCATTAAGTAAGCTTACTGATATAAGTAAAATAGATTATTTAATTGTAAGTCATACTGAATTAGACCATGCAGGAAGTATAGAAAAGTTTTTAGATATAAATCCAGATATAGTTATTGTTGCTTCTAATATTGCGATTAATTTTTTAAAGAATATTGTAGAAAGAGATTTTAAAAGTCAAGCAGTTAAAGATAATGATGAGTTAAGTTTAGGTGATAAAACATTAAGGTTTATTGTAGCGCCTAACTTACATTGGCCTGATACAATATTTACTTATTGGGTAGAAGAAAAAACATTATTTTCTTGTGATGCTTTTGGTGAACATTATAGTTTTGATGGTGTTTTAAAAAGCAAGTTAACTGATCAAGAAGGTTATGAAGATTCATTTAAATATTACTATGATATGATTATGGGTCCTTTTACATTCCCTCATGTAACTAATGCGATGAAAAAAATTGAAGGATTAGAAATTGATTATATTTGTCCAGGACATGGTCCAGTATTAGATGTTGATGTTGATTATGCATTAGATAAATACAAGAAGTGGAGCACACCTGTAGTTAAGGATAAAAAGAAAGTTGTAATTGCATATGTTAGTGCATATGGATATACTAAAACTTTAGCTGAAGAAATATATAAGGGAATCAATTCATTAGGTGAATTAGATGTTGTTATGTATGATGTTGAAAAGACAGATACAGCATTATTAGATAGTGAACTTGCAAGTTCTGATGGGTTTTTATTAGGAACTCCAACTATTGTAGGTCAACCGCTTAAACCAGTATATGAACTTACATTAAATATGTTTGCGCCAATATATAGAGGTAAATATGCAAGTGCGTTTGGAAGTTATGGATGGAGTGGAGAAGCGGTACCATACTTACTTGAAAGATTTAAGCAACTTCAACTTAAAACAGTTGATGGTTTAAGAGTAAAATTTAAACCATTTAAAGAAGATTTAGAAAACGCATATGAATTTGGAATAGAGTTTGGAAAAACTGTTTTAAATAAATAGAAAGGGAGAAAATTATGGAAAAATATATATGTCCTTGTGGTTATGTTTATGACCCAGCAATTGGTGATCCAGAAAGTGGAATAGAACCAAATACATCATTTGATGATGTTCCAGAAGATTGGGTTTGTCCAGTATGTGGAGCGCCAAAAGAAATATTTGAATCAATTGGATAAAAGCCTGTGAAGGCTTTTTCTTTTGGTTTTATAAAGATATGATAAACTTATAATGAAAGAGGAATTATATGTTTAGTGAAACAATTGTAGCTGTATCTACACCTATGCAAGAAGGTGCTATATCTATTATTAGGTTAAGTGGACCTGATGCTTTTAGTATTGTTAATAAGATATTTAATAAGGATTTAAGTAATAAACCTAGCCACACAATTACATATGGAATGATTGTTGATCAAGATGGTGAAGATGTTGATGAAGTATTAGTTAGTATATTTAGAAGCCCTAGAAGCTATACCATGGAAGATGTGATTGAAATAAATTGTCATGGTGGAGTATTTGTGACTAAGACAATTCTTGGTTTATGTATTGGTAATGGTGCAAGACTTGCTAGACCTGGTGAATTTACTGAAAGAGCATTTTTAAATGGAAGAATTGATTTAACTCAAGCTGAAGGTATTAATGATTTAATTACTGCAACAAATAAAACAGACGCAAAAAATGCGATTAATTCAATGAAGGGAAGTGTTACTAGATTAATAACTCCTTTAATTGATGATTTATTACAAATAATTGCGAATATTGAAGTTAATATAGATTATCCAGAATATGATGATGTAGATATACTTAGTCAAGAAGTTGTTTTACCTATGGCAAAATCATGGAGAAAAAGAATTGACGAGATAATTATTAAGGCTCAAAATTCTATGATTGTAAAAGATGGTGTTGATACTGTTATATTAGGTAAACCAAATGTAGGAAAAAGTAGTTTGTTAAATGCTTTATTAGAAGAAGATAAGGCTATTGTGACAGATATTGAAGGTACTACTAGAGATCTTGTTGAAGGTAGAATTAGATTAAGTAATATTACTTTAAATTTAGTTGATACTGCAGGGATAAGAGAAACTAAAGATAAAGTTGAACAAATTGGAATCGCAAAAAGTTTAGATGCATTATCCAAAGCGCAATTAGTCATTGTTGTTTTAGATGCATCTACAGATTTAGACAAATCTGATAAGAAATTATTAGAGATTACAAAAGATTATGATAGGATTATTGTTTATAATAAATCAGATATTAGAAAAACAGACAATTTAAGTATTTCCGCATTAAATAATGATGTTAGTGAATTAATTAAAGTTATTGAAGAAAAATATGAAAAACAAATTTTAGCTAGTAATGAAAGTACATTAAATAATGAAAGACAAATAGGACTTGCAATTTCCGCAAGAAATTCTATGGATGAAGTTATTAATATGCTTGAAGATAATGTTGAACTTGATTTAGTCACAATAGATTTACAAAAATCTTATAATTCTTTAAAAGAGATTATTGGGGAAACATCAAGAGAAGATTTAATTGATGCATTATTTAGTAAATTTTGTTTAGGTAAATAGAAGTGGAAGTATTTTTAAAAAGGCTTTATGCATTAATAATTGACTATGCAATTGTTTATGTTCCATCCTTTTTACTTGGATGGGTTTTAAAGGACTTTTTAGTTGGTTTTGAAAATAAGTTTTTATTATGGTTAAGAGAATATTTTATTTTTATTTTAATATTTATTATTTATACATTTTTTATGGAATATAAATATAGAAATACAATTGGTAAAAATTATTTAAGATTAAAAGTAGTTTATGATAAGAAAAATATTTTAAATATATTAATTAGAGCTTTTATTAAAGCAATAAGCATTACTGCTTTTTATGGATCTATTAGTGTACTTTCAGGAATAATTATGATTCTTTTTAATCCAGAAATGTCAATACATGATTATATTGTAGGGAGTAAGGTATGTATAAAGTAGGTTGGTTAGATAGTCATGCACATATATGTGGAAAAGAGTTTAAAGATGATTTAGATAAAGTAATACAAAATGCAAAAGATAATGGACTTGTAAAAATAATGATTATTTGTAGTGATTTATCTGAAGTTGAAAAAGCATTAGAGCTTGCGACTAATGATGAAATGTTTGATGTTGCAGTTGGTCTTCATCCTAATGATCAAAAGTTTTTGACTGATAAGGATTGGGATTTGTTTTATGAGTATGCTCATAATGAAAAAATAATAGCTATTGGTGAAATAGGACTAGATTATCATTGGCATAAAGATAATGTTGAAAAACAAAAAGAGCTTTTTATTAAGCAAATAAAACTAGCAAAGAATTTAAACAAACCAATTATTGTTCATTCTAGAGATGCAATGAAAGATACTTATGATATTTTAAAGGAACATAAATGTAAAGGAGTTATGCATTGTTATTCTGGCAGTTATGAAATGGCAAAGGAATTTACAAAGCTTGGTTATTATATTTCTTTGGCAGGACCAGTTACATTTAAAAATGCTGCTAAACCTAAAGAAGTTGCTTTAAAAGTTGATATAAATAAACTATTAATTGAAACAGATTGTCCTTATTTAACACCAGTTCCTTTTAGAGGAAAAAGGAATGAACCAATGTATGTAAAACATATTGGAAAATACATTTCTGAACTAAGAAATATTGAAGAAAATGAGTTAAAAGAACACATTTGTGAGAACTATAACATTTTGTTTAAAAAGTTTTAGTAAAAGCTTTTAAAATGGCTGTTTTATTGTTATAATTAAGTAACGAACAGTAGTTCGTATAGAGGAACAGAACATTCCCCGTAGGTGTCCTCTATTAGACGTTGTGCACATTCCCCGTACAACGTCTTTTTTGTTATAATTATCTTATGAAAATTAAAGAAGTGATAGTAGTTGAAGGAAAAAATGATACTAATAAACTTAAGAGTTACTTTGATTGTGATACTATTGAAACTCATGGTACATGTCTTAGTGACTTTACTATTTCATTAATAAAAAGATTAAATGAAACTAGAGGTGTTATAGTATTTTGTGATCCTGATAGTCCAGGAGATTACATAAGAAATAAGTTAAATGAAAAAATACCTGGATTAAAACATGCATTTATATTAAAAGAAGATGGAAGAACTGATAAAAAAGTTGGAATAGAACATGCAAGTAAAAGCGTTCTTGAAAAAGCATTAAAAAATGTGGTTACTTATAAAGAAACACAAAGTAATATTTCTATGGAAGATATGTTTGAATTAGGTTTATGTGGCAGTAGTAATAGTAGTGCTAAAAGAGATATAGTAAGTAAAAAATTTAATTTAGGAAAAGCTAATTGTAAAACTTTACTAAAAAGAATCAATATGTTAGGTTTAACTATTAATCAAATAAAAGAGGTGCTTTGATGATTGCAACAGCTAAAAAGACAAATGAAATTATAAATAAATATAATTTGAAAATAAAAAAAGGATTTGGTCAAAATTTTATTATCGAACCAGGAATTGTTGAAAAAATTGCAAGATTATCTAATTGTGAAGGTATTGCAGTTATTGAAATTGGTCCTGGAATAGGTGCTTTAACACAACAACTTGCAATACTTTCAAAAAAAGTTGTTTCTTATGAAATTGATAAAAGTTTAATACCTGTATTGAAAGATACATTATCAGATTATGAAAATGTACAAATAATAAACGAAGATTTTTTAAATGTTAATTTGAAAGAAATTAGTGATAAGTTAATTAATAAATATGGAAATGTAGTTGTATGTGCTAATCTTCCTTATTATGTAACTACGCCAATTTTATTTAAAATTTTTGAAAGTAATACAAGAATTGATACTATTACAGTAATGGTTCAAAAAGAGGTTGCGGATAGGTTTAATGCGAGTGTTTCAAGTAGTGATTATAATGCATTAAGTGTAATTACTCAGTATTTATATGATGTTAAAATATTAATGAAAGTTAATAAGAACGTGTTTAATCCTAAGCCTAAAGTTGATTCTGCAGTGATTCAATTTGTAAAGAAAGATTTTATAGAAGAAATTGATAGATATAAGTTCTTTGAATTTGTAAAAGCATGTTTTAAACAAAGAAGGAAGACATTAAATAATAATTTAAAAGAATATATTAATGATAGTGATATTATTGAAAATATTTATTTAAAAACAAATGTAGATAAAAACATAAGAGCTCAACAATTAAGTTTAGATAAATTTATTGAAATGTATAAGGTATATGAGGAATTGTTATGAGAGAAAATGCATATGCAAAGATAAATCTTAGTTTAGACGTAGTAAGTAGAAGAGAAGATGGATATCATGAATTGTCTATGATAATGGTTCCTTTACATTTTTATGATGTTTTAGAGATGGATATATCAAAAGAGATGGAAATAAAACAAAATATTGGATATATTCCTAAGGACGAAAATCATACAGTTTTAAAAGCTATAAAAGTATTAAGAGATGAATTTAAATTTAAAGAAAATTTTACAATTAATTTAATAAAACATATTCCAACTCAAGCTGGATTAGCTGGAGGTAGTGCAGATGCTGCGGCAGCTATGAGGTTAGTTAAAAAGCTGTTGAAATTAAATGTAAGTGATGAAAAAATGATTAAATTGGCTAAAAAAGTTGGTGCAGATGTTCCATTTTGTTATATGAATAAACCTGCAATGGTAAGTGGTATTGGTGAAAAGCTTCATTTTTTTAAAGTTAATACGGATTTTAATATACTTTTAGTTAAACCCAAAAAAGGAGTTTCAACTAAAGTTGCATTTAGTAAATTAGATTTAAATAAATGTGATCATCCTAATATATTTGCAATGAAAAAAGCACTAATAAGTAATGACTATGAAGGTGTAATTAATAATTTAAGTAACTCCTTAGAACAACCATCTTTTAATTTAGTGCCTGCAATTAAAGATATTAAAGAGGATATGATTAGATTAGGGATGGATGGAGCTTTAATGTCTGGTTCTGGATCTACTGTATTTGGACTTACTAGAGATATTGAAACTCTTGAAAGAGTTAATAAGTATTTTAAAGATAAAAAACTATTTACTAGAAAAACAGTCATAAAAAAATAAAAAACTATGGATTTCCATAGTTTTGTTTTTTACTAACACTGAAACTTTAATATAAACTAAGCGATTTAATTATAGTTTTACTACGTTAGTTGCTTGTGGTCCACGATCACCTTCAGTAACATCAAAAGAAACCTCTTGACCTTCTTCTAGTGATTTAAAGCCTTCTTCTTGGATAGCTGAGAAATGTACAAAGATGTCTTGCCCTTCATCTGATGTAATAAATCCGTATCCTTTTTCTGCATTGAACCACTTAACTTTACCTGTACTCATTTATACCTCCATAATACACTTGTAAACCGCTTTTTACCTTATCCACCTTGTGATAAATTAACGCTAGAATACTTTATCAATGTAACATGGTAAAATTTAAAAGTCAATTAGTTAAGGTTGGTTTACATGAAAGTGTAAAAAATATATAATGTTACTAAAGGCGATGAATAGAAGTTTATATTTTATTTTTATTTTAGAGAATATAGGGTTGGTGTAACTATATATAAAAGAAATATAAATATGGTCTAGGAGCCGTCCACTTGATATGTAAGGTGGGACGACAACTCGCGTTATGAGTATGAGTGCATACTTTTATGTATGAATTAAGGTGGTACCGCGATTTAACGTCCTTAAGAGGGCGTTTTTATGTTAAGGAAGGTAATTATGAGTAAAGGAAAATATTATTTATCAACAGCTATAGCTTATACATCTGGCAAACCTCATATAGGAAATGTTTATGAGATAGTTTTAGCTGATGCTATATGTCGCTATAAGAGACAAACAGGATATGATGTTTATTTTCAAACTGGAACTGATGAACATGGTCAAAAAATTGAAGATAGTGCTAAGAAAGCAGGGCTTTCACCTAAAGAATATGTTGATAAGATAGCGGCTATTGTAAAAGAACAATATGACTGTATGAATGTTACTTATGATAAATTTGTAAGAACAACAGATGAGTATCATGTTAAACAAATTCAGAAAATATTTAGAAAATTATATGAACAAGGAGATATATATAAATCTGAATATGAAGGAATGTATTGTAAGGCATGTGAGGCATTTTATTCAAATTCACAGCTAGTTGATGGAAAATGCCCTGAATGCGGTGCAGATGTTTATCCTACAAAAGAAGAAGCATATTTCTTTAAGATGAGTAAATATGCTGATAGATTGATTAAACATATAGAAGATAATCCTCATTTTATTCAACCTGAATCTAGAAAAAACGAAATGTTAAATAATTTTTTAAGACCAGGATTGAAAGATCTTTGTGTTTCAAGAAGCACATTTAAATGGGGAGTTCCAGTAGATTTTGATAAAGATCATGTTGTTTATGTTTGGATTGATGCACTTGCAAACTATATTACTGGTATTGGGTATGATGTAGATGGTAATCATGGTGAAATGTTTAAAAAATATTGGCCAGCAGATGTTCATCTAATTGGTAAAGACATATTAAGGTTCCATACTATTTATTGGCCAATTATATTAATGGCATTAGAGGTTGAACTTCCAAAACAAATATTTGGTCATCCTTGGCTACTTGTTGGAGATAGCAAGATGAGTAAGTCTAAGGGTAATGTAATTTATGCGGATGATTTATCTAAGTTGTTTGGTGTAGATGCAGTTAGATACATAATGTTACATGAGATGCCTTTTGGTCATGATGGAACAATTACATATGAATTAATGATTGAAAGAATCAATTCTGATTTAGCTAATGTTTTAGGTAATTTAGTTAACAGAACAATTTCAATGTCTAATAAGTATTTTGATGGTGTTGTACATAATTCACTTAGTTTAGAAGAAATTGATGCTGAAATTATTGATTTAGCAATTAAAACTCCAGAAATTGTTGAAAAATGCATGAATGAATTAAGAGTTGCTGATGCAATAGCATCAATATTTACATTAGCTAAAAGATGTAACAAGTATATCGATGAAACAACTCCTTGGATTTTAGGAAAAGATGAATCTAAACATGAAAGGTTAAAAGTTGTTTTATATAATCTTTTAGAAGCTATAAGAATTATTGGAGTATTATTAGAGCCGTTTATACCAGAAACATCTAGAAAAATATTAGATAATATTAATACAAAACAAAGAGATTATGAATCAATATTGAAATTTGGCCAATTAGAAATTGGTATTAAGGTAAAAGAAAAACCTGAAATATTGTTTACAAGATTAGACAGTGATGAAATAATGGCTAAATTAGAAGAAGAAACAAAAGAAGAGTTAAAAGAGGAACCAAAAAAAGAACCAAAAAAAGTAACCAAAGTTGAAATAAAGAAGGAAGTGGTTGAAGTGAAAAAAGAAAAAAAATCTACATTTGTACCTTTTGGAACAATAACAATTGATGATTTTTCTAGAGTTAAATTAGTTGTTGGAAAAGTGGTTTCATGTGAAAAACATGCTGATGCAGAAAACTTACTTATTAGTAAAGTAGATATTGGAAAAGGTGAGATTAGACAAATAGTTTCCGGTATTGCATCAAATTATACTGCAGGACAAATGATTGGTAAAAAAGTTGTTGTAGTAACTAATTTAAAAAATGCAGTTATAAGAGGTACTGAATCTCAAGGAATGCTTTTAGCTGGAGAACATGACGGTCTTATTGAAGTAGTAACTATAAACTCACTACCTGCAGGGACAGTTATTAAGTAATGGAAATTCACGGTTTACAAAAACTTACTCTTTTAGATTATCCTGAAAAAGTAGCTTGTACAGTATTTTTAAGTGGATGCAATTTTAGATGTCCTTTTTGTCATAATAGTGATTTAGTATTTAATAATTTTGATCCAATTATGGATGAAAAGGAATTCTATGATTTTTTAAATAAAAGACAAGGCTTACTTGATGGAGTATGTATAACAGGAGGGGAACCTTTAATTAGAAAAGGATTAAAAGAGTTTATAAAACCTATTAAGGATTTAGGGTTTTTAGTTAAGCTTGATACAAATGGATTTAATTTAAAAGCATTAAAAGAACTTGTTGATTTAAAACTTATTGATTATGTGGCAGTTGATATAAAAAATTCTAAGGAAAGATATAATGAAACTATTGGAGTTGAAAATTTTGATATTAGCTTAATTGAAGACACTGTTTCATATTTACTAGAAGACAATGTAGATTATGAATTTAGAACAACAGTAGTTAAAGAATTTCACGACATAGATTCCTTTATAGGGATTGCAAAATGGATAAAAGGTGCTAAAAAATACTACTTACAACCATTTGTAAATAGAGACTCGGTTATACTACAAGGATTGAGCGAACCTAGTAAAGAAGAATTAGAATCTTATGCGAAATATTTAACAAAATATATCAAAAATGTAGAAATAAGAGGATAAAGTGTTGCAAACGCAACATTTTTTATTGTTTTTTTGTTGTATATTAATAATACAGACTTTAGGAGGGGAATTATGTATAGAGTATTAAAAAGAGATAATTCAGTAGTTGATTTTGAATTAAACAAGATAAAAATAGCAATTACAAAGGCTTTTGATTCATTAGATAAAAACTATAACAAAGACATAATTGATTTATTAGCTTTAAGAGTAACATCTGATTTTCAATATAAAGTAAAAGATCAAATGATAGCTGTAGAAGATATCCAAGATAGTGTTGAAAAAGTTTTATCTGATTCTGGATATGCAGATGTCGCAAAAGCATATATTTTATATAGAAAACAAAGAGAAAATGTTAGAAATGTAAAATCAACTTTATTAAACTACAAGGACATTGTAGATGATTATTTAAAGATTAATGACTGGAGAGTTAAAGAAAATTCAACAGTTACTTATTCAGTTGGGGGATTAATATTATCTAATTCAGGTGCAATTACTGCAAACTATTGGCTATCAGAAGTTTATGATGAAGAAATAGGTAGTGCACATAAAAATGCGGATATCCACATTCATGATTTAAGTATGTTAACAGGGTATTGTGCTGGTTGGTCTTTAAGACAATTGATTGAAGAAGGATTAGGTGGAGTTGAAGGAAAAATTACATCTTCTCCAGCAAAACACTTAAGCACTCTTACTAACCAAATGGTTAACTTCTTAGGAATCATGCAAAATGAGTGGGCAGGAGCTCAAGCATTTTCTTCATTTGATACTTATTTAGCGCCATTTGTAAGAGTGGACAATCTTGACTATAAAGAAGTAAAACAAGCATTACAATCATTTATATATGGAGTTAATACTCCAAGTAGATGGGGAACTCAAGCGCCATTTACTAATATTACTCTTGATTGGAAGGTTCCTAATGATTTAAGAGATCAAAAAGCAATTGTTGGTGGAAAAGAACAAGATTTTACATATGGTGATTGTCAAGAAGAAATGGATATGATCAATAAGGCGTTTATTGAAATTATGATTGAAGGAGACGCTAATGGAAGAGGTTTCCAATATCCAATTCCTACTTATTCAATTACAGAAGATTTTGACTTTAATGAAAGTGAAAATAATAAATTGTTATTTGAAATGACCGCAAAATATGGAACTCCGTATTTCTCTAATTATATTAATTCTGATATGGATCCAAGCGATGTTAGAAGTATGTGCTGCAGACTTAGACTTGACTTAAGAGAATTAAGGAAAAAGTCTGGTGGATTCTTTGGTTCAGGTGAATCAACAGGAAGTGTTGGAGTTGTAACTATCAATATGCCTAGAATTGCTTATTTATCAAGAAATAAAAAAGAATTCTATGAAAGATTAGATCATTTAATGGATTTAAGTGCTAGAAGCTTAAAGATTAAAAGGGATGTAGTTACTAAATTATTGGATGCTGGATTATATCCATATACAAAGAGATATTTAGGTACATTTGAAAATCATTTCTCTACTATTGGTTTAGTAGGTATGAATGAAGCTTGTTTAAATGCAAAATGGATTCAAGATGATTTAACTAGTAAAAAAGCTCAAGAATTTAGCGTTGAAGTATTAAATCATATGAGAGAAAAATTATCTGATTATCAAGAGTTATATGGAGACTTATATAACCTAGAAGCTACTCCAGCGGAAAGTACTTCTTATAGATTAGCTAAACATGATAAGAAGAGATATCCAGATATTATTACAGCAAATGAAGATGCAACACCTTATTACACTAACTCATCTCATTTACCTGTAGGTTATACAGATGATATATTTAGTGCGCTAGATGTACAAGATGAATTACAAACACTTTATACTTCAGGTACTGTATTCCATGCTTTCTTAGGTGAAAAACTACCTGATTGGAAGAGTGCAGCTAATTTAGTTAGAAAGATTGCGAACAACTATAAATTGCCTTATTATACACTTTCTCCTACATACTCAGTATGTAAAGAACATGGTTATATTAATGGTGAAGAGTTTAAGTGTCCAACATGTGGTATTGATACAGAAGTTTATAGTAGAATTACTGGATACTATAGACCTGTAAAAAATTGGAACGATGGAAAAACACAAGAATACAAGGATAGAAAAGAATATGATATGTCAGATGAAAACATATTCAAATTTGATCCTAAAGCTAAAAAAGAAGAACCTAAAGCTGATTTAGATGGTGTAATTCTTGTGGAAAGTAGAACTTGTCCAAATTGTAAGATAGCTAAAAAAATGTTAGATGATGCAAATATTAAATATGAAAATATACTTGCGGAAGAAAATATTGAGTTTGTTCGTGAACACAAAATAATGAGTGCTCCTACATTAGTAACTAAAAATGGAGTTTACTCAGGTGTTGGTGGAGTATCTAAATTAATACATTCATTGAAAAGTTAAGCGATAGTGAAAATATAAAAAATGCATTGGTAGTCAATGCATTTTTTAATGTTTTAATCTAAATAAACAAGTATTTCTTTATTTAAAGTAAAGCTATAAATATAAGCCTGTATTTTTTTGTTTGGATAGATACTCTTCATTGATTTTACATAGTGCATAATTTGTGAACTATATGTATTTATCAAAGATTCTTCAGTAATATATCTATCACTTTTTAAATCAACTATGATTACTTCTTTATCATTAATAGCTAATATATCTATAATTCCATTAGTAATTGAATTTCCTTCTTTTAAGATGAATGGATATTCATGATATAAGTTCATTGATAATAAATTATTAAAGAAATTAGATTTATTAAATGTAATTAAACTATCGATATCTTTTTGGTTTAATCCAGTTATTTTAGATATATCATCTTTATTCCATAATCTATCTGGAAGATTTTCGATATATTCATGCATTAAAGTTCCTCTATTAACAGCTTCATCACTTCTGTTTAAATCAATGTCTAATGATATTTCAGAAGTTGTTTTACTTGGTGTGATTACTTCAATATCTTTAATATCTAAATCTTTATAGTAAGGAAGAATAGGGTTTATTATTTTTTCTTTTTCTTTTTCTATTTTGATATCAAAAGAATCAATGCATTCATAATTAAATATGTCATCATTTTCTAATACAGAAGATAATAGTTTAGTTCCAGAAGTGTTACTAATCGCAAAGTATTTATTTAATGTATTTGTATCAAGTCCATCTTTATATATATCAACAATATATAGTTCTTCTTGGGCTCTGGTTAAAGCTACATAAAGTAGTCTAATAAACTCTTCTGATGATTCTTGTTTTATTTTATAAGAAAGAGCTTGTTTTTGGATTGATTTATATTTTGTGTAGTATTTTGTGTCAATATAATCTAATGCAAAACCTAACTCAGAATCTGTAATAACTTTATCACTTGAATCATTTTTTTCGTTTCTACTACTAGACCAAAAGAATACAACTTTAAACTGTAAACCTTTAGAGTTATGAATTGTCATAGCTTTTACAACATCATCATCTTCTCCAACAGAAATTGCTTCACTGGATTTATCATCAGATACTAGTTTAATTTGTCTAATAAATTCATTTAAATCAATTGATGTTTTTTCAAATGAAAGTGCATTTTCATAGAATAAATCAAAGTTTAATCTTTGTTGGATATTACATTTATCATTTATAAAATTATTTAATAAAGCTATTTCATCTAATACTGCACTAATACCTTTATTTATATATACTTCTTTTAGATGTCTAATATCATTTAATATAGGATGATTAATATTTTTTATACCTTGTAATAATGAATTGTGTTGTATTACAAGTTTTGCACACTTTTCATCACTTAAATTATAGATAGGAGAAGTTAGTACAGACATTAAAGCTATTTCATCAGTATCAATAATTAATTTTAAAAAACTAATTAATATATGAGACATCCAAGCAGAGTAAAAACCAGTTTGATTATCTATAAAATAAGGTATGTTTAATTCATCAAAAGCATCTATCAAATATTCTTTTACTGAATGTCCTCTTACAAGTATTACAAAGTCCTTATATTTATAACCTTCATTAATAACCATATTTTTAATTTTGTTTGAAATAAATCTAGCTTTTAATTCATTATCTTTATAATTTAAATCTTCAACTTCTTTTAATCCATAAAAAGTAATTGTATTAGGCTTATATTCTTTTTGAGAATCTAAACCGATATTAACAGTATCAATTTTTTCATATTTATCACTAAAACCATTAATATTCATTAATTTAGAAAAGGTATTGTTAGTAAAATTAACAATATTTTCTTTAGATCTATAGTTATTTTTTAATGATATTAATTTATAGTTTGGATTAGCCATTAAACTTCTCATAATAGAAGGTTTAGCTTTTCTAAATCTATATATAGATTGTTTTACATCTCCTACTCTAAAAGTGTTATTTCCTTTTGAAATAAGATTTACAATCTCATTTTGTATTTCATTAGTATCTTGAAACTCATCAACTAATATTTCATCAAATTCTTCTTTTAATTGATTAGCTATCATATTGTTATTTGATGTAAGAATCTGATATGCATATCTTTCCATATCATCAAAATCAAAACCATTTACTTTAATTTTTAAAGATCTTATTTCATTGTCTGTAAGTATTGCAAGGTCTATTAACTGGTTAACTAATTTATTAAGCTTGTTATTTACATAAATAAAAGTTTCAGGTGGATATAAAGATTTAATTAATCCATTTATGATTTTATATATTTTTGTTTTTAGGTCACTTTCACCCTTAGAAAATCCACGGGCTATAAAACTAGTTTCTTCAGTCTTTTCAAATTCATAATAAAAATCATAATAATTATTATTTTTCAAATACTTAATTGAATTATTGATATAGTATTTTAACTTATTTAAATTCCCTAAGAATTTTGCTTTATTCTTACCAATATTTTCATTTGTATCTAACATCATTAACAAATTATCTATATCATTAGGTAAATCAATTAATGTATTAATAATTGATTCACAGTACACTGATAAAATCTCTTTATCTAACTGATTTAAGTTATCGATTATTTTATAATTGTTTCTTGTTTTTTCATACCACTTTTCTTTATCAAATACAGAATTAGCTTCTTTAACTATATTTAAAACATTATCTTTAAGTGAATCTAATGAAAATATTCTGTCTGAAAAGTTATTCATTAATTCTAATACATCATTACTATTTGAATAGTTTAAAAATGAAGTGTTAAATGCTTTATTTTTAATATTTTTTACAGTTATTTCATCTAATGTATTATCTATCATAGCTGGATTTAAATTTATCACATCATAATATTTTTTTATTATGTTTAGACAAAATGAATGTATTGTAGATATTTGAGCTGTATCTAATAATATAAGCTGTTTTTTTATTTGGGTTTTATCTGAATTTGAATCATTTAATTTGTTGTTTAAAGCTTTTGATAGTCTTTTTTTCATTTCTGAAGCAGCTGCTTCTGTAAAAGTTAAAGCGACGATTCTATCTAAATCTATTGGGTTTTCTTCTCTTGTACAAAGAACTAAAAGTCTTTCCACAAGAATAGAAGTTTTTCCAGCTCCTGCAGATGCAGAGACAACGATGTCTTTATTTGTAGTATAGATAGCTTCTAATTGGTCTTTATTCCACTTCATCATTATCTCCTTTCTCTAGATTAAAAACAGGTTCTAATATGCAAGCCTTTCCTGGATATTTACAAATAGATTTATATGGACAATATGTACATGAATTTTCTGTTGGTAAAGTATCAATGAATCCCTCTTGTAATTTTTCATATATATTTTTGTAAATTTTATTAAACCCATCTTTAAAGGTTTCATAAATATAGAAATTTGAATTATGGTTTTTAGGAGGATTTATATTATGATAAAACTTATTTAAATTTGAAGATAAACTTGTGGTATCTTCATTAAATATCATTCCTAAGAGTCTGTTCTTTTTAATAAATTCATCTTGTAAATTAATATCGATTTTATAATCTGATGTTTGAGTTTTAAATGAATTGTAATATACTCCCATAGGTTTTTTGTTTAATAAATCAGTCGCAACTATTAAATATGTTATTAATTGAAGTTTTTCTCCTGTACATATTTGATTATTATTCAAACTAATATTTCCTGTTTTATAATCAATGATTCTTAATAAATCATATGCAATATCTACTCTATCAATACTTCCTTTAATAATAACCTCACCATTATTTATAGAGTATTCATCAAACTTAAATTCACTATAAGCAGGTTTAAAAGAAGTGTCCAATTCCATTTCTTTTAAATAAATAAAATTTGTTTTTATACTATCTTTTATATTTATAAATAACTGATTAATTAATAATACTTCTTTAGGATATTTTAATAACAAATCAGATTTTAAATCGTTTAATATTTCATCTATTTCTTCATCTAATATATTTATATAGTCTTTATTATATTTTTTAACTATTATATCCATAAAATTGTGAACAATATTTCCTGAAGTCAGTTGATCGACAGTATCTTCTCTGTTTTCTTTGATTTTAAGCCCATAATTTACAAAATATTTGTAAGGGCAAGAGTAAAATTGTTCAAAAGATGATACAGAGCCATAAAGAGAATTATTTTTAAAGAAAAGTTTTTGAGCTGTTTCATTAGAAAGATAATGTTTATTTCTTTCTAAATTATCTACTGATATTAAATTCCATCTTATTGCTTTTCCATATTTTTCAAGTTCAAAAGATCCTTCAATTGGTTTTCCGCTTAAATCACTTATATGGTAAGAATAGATAATATTATTACTACTATTTTCTAGCCAACTAAATTGATTGAAGTATTGATTATTTCTTTCTTCTAAAGTTGGATAGTTAATATTAGATACATATTTTTCATCGAACATTCCTTTTAAAGTTTTAAATCCTGGATATAGTTTTGATGAACAACCAACTACATAAGTATATGATTTATTAAATACAGGTTTATTAATTGTTGTAATTAAAACTCCTTGATTTATTGAATCGTCAACAGTTGTTTCTAACTTATTAATTAAATATAAAATTACTTCAAGTTCTTCTTTTGTGTTAATGAAATTGTATGTGGATTCTATTATTGATCTAATGTTTTTTAAGCTTGAAGGTTCACCGTTGTCCTTTAATAAATTGTATGCATATAAAAGCATATCATTGTATTTATCAATAGTTAATATTTCTTTTATATTATCTTTAATATGTGATAAATCTTCATCAGGAATTTCTAATATTTCTTTTGGTTTATTAATATATTTTTCTATATAATCCATTGTTTCTTTTTTTATATTAAATAAACTTAAAAAAGAAATTAGAGTTTCATAATCTTTATTAATTATAAAATTTGAAATAGTAATAAAATCATAAGCAGTTCTTGATTTTATTTTGTATTTCATATTTTGTATTGGAATATTATATCTTTTAAACACTTGTTTAATTACTGGTATTTGATTATCTGGATTATTTACAACAATTATTGAATCTAATGCATTTTCATTAATACAGATATCTTGTGCAATTGATTCAATTTCTTCTCTATTATTTAGTGCAAACTTAGCTTTTTTATTTGAGTCTTTAATATCTGACAATTTAATTAGTTTAGCTCCATTATCAATAAGTTTTTTGATTGTTTTATATTCAAAAGAATTATTAGTAAAATAATCAACTATAAAAAGGTTATCTACTTTTTCTATTTTATATTTTGATAAATATTTTTCATTAAATGGCAAATCAATAATTGATTTAATTATTTTTTTTAATTCAATTTCTTGAGTTGTTTTAGAAGGTAAAGTGTCTATATCAATATTGTAAGTTATTAATTCTTTAGTAAAATCAACAATTTCTTCTATAAAAGCAGGGTATTGAACCATATTTTTATATAAATTTAATTCTTCTTTTATATTTTGTAATATCTTAAATGCTTTTAATAATAAAAGCTCATTACTGTATTTATTTGTATAATTAATAAACACATTAAAAGGAACTATTTTAGTATTGATTAGATAATTTGTATTATTTTCTATTAGTAATTTATTAATTAAATCATTTTTTAAATAATTTGGACATATTATTGTTTTCATGTATATATTCTAACATTAAAAAATAGATTCCATGATAGAATCTATAATTTTAAAAGTATAATGTTGTTTTGTGTTAATGATTTTTTTAAGTCAATAATTCTTTGATTTGATGAACCTTTAAATTTTAATCTAATATCTTTTAATTCTTCTATATATTTACCATCAACTAGTACATCTATATAAGACATTAACTCTTTTGTATAAGGAAGATCTTTAATCATTTCCATAATTTCTTCATAAGTATAACCGCTGTAACACCATAAGTTTTTATTTGGATATAACTTTTTATACTTTCTTATAAAAGGAAGTAAAGATATTTGGTTTTTAGGATGAAGAGGTTCTCCTCCTAATAGTGTTAAACCTGCAATATGGTTTGGTTTTAATAAATCAAGTACTTGATTTTGAGCTTCTTTATCAAATGGAGTTCCATAATTAAAATCCCAAGTTTCCTTATTGAAACATCCTTCACATAAGTGTGTACATCCAGAAACAAATAGAGAAACTCTTACTCCAATGCCGTTGGAAATATCGCAGTTTTTTATTGAAGTATAGTTCATTTATAGATGGGTTACTCTATCTTTTATTTCTTTTGTTTTACCAACGTTCCAAAAGTTTTCTCCTAAGTAACCACAAGTCCTTCTTGTAACATTTAAAGTTTTTTTGTTTGTATTTTTACATACTGGACATTCCCACACATTGTCTTCATTAATTAGTATTTCTCCATCATACCCACATTCTTGGCAGTAATCAGATTTAGTGTTAAATTCTGCATATTGAATATGACCATAAATATATCTTACTAATTCTTCTAAGGCTTCTAAATTATGCATCATATTTGGAATTTCTACATAAGATATAGCTCCTCCACTTGATATTGGTTGAAACTCAGCCTCAAAATTAAATTTACTGAAAGCATCAATTTGTTCTCTTACATCAACATGGTATGAATTTGTATAGTAACCTTTATCAGTTACATCTTTGATATTTCCAAAGCGTTCTTTATCAATTCTTGCAAATCTATAACATAAGCTTTCTGCAGGAGTTCCATATAATGCAAAACCAATAGTTGTTTCTTCTTTCCATTTTGCACAAGCAGCATTCATTTTGTTCATAACCTTCATCGCAAACTCTTTGCCAATAGGAGAAGTTTGAGATTCACCAGTCATTAATAGTGTCATTTCATAAACACCAATGTATCCAAGAGATATTGTTGAATAACCACCTTTTAATAAATGGTCAATTTTATCATCTGCGTTTAATCTAGCAATAGCTCCATACATCCAATGAACAGGAGATGTTTCAGCTTTTACACCAAGTAAGGCATGATGGCGACACATTAATGCTTCATAAGCTAGTTCTAGTCTTTCATCTAATAGTTTCCAGAATACTTCTTCATCACCATTTGCGATAATTGCGATTTGAGGTAAGTTTAATGAAACAACACCTTGATTAAATCTTCCTTCAAATTTATAGTTTCCATTTTCATCAATCCATGGAGATAAGAAAGATCTACAGCCCATTGGTGAAAAAACATTTCCTTGATATGTTTCACGCATTTTCTTTGCGGAAATATAATCTGGATACATTCTTTTAGCTGAACACTCTACAGCTACTTTTGTAATATAGTCATATTTACCACCAGTTAAGTTATTATTTTCATCTAATACATATACTAATTTAGGAAATGCAGGAGTTACATAAACACCAGCTTCATTTTTAATTCCCTGAATTCTTTGTTTAAGTATTTCTTCATAAATCATTGCATTTTCTTCACAATATGGATTGTTTTCATCAAATTCCATGAACAATGTTACAAATGGTGATTGTCCATTTGTGGTCATTAGTGTATTGATTTGATATTGAATAGTTTGTACACCAGAAGCTAATTCTGTTTTTAATCTATCTGATACTAAAGAGTTAATCATTTCATCTGATAACTTGCCTTCATATTTATTTCTAAGTTCTTTTTCAAACTTTTTTCTAGATACATCAAGATATTTACCTAAATGTTTTAAGTTGATCGATTGTCCTCCATATTGAGAACTTGCGACAGATGCAATAATTTGCGTCATTACAGTACAAGCAACTTGGAATGATTTTGGAGTTTCAATTAATTTTCCATTCATTACTGTACCGTTTTCAAACATATCTTCAATATTTATTAAACAACAATTAAATATTGGTTGTAAGAAGTAATCAGCATCATGAAAGTGTAAAACTCCATCATCATGAGCTTTACTTATTTTTTCTGGAAGTAAAAGCCTTCTTGTAAGATCTTTAGAAACTTCTCCTGCGATAAGGTCTCTTTGAGTACTTACAATTACAGCATTTTTATTAGAATTTTCTTCCATTACATCTTTATTAGAATGTTTGATTAAACCTAAAATAGATTCATCAGTAGTATTTTGTTTTCTTACTAATGCTCTAGTATAACGATATACAATATATTTTCTAGCTAGTTCAAATTTTTTAAGATCCATTAATCTTTCTTCGATAATATCTTGAATATCTTCGACCAGCATTCTTTTCTTTCCTAAACCTTCAATATAACTAACGATTTCATTGATTTGTTCTTTAGTCACTTTTTCATTTTTCTTTACTTCATTATTTGCTTTTTCAATCGCAATAATTATTTTTTGAGCATCATATTCAACGCTTCTACCATCCCTTTTAATAACTTTCATGAAATTTTCACTCCTTTTTATATATGATTGTATAATAGTGATAATTAATATAAAATGTTAATTATTATTATATGCATTATACATGATAATACAGAATTACTAGGAAATTTGTTGCAAATGCAACGAATTTTGATAATATTTATTTATGGACAATAAAGAATTAGTACATAATTTATATTTAGCAATGAAGAAATGTAGGTTTGTCAGGACTAGAAATTATGTTAAAGGTGATGTTATAGCAAATTATATAGTAAACAGAAATTATGTTTACTTTATTTTAAGTGGAAGTGCTAATTTAATTAGAATTACAAGATATGGTGAAGATGTACTTTTAGAGAAATATGAAGAATATGATTTTTTTGGAGAATTATTTCATAATGTTACATTAAATAATGAAATGAGAGTTGTCGCAAGAAACAAATGTACTATTTTTTCTTTTGATTTTGATATTATAAGGAATGATGATAAATATTTATCTATATTAAAGTTGATATTAGAGATAACAACAAATAGAATAAAGAAGATGAATACACATACTGAAATTTTAAGTGGGAAAACTACAAGAGATAAATTACTAATATTCTTTAATATTAGTGTGAGAAATAAGTTTAATAAGGTTATTGAATTAGATATGACATATACCGAACTTGCATCTTACTTAAATGTGGATAGATCATCAATGATGAGAGAGTTAAGCCAACTTTCAAAAGATAGATTTATTAATAGAGATAAAAGGACAATAGAACTTTTATATTAGGAGAAGAAAATGAGAAAATTAATTACTTTATTATTGATTATAGGTATTTTCCTTTCTGGTTGTAATACTAGTAGAAAAGAAGAAGAGGAAATTTTAGTTAATGTTGAAAAACCTTCAACAACCTTAGAACTATTTTCTAATGCTATTAATGACTTTGATGTTGAAACAGGGTTATCTTGTGTTGAAATAGGTGATAAAGAAAAAGAAATTGTTAATCAAAAAGCAGATGAACTTCTTAAAATTCCTTTATTTAAGGGAATTTATCAAAGTGCTATTTATACAAACATTAAAGAAATAAAAAGTGAAGAGATTGATAATAACAAAGCTAAAATAATAGCTATTATTTCCATAGAAACTATTAAAAACTTAGGAGAAACAGCTACAGATATTATTAGTGAAATTATAGAAGAAGGAACTAAATATGATGAAAATCAAATAAAATCACTTGTAATAGATGAAATATCTAAAATAGATATTTCAAAAAAGGAAGTGGTTGATATTGAAATAACTTTTAATATGATTTTAAAAGATGAAAAATGGATTATAAGTAAAGAAAACGGAATAATTATTAACGAAAAATCTATAACTATAAATGATAAATGAGCATATTGTTTGTATATAAAAACCCCTATATTTTAAAATATAAATAAAGAGGTGAGTAATATGAAAATATATGATTTTACAGTTTTAGATAAAGATAATAATGAAGTAAATTTAAGTGATTACAAAGGGAAAGTATTGTTAATTGTAAATACTGCGACAGAGTGTGGATTTACTCCACAATATGCATATCTTCAAGAACTGTATACAAAATATAATGATAAAGGATTAGAGATATTAGATTTCCCATGCAATCAATTTGGAAACCAAGCTCCTGGTAGTGCTGAAGAAATTTATGAATTTTGTACTAGTAGGTTTGGAGTAACATTTCCACAAATGGCTAAGATAGAAGTTAATGGAGAAAACGCAATTGATTTGTATAAATATTTAACTTCTAATACTAAATTTGAAGGTTTTGATATGAATCATAAATTAGGGCCTGTGTTAGATGAACTTTATTTAAAAGAAGATCCTGATTATGCAAAAAAATCTAGTATAAAATGGAACTTCACAAAATTTTTGATTGATAGAGAAGGAAATCTAGTAAAAAGATTTGAACCTACTGCAGAAAAAGATGAAGTTGATAGTGCAGTATCGAAGTTATTGTAATAATTTTAATACCTTAACAAATATTAAGGTTAAATTTTAAAGAAAGAATGTAAAATATAAAATGTAAGCATATAGTAAAAATACAAATTGACTATATGCTTTATTTTAATGTTTTTTAATAAATTAAACATTTACGGGAAAGATATATAACAAGGAGGGGAATATGAAAAAACTTGTTATTATTTTTTTGTTACTTTGTATAACTTTATCTATAAATCTAAAAGTTGTAAATGCTGAAGAAACAGAAACACCAACTGAAGCATCAACAACAGAAGAAACTATTATAGAAGAAAACACTTTAGAAGATGAACTTTTAATAATAGAACAAACAGAGAAAGATCAAATAACTAACGAAGAAACAGAAATAAAAGAAAATGATATCGAAGAAGAAAACAGTGAAGAAGACTTAGTTAGCAAAGAGCTAGAAGAAGTTAATCAGATTGATGAACTGAAAAATGAAGATATACAAGCATTAAATTTAGATGAAGATATTGTTTTAGAAACATCTTTAAATAATGAAAATATATCTATTTATAATATGACAAGCTCTAATTCAAAACTTGGATATAATGCTGAAATTATTTTTGATACTACTTTTGAAGGTACAACGATAAATAAAACATTTACTAATGCAAATGATACTTTAACAAATCAGGGATTATATGATTTAGGAATATGGATATTTAAAAAATATTTTGTAGGATGGTCAGAAACAAAAGACTATCTTACAACTGATAATGCAAAATTATATTTTTCTAATGCAAAAATATCTGATATTTACCCAGAAGGTACAACTGAACCCAAAACTTTATATGCAATTTGGGTTGGAGGAACATCAATTGCAGGTATGAGTGGAGATATAGAAATAAATTATCAAATGACTCCTGAACAAACTGTTACAAATGCAGGAACATCAATTTCAAATTCTGGGTTTGATAGTGTGGATGTAGATAAAAACGCAGTGTATAAATATGATCCAACTATTGATAAATACAATATTGTAGTTAATACATATTTTACTACTTCAAAAGAAGTAGCATTACTTACTTATTTTAATCCAGGAGGAATCCTTGTAAACTCAGGTACATGGTCTGATGGAGAAAAACAGGGCGCAAGCTATTCACATATTGATTTACATATAAATTTAGATAATAGATTAGAAATTAATAATGGAATAATTGACCTTGAATTTACCAGCTATAGTTTTAAACCGAGTTATATTTTAACTCCTGATTATAAAGTGCTTGCTTCAGGATTAAGTAATTTGGTAGTTCAAGGAAGTCCAACAACACAATTTTCTACGGATTTAAAAGGTAATAATAGTTTTATTCTTAGAACAACTATTAGAAGAGATGGAAATCCAATAAACAATTTAAATGCTACTGTTGAACAAGCTTTAAGTGGAATGAAATTAGAGTTAAAAAATATAAATAATATATATTTACCAAATGAAGAAGCTAAAAAAATTGCGGAAAATATGAATTCACCATTAGTAATGGATGGATTTATTGATGGACTTGCTAAAGCATCATCCGCTGAGTTTCCAATGTATAAAATACATAGTAATGATCTTATTATTGATTTTAAAAAGGATACATTTACTCCACCGCCAACAGTAACTCCTACAATTGTTTCATCAGAAACTATTAAAATAGAAGCTAGAACATGTCAAGATGATGGATATCCTAAAGAATATTATTGGGATGATGCACTTCTTGCCTGTGTAGCACCAATATCCACTTATAAAGTTCCTCCTACTGCTACAAACAATCAAACACATTTATTTGTATCAATACTGATGCTTTCAGGAATTTTACTAATAATTTTAAACAAAAAGAACAATTAAAAATGAGCAAATTTGCTCATTTTTATCTGTTTTCAAAATATTCAATTAAATTATTTTGTATATCTGTTTTTATTGACCCTAAATGAATTGATGGTTTTGTTTTACCGTGAAAGTCAGTCCCAATAGATTTTATTACATTTAATTCATCACATAAATTATTGTAGTAATAAATATCATCTTCATTATGATATGAACTATATACTTCAATTCCACTTACACCTTTATTAATCATATATTTAATTAATTCAGGATTTCTTTTTACTGTAATTGATGGATGTGCAATTATTGATATACCTTTAGCATCTAATATCATTTTATTTGCTTCTTCAAAACTCATAAATTCTATAGGAACATAACAAGGTTTACCCATAGAGAAATAATCCCAATAAAAATTTACATAAGGATTATCACTTCTGTTTCCATTTTTTCTATATGGTTTTAAAATTTCATTATCTATATTTCTTGCATCATTTAATGCAGCTTCCGCAATGCTTTCTCCTGTAACAATACCATCAAAGCCTTTTACATAGGCTTTTTCTTTATCAAATTTTAAACCTAAACCAAATGCTTTTTCTAACATTAAAGTTGCTCTTTGTTTTTCTAGTTTTAATACATTTTCTTCAACTTCAATAAATGGATTAATATCACCTTTAAAATCATATCCTAATAAATGGATATTTATTCCTTTTATATTACAATCTAACTCAATTCCTGAATATACTTTAATATTGTAGTTTTTAGAAAGCTTAATAGCTTCTATACTTCCTTTTATAGAATTATGATCAGTAATTGATATAAATCTATATCCAGCTTTTTTTGACAATTCTAACAACTCTTTTGGAGTATATTCACCATCAGAACTATAGATTGAATGCATATGTAAATCAATTAGTTGTTTCATTTTTTTATAGGTCTTATTGTATCTAAATCATAATTGTATTCTTCTAAAAGTTTTGTTCTATAACCTTCAAATCTTTCTAAAGTTTCTTTAGTAACAGTAGGATATTTAGGATTCATTTCTTCTAACGTTTTTACAACAATTTCAGATACTACATATCTCATGTACCATTTTCTATCTGCAGGAACTACATACCAAGGGCAATCTTTTGTAGATGTTGCATTTATTGCATCTTCAAAAGCTTGTTGGTACTTATCCCAATATACTCTTTCTTCAAAATCACTATCAGAGAACTTCCAATTTTTTTCTGGTTCTTCTATTCTAGAAAGGAATCTTTCAGCTTGTTCTTTTTTAGAGACATTTAAAAATATTTTTATTATTCTTACACTATTGTTATAAAGATATTTTTCAAAGTTTCTAATATCTTCATATCTATTATCAATAACAGTATTTTCATCAATTCTATCTGCTTTATTTTGAAATTTATAAAGTTCTTTAACTTTACCGATTAATACATCTTCATAATGGCTTCTATTAAATATTGTAATCTCACCTTTTTCAGGAACAGCATTATGTACTCTCCATAAATAATCATGTGCTAATTCAGTAGAACTTGGTGCTTTAAAAGGTTTTTCATGAACACCTTGAGGAGCTAATGCTTTTAAAACTTCTCTAATTGTTCCATCTTTTCCAGCAGCATCCATTGCTTGAAAAGCAATGATTAAACCTTCTTTTTTTTCAGCATATAGTTTTTGTTGGTAGTCATAAATTTTTTGGATGTTTTTTTGTGTTAATTCTAATGCTGTATCTTTATCCTTACAAAGAGAATAATCATCAGTTTTATGATTATTTAAATTAAAATTATTTAATTTATCAATTTTATAAATATTAATCATTTTTATCCTCTTTTCTAGAAAGTCTTTTATATCTAGCAATTAGTTGTTCTTGTGATATATAAGGTTCAGCATCAGTTTTAATTTTATGGTAATTCCCATCACTTAATATTTCACGTATTTTAACATTGTCTTTTAATACCATTCTCATAGATGCTTTTATATCATCTTTTACTAGAGGATCCATTATTTCAACTGCAACTTCTACTCTTCTTTCGGTATTTCTAGTCATAAAGTCAGCGGATGAAATATACATTTTTTCTTCATCACCTTTACCAAAGAGATAAACTCTAGTATGTTCTAAAAATTGTCCAACTATACTAAAAATTCTAATGTTTTCAGTATAATTTTCCACTTGAGGAATAAGACAGCAAATACCTCTAACAACCATAGTAACCACTACATTAGCCATAGAAGCTTCTTGTAACTTTTCTATAACATCAACATCAGTTAGTGAATTTATTTTTATAAAAATAAAACCATCTTCACCTTTATCTATTTCTCTATCTATTAAATCTAAAACTGTTTGTTTTAATGTGTTTGGTGAAGTTATTAAATTATCATATTCAAACTCTAAATCTTCTAGAAGCATTGCTTTAAAGAAGTTATCAGCATCATTTCCTATCACATGATCATTTGTAAGAAGTTGCAAGTCTGTATATTGTCTTGCGGTAGTTTCGTTGAAATTACCTGTACCTATCTGAGTATAAAAACTTATATCGTCTCCTTCTCTTCTTGTAATTAAGCATATTTTAGAATGTACTTTAAAGTCTTCAAAACCATATACTACTCTACAACCAGCTTCTTCAAGGGCTTTAGACCAAATAATATTATTTTGTTCATCAAATCTTGCTCTTAATTCTATTAAAACTGTTACATTTATACCATTTTCTGAAGCTCTACATAAGTATTCTACTAATCTAGATCTTCTTGATAATCTATAAATTGTTATGTAAATAGAAGTTACTTGTTTATCTTCACTTGCTTCTTTTAATAAATCTAAAAATGGCTTCATACTTTGATAAGGATAATGTAGTATGAGATCTTTTTCTTTTATTTGTTCAAACATACTTCTATGAGGGTCTATCTGATTAGGAAATGCAGGTAATAATTTAGGATATGAATACTGTGTTTTAATATCATCAGGCAATTTATCAATTAAATAAAAACAGTAATTCATTAATAATGGAGTTTTATTAATAAATATTTTAGAATAATCAGTTTTTAAATGAGAAACAATAATATCTAATAATTTCTTTGAAATTTTATTTGAAATTTCACATCTTACAACATTTAATCTCTTTCTCTTTTTAAGCATTGATTCCATTGCTTTTCTAATGTCTAGACTTATTTCGTAGTCTTCATCATTAGGATCTAAATCAGCATTTCTTGTAACTGTCATTTTTGTTTTTTCTATTATTTTATAGGGTTTAAATATTCTTTCAGTAAAATGCATGAAAAGATCTTCCATTAAAATATATCTAATATTTTTTCCTGGTAAAAATAGTAAAGGAGGAAGAGTGTTAGGTATACTTACTAGTCCACATATTTCTTTTGATTTTTTGCTCATTCTTGTAATAATAACAACTTCATTTGAGGCAATAAAAGGAAAAGGGTGTACCTTGTCAATTATTTGAGGTGAAACAATTTGAAAAACAATGTTTTTAAAATACTCTTGTACAAAAGATTTTTCACTTTTACTTAAATGATTGAATTTTACTTCTTTAATACCAATATTTGCTAATTCTTTTCTTACACTTTTATAAGTGCTATTAAGCTCTAAGTAATATTCACCAACTGTTTCATAAATTTTTTCAAGTTGTTGATGATTGGATAAACCAGATCTAGGGTCAACTTTTTGAATAGGCATTTGTGATAAGTGAAAAATACTTCCTACTCTAACCATAAAAAATTCATCAAGATTACTACAAAATATAGAAATAAATTTTAATTTTTCCAATAATGGTACATTATCATCCATTGCTTCTTGTAGCACTCTTTGATTGAATTTTAACCAAGATAAATCTCTATTTTGTGTAAAACCATAATCATACATTTCTTTAGCCATATTTACTCCTGAATTTGTAAAATTTTGTCTTGAAGATAACCTTCTCTAACTCCATAAGTACTTATATAAATTCTTTTAGAGTCATAGAAAGTTGCAATTGCATTTAAAATAATCAGACCTGTAGTAATTGTGTGAATTCTATCTGGTCTAGTTTTTAAAATATTTGTAATATATTTCATATAATCTTTTCTATCTAATATATTACGTAAATCATTTATAGTATATCCGTTGCTTTTTAAGCGTGTTAATCTTTCTTGTATTCTTAAGGAAGCTCTTATTGTTCCTCCAACACCACAAATATCATCACAATTTACATCTGGTATTTTTGGTATTTCTTTTAATAAACTTGTAAAATATTTAAAAATTTCTTTTTCTTCTTCTTTTGTTGGAATTAATTTAGAAACAAATTTTACATATGCATTTAAAGAACCTAGTCCTAAAGAGCAACTGTATATTATTTTGTTTCTTTTAAAAAATACAAGTTCAGTAGAACCTCCTCCAATATCTACATATAAACCTTCTTTTAGGGTTACAGATTGTACAGCACCTAGATAACCAAAGGTTGCTTCCTCTTCTTCTGAAAGAAGATCTATTGCTAGTTCTGTTTCTTCAGTAACTCTTTTAAGCACACTTTCTGAATTTGCTATATTTCTAAGAGATGCTGTCGCAAAAGCATAAACATGTTTTTGTTTTAATCCTTTTAAGATTATTTTGTGCTCAGTTAATACTTCTATTAGTGTATTAACTCCTTCTAAAGTAAGATTATTGTCTTTGTCGATATAGCTTACTAAACCGGCAACTGTTTTTCTGTTCATTAAGGCTACAATTTTACCTCTTGAAACTCTGTAGAATGAAAGCCTTATTGTATTTGAACCAATGTCTATAACTGCATACATAATGTTTAACTGTATGATTGTAAATTTTTAACCATACTCTCCTTCTAATTATTGTATCTTAAATAAATAAAAAAATGTATATTACAAATGTTAAAACTTGAGTTTATAAATAAAACAAATAAAATATTACATATAAGGAGTCTTTTATTATGTATAGATTAGAAAAAGATTTTTATTTCAGAGTAAAAGATAAAATAAAAGGTGTTTGGGGAAAAATATTTGTTGTTTATATTATCTCTGCTTTTATTATTGGAATGGTTCAATCACGTAGTTCAATTGTGGATGCATTTTCATATATTTCTAATCCAAGTTTACTTTCAGATGCTGAAGTTGAAGCTGTGGGTTCTTTTAGTTTTGCGGCTTTAGTTGTTGCAATAGTGACTTCAACAATAGCACTTTCATTACATATGGAAGCTTATAGATATTTAAAAACTGATAAATTTGAAATTAGTGGAATATTTAAAAATATAAGTGAATACGGTCTTAAAATTTTATTGGCTGGTACTATAAAAGGAATTCTTTCGTATTTTTTACCTATGATTCCTCTTGGTGGGATAGTTTGGATTATAGTTGATTATGGATTTGCATATGTAGCTTATTTAATGCTTGAATTACCAGAAAAAGACATTTTTTCTTATTTTAGAGATAGTTGGAAGCTTACTGAAGGAAAGAAATTTGATTTATTTAAGATTGGGATACATTATTATTTATTTGTGTTTATTGCTTTCTTTTTTATGGTTGTAAGTGCTTTAATAGCTGTAGTTGGCTTTAATCTTGGAAATGGTGGAATACAAGGGATAGGACTTATTTTGGCAATTATATTGATGATTATAGTTATAATTGGACTTATTGTAAGAACTCCTTATGTAGTACTTGCAAATGCGCTTTATTTTGAAGAGCATATAGAACATGAACAAATTTATTTATATGATTTATAATATGTATTGGAAAGAAGGGTTATAGTGTTTAGAAAAGATTCTGGGTTTTATTCAAGAGTAGATGATGCAATAAAAGGTAATTGGTTTATGTTACTTTTTTGGTATGTTGCAGTTAATTCTGTTAGCTATTTTATGAGTTATAGTTCTGATATATTAGTTTTTAAAAATTATTTTGGTGGTATAAACATAATTGATATTAAAGATTTTTTCTTTACAGAATTTAGTTTTGATTCTGTTTCGTTTTCAATTGGATTAATTACTAGTATTTTGGGATTAATGTTAAATATGGAAATATTAAGTTTTGTAAGAACTAAAAAATTTGATATTAAAAACTTTGGAAAGTATTTAATAAATTATCCAGTTCAAATAATTGGAGTTAGTTTAATATTGTATGTGGTACAAAGTCTTGTTAGCTATATACCTATAGTTGGATTTTTTATTGATTATTTTATTTATTTTGCATTTTCTTATGCTTCTTATTTAGTTTTAGTAGAAAAAGAAAAAAATCCAATTAAGGTATTAATTAACAGTTGGAATCACACAAATGGAGTGAAGGGAGAACTTTTAAGTAAATATATTCATTATTTTAAAAATGGACTTATAGGTATGATTGTTAAGTATACAGGCTTAATAATTGCGACTCTTAGTGTGTCTAATAAATTAATATATATGGTGGCAGTAATTTTAGCTATGTTAGGGTTTGTAGCTTCAATTGTTTATAAGTTTAAAAATTCGCCATATTATTATTTGGCTTGTGCAATGTATTTTAAAGAACATATGGAATATAAAGGAATAAGGCTGTAAAGCCTTTTAATTATATTTGTTTTACATTAAAATAGAAACGTGGAGAAAAGATATATGAAATATGTAGTTATTATGGCAGCGGGTAAAGGGACAAGGATGCAGTCTGATTTACCTAAAGTTATGCATAAAGTTTGTAATACACCAATGATTGAACATTTAATTGATGTTTCTAAGGAAGCAGGGGCTGATAAAATTGTTTCAATAGTTGGTTATGGTAGTGAAATTGTTAAAAAAGCAATGGAAGGCAAATGTGAGTTTGCGTTACAAGAACCTCAACTTGGTACAGGTCATGCGGTAATGCAAGCTAAACAATTAGAAGGATTAAAAGGAAAAACATTAGTTATTAATGGTGATACTCCTTGTTTAAATCCAGAAACATTAACTAAGTTATATGATGAATTAGATGATTGTAGTATGGTTGTTCTTACAGCAATTCCTGAAGATGCAAGTGCTTATGGAAGAGTCATAAAAAATGAAGATGGGTATTTAGAAAGAATCGTTGAATTTAAAGATGCAAATGAAGAAGAAAGAGCAGTCAAAGAAATAAATACAGGGATTTATGGTTTTGATAATGAAGTTTTATTTGAATCTTTAAAAGAAATTAAAAATGATAATGCTCAACAAGAGTATTATATTACTGACTTAGTTGAAATAATTAAGGGCAAAAATAAAAAAGTTAAAGCAGTATTAGCTAATAATAGTGAAGAAGTTGCAGGTATTAATGATAGAGTTGAACTTGCAAGAGCTAATAAGTATATGCAAAGGGTTATTAATGAAAGATTAATGGAATCTGGTGTAACTATTATTGACCCTGATAACACTTATATTTCTAAAAGTGTTAAAATAGAGAAGGATGTAGTTATATATCCTAATGTTCACATTCAAGGAAATACTGTTATTGGCGAAAACACTGAAATTTTACCTCAGTCATTTATAGTTAACAGTAAAATTGGTAAAAACAATTTAATTGATTCTAGCCATATTGTAGATAGTGAAGTAAAAGATAGTAATTATATTGGTCCTTATGCACACTTAAGAATGAATTGTGTAGTTGAAAATAAAACAAGAGTTGGAAACTTTGTAGAGTTTAAAAACGTTCATTTTAATGATTTAAGTAGAAGTGGTCATTTAACTTATTTAGGTGATACATATGTTGGTAAGGATACTAATATTGGCTGTGGAGTAGTTACAATAAACTTTGATGGTAAAAACAAGTTTAGAACTACAATTAAAGATAGAGCTTTTGTTGGAAGTAATGTTGGATTGATTGCTCCAATAACTGTTGGAAATGATGCTGTTGTTGCAGCTGGTACTACAGCTAATCGTGATGTTGAAGATGGAGACATGGCTATTGGTAGAGTTACTCAAGAAAACAAGCCTGGCTATGGTTACAAATATAAAAATAAATAAGGGAGAGTAAGAAATATTATGAATAATGAGACAGTAATATTCGCATTAACTTCTAATGTGGATTTGGCTAATGAAATTTGTAAATTTTTAAACCTACCTTTGGGTAATGTAGAAATTTATCACTTTGCGGATGGTGAAATATTAGTTGAACCTCATGAAACAGTAAGAGGTAGGAAAGTTTACATAATCCAATCTACATGTTCACCTGTTACAGAAAGATTAATGGAAGTATTAGTGTGTGTTGATGCATGTAAAAGAGCTAGTGCTGGAGAAATAAATCTAGTAATACCTTATTTTGGATATGCAAGACAAGATAGAAAGTCTAAGCCAAGACAGCCTATTACTGCAAAACTTGTAGCTGATTTATTACAAACTGCTGGAGCTAATAGGATAATCACAATTGATTTACATGCTTCTCAGATTCAAGGTTTCTTTGATATACCAATTGATGATTTAACTGCTGTTCCAATGCTTGGTCAATACTTTAAAACAATGGGATTTGATCCTAATGATATTGTAGTTGTTTCTCCAGATCATGGAGGTACAACTCGCGCAAGAAATCTTGCGAATAAATTAGATGCACCTATTGCGATTATAGATAAGAGAAGACCTAGACCTAATGTTGTAGAAGCTCATAATATTATTGGGGATATTGAAGATAAAATATGTATTGTTGTAGATGATATTTGTGATACAGGAGGATCTTTAGTAGCTGCTTGTGAAATGTTAAATGATAAAGGTGCTAGAGAAATTTATGTAGCAGTTACACATGGAGTATTTTCTAACTGTGCAATTACTACAATTGAAAACTCTCCTATTAAACAGATGATTATTACTAACACAATACCTTTATCTGAAGAACAAAAAAATGAAACTACAAAAATTAAGCAATTGTCTGTAGGGTATATGTTAGCTAAAACAATAGAAGCTATTCAATATAATAATTCTGTTTCTCATGTTTATGATTTATTTGGAAATTAATACTAAAAAGCTATGAAAAAAATCATAGCTTTTAAATTTTTCATAGATATAAGAATATTAAAACCTCTTTATGAGGTTTTATTAATCTTAGAAACTTTAACAAATATCTTACAAAAACTTAAGATTTTTTATAAGTTAGTATTGATAGAATAATAACGAAAGGAGTTATATAAATGAAAAGGGAAATCACTATTTATGAAGAATTGTTTGGTAAAGCTGTAGTTATATTATTATTTATTAACTCTTTAGTTAGTTTAATACTATCTATCTAGCATTTTTTAATCTTTGTAATTTAGTTAAAGGGTTTTTAACATAAGTTATATTACAAACTTTAAGTAAATTAATAAAATGATTTAAATGATTTTCTTCAGGATTAAACAATTCGTATTCAACTTCATAGTCTATAATGTTGTTGTATTTGTTTATATCTAAGCACATTTCACCATGTTCATCTTTATAGATGTGTCTAATAGTATTAAGAGTTCCTATATGATTTAAGGAATCATTGATTCCTAAATTGTTTAGGAGTTTTTTTATTTTAGAATTATTAATATTTAAAGAATCTATTTCAAATTCATATTCAATTAATCCTTTATGTGCATTTTCTTTTAAAGCAAAAATAAATTTGTTGTTTATTTCTCTTATTCTTAATGCGAAACCTTTTAAATATAGAGAAGGTTCTGAATCAAAATAATGATTTATTTGATTAATTGTTTTTATAGGTGTATATGTTTCTATTAATTTATTTAGTTCTTCTTTAGTAACTAACATTTTATATTCAACTTCTAATTTTTTGTTTTCCATAATAATCTCCAATTACTGTAATATTAACATTTTTTTATATAATAATCCTAAAATGTGTTCATTGTAAAACACTAGTAAAACGTTTGTAAAACTGGCTTAAGAAGTAAGTAAAATCAATATTTATTAATTAAATTTATTATATAATCTTAAAGAATTTAATTTATTTTTATAAGGGGGTAGACTATGTTAAAAATAATTAAAAAGAGCTTTTCATTATTGCTTGCTTTATTGTTGGTGTTTTCATTAACAGCATGTGGTGGTGGTAATGAAAAGGAAGAAGCAAACAAGGTTTTACAAGTTCAATTTGTTCCTACAAACAATGATGGAACAATGGAAGCAAAAGCAAAGCCATTTGCGGAGTATTTAACTGAAAAACTTGGTGTTGAAGTAAATGTTACATTAGCTACAGATTATTCAACAATAGTTGAAGCAATGGAATCAGGACAAGTTGATTTAGGTATTATGCCACCTGCGGCATATGTTCAAGCTAGAGATCTTGGTGCTGCAAAAGCATTACTTACATCAGTTTTAGGAGGTTACAACAGAGATACTGGAGAACCTGAAGAAGGTTTAACAAGAGGAACTTTCAAAGCTGAAATTCTTGTAAGAGCAGATAGCGATATACAAACACTTGAAGATTTAAAAGGAAAGAAAATTGCTACATTAAGTCCTACTTCAGCTAGTGGATATATTTATCCAGTTGCTGAAATGAAGAATATTGGTATTGATCCAGTTACTGAATGTACATTAACTACTGTTAATGATATTCCTAGTGAAATTACTGCAGTATTAAATGGTCAACAAGATGCTTGTTTTGTATTTGAAGGAGCAAGACATGTATTTAAGAAAGCTTTCCCTGATAACGATCTTACTCAAGAGCTAAAAGTTTTATATTTATCAGAGGGTAACATTCCAAATGATGCAATAGCTGTTTCGCAAGATATGGATGAAGAATTACAAAACAAAATAGTTGAAGTATTCACAAACATGGCAAATGATGAACAAGGAAAAGAAGCTATGAGCATGTGGAGTCATATTGGTTATGAAAAAGCTGATGAAAAAGCTTATGATACAGTAAAAGCTTATACGGAAAAAGCTGCAGAATAATAAATGGGACTCTTATGAGTCCTATTTTTTTATAGGAGACCTACTATGAAAAATCAAGTAGAAATTAAATAAACTTGAAAGTCATAGAAAAAGGAATCTTAAATCAAGATTTGTAAAAAAATATATTATATTTATGAATCAAAAAAGATCTTTGAAAAT
>JAAYSZ010000030.1 GCA_012523895.1 Erysipelotrichaceae bacterium
AGAAAAGCCACTTTGAGTGGCAGTCTGTGATAGTGCTGCAGCTGTCGGGCTTCAGTAGTCGAAGGACTATGCAGCAACAAGCCCTTATAGGGCTTTACATACCACTTGTTTTACAAGTGGTTATGATTTAGTGAAGTCTTTAAAGAATAATTTAAATATGAATTCAAGTATTGTAAATATAGCTTCTACTAGAGCATTTATGTCACAAAGAAATAGTGAAAGTTATGCGGCTAGTAAAGGAGGTTTAGTTGCGTTAACTCATGCATTAAGTATTAGTTTAAAAGGAAAATCTAGAGTTAATTGTATTAGTCCTGGGTGGATTGATGTTTCTAATAACGAAATATCAAAATCTGATAAATTACAACATCCAATAGAGCGGGTTGGAAAACCTGAAGATATTGCGGAAATGGTTATGTTTTTATGTAGTGACAAAGGTTCATTTATTGATGGTGAAAATATCATAATAGATGGTGGTATGAGTAAATTGATGATTTATCATGGTGATAATAATTGGAAGTATGGTATGGAGGAATAATAAAATGGAAGATTTAAAAAAATTACAAGATGATCTTTGGGGTTATGCGGAAACTGGATTTAAAGAATATAAGTCAGCAGAAGCGATGTGTAAATATTTAGAGAAAAAAGGGTTTGAAGTAAATAGAGGTATTTGTAATATGGATACTGCTTTTGATGCGGTTTATGGAAGTGGAAAACCGGTTATTGCAATACTTGCGGAATATGATGCATTAGACGGTATGTCTCAAGAAGCTGATGTAGCTGAGTATAAGCCTTTAAAAGATAGTACAACAGGACAAGGTTGTGGACATCATTTATTAGGTGTTGGGGCTATTAATGCATTTTTAGAGTTAAAGAAAATAATTGATGAGGAAAATTTAGAAGCGACAATTAAGCTTGTAGGCTGTCCTGCGGAAGAGGCTGGTAGTGGTAAAACTTATCTAGCAAGAGATGGTTATTTTGATGATGTTGATATTGCTTTAACATGGCATCCTTCTAATATAAGCTCTGTTTCTACAGGTTCTCATCAAGCTTGCATTCAATGTTATTTTAGATTTAAGGGTGTTTCTAGTCATGCGGCTGGATCTCCTGAACTAGGAAGAAGTGCACTTGATGCAGTAGAACTTACAAATATTGGTGTCAATTATTTAAGAGAGCATATTAGAAGTGATGAGAGAATTCATTATGCAATTACAAATACAGGGGGACATGCGCCTAATGTTGTTCAAGCAGAAGCTGAGGTTAGATATTTTGTAAGAAGTTCTACAGGTCCTAGAGTTAAAAAACTTTATGAAAGAGTTTGTAATGTCGCAAGAGGTGCTGCATTAATGAATGATACTGAACTTGAAATTATTTTTGATGAAGGCTTAGTTGATATTGTTCCTAACTTTACATTAGAAAAAGTGTTTAGAGATTCCTTTATTAAATTAGGAGTTCCAAAGTATACAGAAGAAGAAAGAGAGTATGCAAAGAAGTTTAAGGATACTTATGATGTTGATGTTCTTTTAAATCAAACATATGAAAATGTTAAAGATGTTAAAAAGTTAAAGAAAAATATCATAGAAAGTGAATTAAATGATTACTTTGTAGATAAAGATCATTCAGATGTTTGTTATATGGGTTCTAGTGATGTTGGAGATGTTAGTTGGGTAGTTCCTACAGCTCAAATTAATGTGAATTGTTTTAGTTATGGTGCTAGTGGTCATAGTTGGCAATGGGTAGCTCAAGGTAAATCTAGTATTTCTTTTAAAGGAGCAATACATGCGGGAATAATTATTGCGGATACTGCAAGAACGTTAATAAAAAATCCTAATTTAATTGAAAAAGCAAAAGAAGAATTAAAAGAAAGATTAGGAGATCAAGAATATGAATGCTTAATTCCTAAGGATGTGTTACCTCATGTCTATTAAAATAGGTATTGTTGGTTATGGAAATCTTGGTAGAGGTGTTGAAGCTTCCATATTAAAAAATAAGGATATGGAACTTGTCGCAATATTTTCTAGAAGAGATCCTAAAGAATTAAATAATGACAAAGCAGTATCTTATGATGATATAGAAAACTATATTGGTAAGATTGATGTAATGATAATGTGTGGAGGCTCTTTAACAGATGTGTTAAAGCAAGGCCCTTATGTGGCTAGTATGTTTAATACAGTTGATGCTTTTGATATTCATAATGAAATATATAATTATATGGAAACATTAGAAGAAGTTGGTAAAAAGTCTAATACTTTATGTATGGTTTCTACAGGTTGGGATCCAGGATTATTTTCTTACCAAAGATTATTTAGTGATGTAATATTACCTGATGGAGATTCTTATACTTTTTGGGGTAAAGGAGTTAGTCAAGGTCATTCTGATGCAATTAGAAAAGTTGATGGTGTATTAGATGCAAGACAATATACAGTTCCAAAAGAAGAAGTTAAATCAAAAGTATTAAATGGTGAAAGATTAAAACTTAATAATTTTGATAGGCATATTAGAGTTTGTTATGTAGTTGTAAAAGATGGTTTTGATAAATCTTTAATAGAAAAAAAGATTAAAGAAATGCCTAATTATTTCTTAGGTTATGAAACTATAGTTAATTTTGTGGATATTGAAACATTGAAAAAAGAACATAGTGGATTACCTCATGGTGGAAGAGTTATAAGACTAGGAGAATCTTCTAGTGATAATAAACAAATTATTGAATATGGATTAAAATTAGATTCAAATCCAGAATTTACAGGAAGTGTTATGGTCGCATGTGCTAGAGCTGTATATAGACTTTCTAAAGAAGGAAGAAGTGGGTCTATAATGATGATGGATGTTCCGTTGACTTATTATAGTATTAAGGATAGAAAAGACATTATTAAAGAATATATGTAAAGTCAGATTAAATCTGGCTTTTTTATTGAAAAAACAAATAAAAAATATAATGAAAAAATTATGGTTAATTAATAATTAAATCATTAGATAAAGCTAAATTAATAAGTGATAAAATATGATAAAATTATTTTAAATAAAGCTACATAACATAATAAAAACGGAGGTGAATTTTCATGAAAAAACTACTTTTACTTTTGGTTTTACTTTTAATATTTACAGGTTGTAAAAGTAATAGTGAATCTCAAATTGAAGCTAATAATAAAGAAAATGATATTGAATCTATTGAGCCTATTAAACCTATGGGATCTTCTGTTGAAGAAATCACAAAAGGTTTAAATGAACCTTTAAAAGAACCAAATGGAGAAACAAAAGAATTAATTGGATTAACCTATGATGAAAATGAACAAAGAGGTTTGGATGTTCTTGAAACAGGAGATAAAGGAGACTTTTTAAGTTACACCATAATATATACAGATTATAGTGAACCAATATATGAATATTGTAAACATGATGAAAAAGGTAATATGGTTGCTCATGGACTTAAATATTTTCAGAATCATAAGGATGGTATAGGATATCATGCTAATTATGTGTTTACTAGCGAAGGTGGTGCCGGTGGAGAAGCGAATCTTTATTACACTGAAGATTATGAAATAGTAGTACAATGGGAAGAAACACCAGGAAGTAGTGAAGGAATAGAGTATATTAACGGAGAACCAAAATATAAAATTTATGGAGCATTTTTTGAAGACTTATTAAATAATCTTACTAATAATTATAATGCGGAAGTAATATATGATAATAACGGTAATCCAATGTATATTAAAATGCTTTTACAAAAAGATGAAAAAGGGAATATTACATTTGATGGTGAGAAATCTTACTATTATGATGAAAATAATTTATTAATAAAATCTTCAGAAGATATGTTAAATTATCAAACAAGCAAAATGGGACAAAGAGTTATTGTTTATGAATATTATCCTTCTGGAAAGTTGTTTAGAGAAATAGATTATGGATTAGGTTCATATCAACCAAGTGTTACAGTATATTTTTATGATTCTTTAGAAAATTGTGATGCTTTATATTTAGAAAATGGAGTTAATGGAATAATAGAAAATAAAGTTAATGTGAATGTAAGAAAAGAACCAAATACAACATCTGAAATTCTTGGAAAATTAACAGAGTATAGTTTTTGGTTTAACTATACTAAAGTATATGATGGTTCTGATTATCAATGGTTATATGGAAGAGTGTATGATTATGATATTGATGGTTATTTAGAAGGTTGGATTGCATATAATCCTAAATGGGAAACTAAGTTAGATTTAAGAGATTATATATCTGAAGATAATTTTGAGTATTTTGAAATAGGTAGTTCAAAATGGGCTGCATTTATTCCGTACTTAAATGAAAGTCCTTATTGTAAAATAGCTTATCCAGATAAAAAGTTTATTACAATGAATCCAGCAACAATGTGGGATGATTTCTTTGATGGAAAGTTTGTATCTAAATATTGATTAGTGATTAAAGAAAAAAAATTATTATAAAAACGATATAGATTTAAATAAAGAGAGTGTAATAATGAAGTAAAAAAAAGCCTATTTTTAGGCTTTTTGTTGACTTAAAGTAAACTTTGATATATGATAAACAAGCCTAAAAAGGCAGATACATTGCGTGGGAGGAAAGCAACATTCCATTAAACCACAGCACTGACAACATTAATATAGGAGGTAGTCAAGTGAAAAAAGTTGCAAAGGTAGCAAAGCTACAATTTATGGCTGGTGGTGCAAGACCAGGACCAGCTCTAGCATCTGTAGGTATTAATATGCCTCAGTTCTGTTCAGCTTTTAATGAAGCTACAAAAGATCGTGCAGGAGATTTAGTTCCAGTAATTATCACTGCATATGAAGACAAAACTTTTGATTTTGTATTAAAAACTACACCTGCTTCAGTAATGCTTAAAAAAGCAGCAGGAATATCAAAAGGATCAGGAACTCCAAATACTACTAAGGCTGGTAAAATCACAGTTGATCAATTAAGAGAAATTGCTGAATACAAGATGCCTGACTTAAATGCGAATTCAGTAGAAGCTGCTATGAGAATAGTTGCTGGTACTGCAAAGAACATGGGTATTAAAGTAGAAGGGATGGAGGACTAATTTATGGCTGGAAAAAAATATAGAGAAGCTGCGAAATTAGTTGATAGATCTAGAACTTACAGCTATCAAGAAGCAGTGGGTCTTGCGAAAAAGACAAATTACACAAACTTTGATGCATCTGTAGAAATTAGCTTTCACCTAAATGTAGATCCACGTCAAGCAGATCAAAACATTAGAGGAGCTATGGTATTACCTAATGGAACTGGTAAAAGCCAAAAGGTACTTGTAATTACTCAAGGACCAAAAGAACAAGAAGCTATTGATGCAGGAGCTGATTTAGTTGGTGGAAAAGAAATGCTAGATAAAATTAAAGGCGGATGGTTCGACTTTGATATTATCGTTGCTACACCTGATATGATGGGTGAACTTGGTAAATTAGGAAGACTATTAGGTCCTAAGGGATTAATGCCAAACCCAAAAACAGGAACAGTTACACCTGATGTTGCAAATGCTATTAACGATATCAAAAAAGGTAAAGTAGAATACCGTGTTGATAGAGAAGGAAATATCAACGTAATGATTGGTAAGTGTTCATTTACTGATGAACAACTTGCTCAAAACTACAAAGCTTTATATGATACTATCGTAAAAGCTCGTCCTGCAGCAGTAAAAGGAGCATTCATTAAAGGGATCACAATGTCAAATTCAATGGGTCCTGGAATCAAAGTAACTATAGAATAAAAGGATTTTCAAAAATCCTTTTTTTCTTGACAAATTATTTAAAGTTGGTATTATATATATCGTTATCAATATACCATAGACAGTAACGGCTAAATTGCTTAATAATGTTACCGAGGTAGAAAGAATATTTTTTAAACTTTCAGCCCTTACTGTCTAGTAAGGGCTTTATTTATATGCGTATATTGTTAAACATGATGGAGGTGGAAAAATGAGAGAAGCGACAATGAAGGCTAAAAAAGATCAAGTAAATCAAATTAAAGATAAACTTAGTGAAAGTTCGTCTTCAGTTATTGTTGAGTATCGTGGTCTAAGTGTTCAAAAAGTTACTGAACTTAGAAGTCTTCTTAGAGAAGAAAATGTTGAGTTTAAAGTATACAAGAACACAATGGTTAGTAGAGCTGCAGATGCTGCTGGTCTAAATGATTTAAACGAATACTTAACAGGTCCAAATGCTATTGCGTTTTCAGATGATGCTGTAGCGCCAAGTCGTATTTTAGCAAAATTCGCTAAGAAAAACAGAAAACTAATTTTAAAAGGCGGAGTTGTTGAAGGAAAGATCGTAGATGCTGATACATTGAAATCATTAGCTAACTTACCTAATCGTGATGGTATGTTATCAATGTTATTAAGTGTTCTACAAGCACCTGTTAGAAGTGTTGCATTAGCAATTAAAGCTGTTGCAGAACAAAAAGGTGAAGGACAACCAGCTGAAGAAGCACCTGTAGTTGAAGAAGCTACTGTAGAAGAAGTAAAAGAAGAAGCTGTTGAAGCTTAATTGGGAGGAAAATAATAATGGCAAAAATAACAATTGAAGATATCTTAGCATATCTAGATGATGCTACAATTCTTGAACTAAATGATTTAGTTAAAGCAATCGAAGAAAAATATGGAGTTACTGCTGCTGCTCCTGTTGCAGTTGCTGCAGTTGCAACTGAAGAAGCTGCTGAAGATGAAGGACCAACAAGCGTTAATGTTATGTTAACAGAAGTTGGAGACAGCAAAGTTGCAGTAATTAAAGTTGTTAGAGAAGTAACTGGTTTAGGTTTAGTTGACGCTAAGGGTGTTGTTGATAAAGCTCCTGTAGCAGTTAAAGAAAACGTACCTGTTGCTGAAGCAGAAGAAATCAAAAAGAAATTGATGGAAGCTGGAGCAACTGTTGAATTTAAATAATTCTAGTAAATTATTAGAAAAATAGAAGCCGAACTTGTTTCGGCTTTTAGTCCATAAAGAAAGGGGCATTTTATGACACATTATTTTAGTGATAATAAGGATTTGCCTCACAATTATAGAACTATAAATTTTGATTTTAATGGTATTAATTTTAAGTTTAATACTGATAGTGGAGTGTTTAGTAATACTGAAGTTGATTTTGGAACTTATGTATTATTGGATTTTATTAAAGATCAAGATATAAAAGGAAAAGTTTTAGATTTAGGATGTGGATATGGAGTGATATCAATTGTATTAAGTAAGTTTTTTGATATAGAAACTTATGGTGTTGATATTAATTCTAGAGCAATAAATCTAGCTAAGAAAAATGCTAAATTAAATAATGTTGATGTTGATTATTTAATTTCAGATTGTTTTTCTGATATTGATTATATGTTTGATGAAATACTTGTTAACCCACCTATTAGAGCTGGTAAAAAAGTTGTTTATAAAATGTTTAATGATTCTTATGATTATTTAAATAAAAATGGCAATTTATGGGTTGTTATTAGAAAACAACAAGGTGCTAGTAGTGCGGTTAATGAAATAAAATCAAAATTTAATAACTGTGATATAGTCAAAAAGAAAAAAGGTTTTTGGATACTTAAGGCAACTAAGTATTGACAAATTGACTGTTGTTTGGTAACATGATAAATTGCAGTAAAGTCTAAATTTGATAGGGGCACTTTTAGCCCTTTTAGGCGTTTAATCAAGCATACGAAAGGATGGCGTAAATGAAAGAAAATAAAGCATACCGCGTTGTTCAACTAGGAAACAAAGCCACTAGAAGAGATTATTCTAAGGTTAGTAGTGAACTAGAACTACCTGACTTAGTAGAAATTCAAACATCTTCTTTTGATTGGCTTGTAAAAGAAGGACTTAAAGAAGTCTATGAAGATGTTTATCCTATATACAACTATGCCGGTAACATCCAATTGAAATTTGTGGACTACGAGTTTGGTGAACCCAAATATAGCGTTAGTGAAAGCAAATACAGAGAAACTAATTATGCGGCTCCATTAAAAGCAAAAATGGAATTAGTTATGATGGATCAAGATACAGGTGAAGTTATGACTAAGTGGGAAGATGTCTTCTTTGGGGATTTCCCTTTAATGACAGATGTTGGAACATTTATTATTAATGGTGCTGAAAGAGTAATTGTATCTCAAATTGTTAGATCTCCAGGAGCATATTTTGATGTTATTTCTGAAGATAAGACTGGTAGAGATACATACACATCTGAACTTATTCCAAGTAGAGGTACTTGGCTAGAGTTTATGAGTGATTCTAAGAAACAAGCTTTAGGAAGAATTCTAAATGTTTCTATAGATCGTAAACGTAAAATTTTAAGTACTATATTATTTAAAGCTGTTGGTATGTCATTGAATCTTGAAAATGGTGAAGATGGATTTGATGTAACTAATATCAAGAAATTTTTGAAGGCTTTAAATTTTGAAGTATTTGAAGATGCTGTAGTAGAAGGAGAACAAAGAGAGTTTTTGAATCTTTACATGTTACTTTATACTGCAGTGTTTGGTAATTATGAAGAAGTAAAAAACACTTTAGCCGCAGATAAGGTTAAAACTAGAAATGAAGCTTTAATTGGTGTTTATGAAAATCAAAGAGCTGATGAAGTTCCTACATTAGAAGGTTCTATCAACTTAATGAATACTAAGTTTTATGACCATAGACGTTATGATCTAACAAAAGCTGGTAGATACAAATTAAAGAAAAAATTAGGTGTTATTAATCGTATTGAAGGAAATACATTAAAAGAAGATGTTATTTCAGTTGATGGCAAAGTTGTTTATAAAAAAGGTAAAAAGATTAATAAAAAAGAAAGAAATGTTTTAAGAGAAGAATTCAAAAAGGGTATTAATATGGAGGCTTATCCATTTACTCATGAATTTTCTCATCCTGATATAGTAGAAGTTCCTACAACTTATCAATTAGTTGGAAGAATTCTTGCGACTAATTTAGATGGTAAAAAAGTTACATTTGAAAAGGGAACAGTATTAACTGAATCAGATGTAAAAGAAATTTCTAAAGAATTTGATACTATAAGAGTTTATGCAGGTATTATTGGAAAAGCTGTTGAAGTTAATAACAATAATGTTAATGCTGTATTAGATTATGGTTCAAGATTATATACAATTGGTAGAGTTACAAATCTTAAGGGAGAAGATATCTTAAATGATGGTGAATTAATTGTTGATAGATATATTCCTGATATGGATGTATTACCAATGACTAAGGCAAATCAAGAGATAATTACATCTCTAGCAACTAATGAAAAAGCGATTATTTATTTAGTTGGTGCTGCTGTACAAATTGCATATGTTGCAAGTGATGATGATTTAAATCATTCAATTAAAGTAGTAGGAGTTGATCCATTTGATTATAAGAAGACTATTACTACTTCAGATATGTATGCTTTATATAGCTATCAATTAAATATGCTTGATGGTGTTGGAGAAGCAGATGATATTGATATGCTTGGTAATCGTAGAATTAGAACTGTTGGAGAACTTATTCAAAATCAATTTAGAATTGGTTTGAGTAGGATGGAAAGAGTTGTTAAGGAAAGAATGTCTATTGCGGATATTAGTACACTTAGTCCTAAACAATTAACTAACATTAGACCTTTAACAGCAGCTTTAAAAGAGTTTTTCTCTAGTTCTCAATTATCTCAGTTTATGGATCAACAAAATCCATTAGCTGAACTTACAAACAAAAGACGTATTAGTGCTTTAGGTCCTGGTGGGCTTACTCGTGAAAGAGCGGGCTTTGAAGTTCGTGACGTTCATAACTCTCACTATGGAAGGATTTGTCCTATTGAAACTCCGGAAGGACAAAACATTGGACTTATTTCTAACCTAACTACTTATGCGAAAATAAATGAATACGGATTTATCCAAACTCCTTATAGAGTTGTGGATGAAAATGGGCATGTTACTGATGAAGTTGTTTATTTATCTGCGGATGATGAGGCTGATTATGTAATAGCTCAAGCAAACGAAATCATTGATGGAAAAGTTATTAATGATAGAGTTGTTGCTAGAATTGCTGGAGATACAGTAATGGCTAATAAAGAAGAAGTTGATTTAGCTGACGTTTCTCCAAAACAAATTGTTTCAGTGGCTACTGCTTGTATTCCATTCTTGGAAAATGATGACTGTACTCGTGCTTTAATGGGTGCAAACATGCAACGTCAAGCTGTACCATTAATTAAACCTCAGTCTCCATATGTTGGTACTGGTATTGAACATAGAATTGCAAAAGACTCTGGAAGTGGTTGTGTTGCTACTGGTGATGGTGTAGTTACTTATGTTGATGCTAATAAGATAGTAGTACAAGAGGAAAAAGAGGAAAAAACTTATAAATTAGTTAAGTTTAGAAAATCTAATGCTGGTACATGTTTAAATCAACAACCAGTTGTTGTAAAAGGTGAAAAAGTTAAAGTTGGCGATATGTTGGCTGATGGACCTTCAATGCAAAATGGTGAACTAGCATTAGGTCAAAACGTTACTGTAGCGTTTATGACATGGCATGGTTATAACTACGAAGATGCGATAATCATGTCTGAAAGAATGGTTAAAGATGATGTTTATACATCAATTCATATAGAAGCTTATGATATTGAATGTCGTGAGACAAAACTTGGACCTGAAGAAATTACAAGAGATATTCCTAACGTATCTGAAAATGCTTGTCGTAATTTAGATATGAGAGGAATTGTAATGGTTGGGGCTGAAGTTAAAGAAGGAGATATCTTAGTTGGTAAGGTTACTCCTAAGGGTCAATCAGAAGTTTCTCCTGAGGAAAAACTATTACTTGCAATATTTGGTGAGAAGTCTAGAGAAGTTAGAGATAACTCATTAAAAGTACCTCATGGTGGTGCTGGTATTGTTCAAAGTGTTAGAGTATTCAAGCGTTCAGAAGGACATGAATTACCTCCTGGAGTTAATCAGGTTGTAAAAGTTTATGTTGTTCAAAAACGTAAGATTTCTGAAGGTGATAAGATGGCTGGTAGACATGGTAATAAGGGAGTTATCTCTAAGATATTACCTGTTGAAGATATGCCATATATGCCAGATGGTACACCTGTAGATATTATGTTAAATCCATTTGGTGTTCCTTCTCGTATGAACATTGGACAAGTATTAGAGATTCATTTAGGAATGGCCGCTAAAAAACTAGGAGTTAAATTTGCGACTCCAGTATTTGATGGTATTACTAATGAAGAGTTAGCTGAAATTATGAATGAGGCTAATGTTAGTCCTGATGGAAAGATTGTTTTAAAGGATGGTAGAACTGGCGAAGATTATGATGAAAGAATCTCTGTTGGTGTTATGTATATGATTAAGCTTGCTCACATGGTTGATGATAAGCTACATGCTAGAGCTACTGGACCTTATAGTTTAGTTACTCAACAACCACTTGGTGGTAAGGCTCAAAATGGTGGTCAAAGATTTGGAGAGATGGAAGTTTGGGCATTAGAAGCTTATGGAGCTGCTCATACATTACAAGAAATCTTGACTATTAAGTCAGATGATATACATGGTAGAACTAAGACTTATGAAGCAATTATTAAGGGTAAGGATATTCCTGAACCAGGAATTCCTGAAGCTTATAAAGTATTACAACATGAATTACAGGCTCTTGCGATAAATGTTAAGATTCTTGATGAAAACGGAAATGAACTTGACATGAAGAAAGCTGGACAAGAAGATTTGTATGATGAAAGTGATAATACTAAAGAAATTGTGGAAGAAGATCTTGATGGATTAGAAGTAATTGATGAAGTACCAGAACCAGCGGAAGTTGGATTTGATGATGATATGGATTAAGGAGGGCAACTAAATGAATATAAATAAATTTGCGGCAATGCAGGTTGGTTTAGCTTCACCTGATCGTATCAAAGAATGGTCTCATGGTGAGGTTAAAAAGCCCGAAACAATAAATTATCGTTCTCAAAAACCTGAACGTGATGGTTTATTCTGTGAAAGAATATTCGGTCCTTCTAAGGATTGGGAATGTTATTGTGGAAAGTATAAAAAAGTTAGATATGGCGGAATTATTTGTGACAGGTGTGGCGTTGAAGTTACAAAAGCTAGTGTTCGTCGTGAAAGAATGGGTCATATTGAACTTGCGGCTCCTGTGGCTCACATTTGGTATTTAAGAGGTATTCCTTCTAGGATGAGTTTATTATTGAATATTACTCCTAAACAACTTGAGGAAGTAGTTTACTTTGTGTCTTGGGTTGTTACTGATAAGGGTGATACTAGATTAGAATATAAACAAATCCTTTCTGAAAGAGAGTATAGAGAAAATACTGCAATTTATGGACCTGGTAGCTTTAAGGCTCAAACAGGTGCTGAAGCAGTTAAGACACTATTAGAACAAGTTGATGCTAAGGCTGAACGTGATTTAATAGTTGAAGAACTTGAAAGTGCTACTGGTGATAAGCGTAGAAGATTAATTAGACGTTTAGAAACAGTTAATGCATTTGTGGATAGTGAAAATCAACCAGAATGGATGATTATTACTAATCTTCCTGTAATACCACCTGATTTAAGACCTATGTTACAACTTGATGGTGGAAGATTTGCGACTAGTGATTTAAACGATTTATATAGAAGAGTTATTACTCGTAATAATAGATTGAAGAAATTATTAGAGCTTGGAACTCCTGCAATCATTGTTCAAAATGAAAAGCGTATGCTTCAAGAAGCGGTTGATGCTTTAATTGACAATGGTAGAAGAAGTAAGCCTGTTACAGGTGCTGGTGGTAGAGCATTAAAGTCTTTATCACATAGCTTAAAAGGTAAACAGGGTCGATTTAGACAAAACTTACTTGGAAAGCGTGTAGACTTTTCAGGTAGAAGTGTTATTGCGGTTGGTCCTGATTTAAAGATGTATGAATGTGGTATCCCTAGGGAGATGGCAATACAACTTTATAAACCTTTTGTAATTAATGAAATTGTTGCTCAAGAGATTGCGTCTAATCCTAAGACTGCAGAAAAGTTAATTGATAGACAAGATCCTAGAGCATGGGACTGTGTTGAAGAGGTTATTAAGAATCACCCAGTTTTCTTAAATAGAGCACCTACTTTACACAGATTAGGTATACAAGCGTTTTATCCTAAGCTTGTTGAAGGTAGAGCAATTAGATTACACCCATTAGTATGTACTGCATTTAACGCAGACTTTGATGGGGATCAAATGGCTGTTCACTTACCTTTACGTGAAGAATCTAGAGCTGAAGCTGAAATATTAATGTTAGGTTCTAATAATATATTAGGTCCTAAGGATGGAAAACCTATTGTTACTCCTGGTCAGGATATGGTATTAGGTAATTTCTATTTGAATATGGAAGCTACTGCACAAGAGTTCTTTGATAAGGCTGATGTTATTGAGGCTTTAGGTGATAAGGATGCAGCGGATATTTGGAGAGGCTTTGGTGAAAGAGAAGGCCATGTATTTAAGAGTACTAATGAAGTGCTTATGGCTTATGAAAACAAGCTTGTTCATTTACATACAAGAATTGCTTTAGCTGCTAAATCTTTAAATAAGACATGTTTCACTGAAGAACAAAATAATTCTTATTTAGTTACTACTGTTGGTAAGATTATATTTAATGAAATGTTCCCTAGTGATTTCCCTTATTTAAATACTGTTAGTACTGAAACTTTAAAGTGGACTCCTGATAGTGATTTCTTACCTGTTGGATGTAATGTCAAAGAAGAAATCGCAAAAAGACCAATTAATCCTGATTTTAAGAAGAAGGATTTAAGTGCTGTTATTGCGGAAGTATTTAAAAGATATAAGAATGAAGGTACTAGTGGTATCTTAGATAAGATTAAGGACTTAGGATTTGAATATTCTACAGTTGCTGGTATGACTATTGCGCTTTCTGATATTAACGTTGCACCTAATAAACAACAATTTATTGATGAAGGTAAATTAAAATCTGATGAATTAAGAAGTTTATTGAATAGAGGGTTATTAACTCCTAGAGAGTGGGAAAGACATTTTACTACTTTGTGGGATGGAGTTAAGAAAGATGTTGGTCAATCACTTATGAAATCACTTCCTCGTATGAACCCTATCAATATGATGGCTGTTTCTGGTGCTAGAGGTAATGAGTCTCACTTTACTCAGTTAGCTGGTATGCGTGGACTTATGGCTCGTCCTACTCAATCTAAGTCTAAGAAGGGTTATCAACCTTCTGTAATAGAAGTTCCTATTTATTCTTGTTTCCGTGAAGGAATGACTGTTTCTGAGTTCTTTATTTCTACTCACGGTGTTCGTAAGGGACTTACAGATACTGCTTTAAAGACTGCGGAATCTGGATATTTAACTAGACGTTTAGTTGACGTTGCTCAAGATGTAATAGTTAATGAAGAAGATTGTGGAACAGATAGAGGATTCTTAATTGGAGATATTATCGACAATAAGAATAATAGTATTATTGAAAGATTTGAAGAAAGAGTTATTGGTAGATATGCATTTAATGACATAGTTAATCCTGTTACAGGTGAAGTTATTGTTAAGGAAAATGAATTTATCGATGAATATTTAACTCAAAAGATTGTAGATGCTGGTATTAGACAAGCTTACATTAGAAATGTATTTACTTGTGATAGTCAAAATGGTGTTTGTAAGATGTGTTACGGTAGAAACATGGCTACAGGTAAGATTGTTGAAACTGGTGAGGCTGTTGGTATTATGGCTGCTCAATCTATTGGGGAACCTGGTACTCAGTTAACGATGAGAACTTTCCATACTGGTGGTGTAGCTACTGGTCATGAGGGTGATATTACTCAAGGTTTACCTCGTGTTGAGGAATTGTTTGAAGCAAGAACTCCTAAACATGTTGCGGTTATCGCAAAGATTGATGGAGAAATTACTGAAATTAGTGAACTTGAAACTGGTATGGGTACTAGAATTGTGGTTACTAGTGAAAAAGAGTCAATTGAACATAAGTGTAACTTGACTCAGATAGTTCGTCCTTGGATTAAAGTTGGTTCACGTGTAAAAGCTGGTGAAAAACTTACTGAAGGACAAATAGCTCCTAAAGAGTTATTGGCTGTTGCTGGTGTTGAAGAAGTTCAAAGATATATCTTAAAAGAAGTTAAGAAAGTTTATGCGGCTCAGGGTATTGATATTTCTGATAAGCATATTGAAGTTGTAATTAAGCAAATGTTGAAGAAAGTTATTATTACTGATGGTGGAGATACTGGTTTAAGTGTTGGTCAAACATTAAGTATTAATAGAATGACAGATATCAACATGGATACAATGGATGAAGGTAAGCGTCCTGCTAAGTTTGGACCTACATTACTTGGTATTTCTAAGGCTTCTGTAGAGACAGATTCATTCTTGTCTGCGGCATCTTTCCAAGAAACTACTAGAGTTTTAACTGAAGCAGCTGTTAAAGGTAAGACAGATTACTTAACTGGCTTAAAGGAAAATGTTATTATTGGTAAACTAATTCCTGCAGGTACTGGTTATGATGATCCTAATAGAGAATCTATTAAACTTATTAACAAAAGAGCTGAAGAGTTAAAAGAGGAAAGAAGAGAGCGTATGAAAAAAGAAGAGACTACTCTTCCTGAAGATATATTAAGAGTTGAAACAAAATAAGTGTAAAAAAGGTGCGGTAATACTGCATCTTTTTGTATGGGAATAATGGATTATTTAATGATATTTAAAATTAAATAATAAGTATCATTTTTTAATTCATATAAGTTGATAAAAATAATTTTATAATATACGATGAAATTAATAATAGAACATAAATAATAATATGATTTTTTAACTTTATGTAGCAAATATATTACTTGTATTTTAATTTATAAAAAAGAAAGGAGGTAAAAAATGTTGGTACAAGGAAAGAAAGTGATTGTTACAGGAGGTTTAACAGGTATTGGTAAAGAAACTTTATTTGATATGGCAAAAGAAGGTGCATCAGTTGTTTCATTTTCAAGAAAAAAAGCTGATTCAAAAGAAGCAATGGAAATAATTTCAAAAGCAAAAGAACTTGGCAATGGATTATTTAAGCACATTCAATGTGATGTTACTAATCAGGAAGAAGTTAAAAAAGCTGTTGATGAAGCTGTTGAATTTTTGGATGGTTTAGATGCAGTTGTTAATAGTGCCGCAATAGAGTTTACTGGTCTTCCAGAAGAAGTTACACCAGAAGCACTTTATACACCAATATATGTGTCTTTAGGTGGAACAGCATTTGTTTCTGCGGCAGCATTCCCTTATTTAAAAGATAATGGAGGAGTAGTTGTTAACTTTACATCTGTGGCTGGAATTGATGGAAAAGAAGATATGCCTGGATATACTTCCGCAAAAGGTGCTGTAATGTCTTATACACGCATGCTTGCATCTGCTTGGGGTAAATACAATATACGTTCTAATGTTATTAATCCATCTGTTAAAACAGAACTAGTAGAAGAGTGGCTAGAAAATATGACACCAGAAGAACGAGAACAAACAATAGCTTGGATAGATAATTCGATTCCTTTAAAGGGTGGACTTAGAGGACCAAAAGAGGTTGCTTATCTAATTACATTTTTAGTTAGTGATAGAGCATCATATATTACAGGGCAAACAATTAATATTGATGGCGGAATTACTTATTCGCGTTAATTAGAAAAATCGTTTAATTTTATTTGAAAAATGCGGTATAAAAATTACTGCATTTTTTATATAAAATAATAATTAATTTGTCTATAAACATTCGATTATAGATGAATCTTTATAGAATTATTAAAAATGTTCGATTATAATCGAATGTTTGAAAGGAATGAATAATACAGGTATAGTAATATATGAACGATTAAATAAAATGTTGATTATTCTTTTTAAGAAAGGAGTAAATTATTTAATGATAATAAAAGGAAAATATGCGGATATAAAAGTATTTGCGGATATTATTGATGATAGTGCATTAGTACAACTTGAAGAGCTTGCTAATCAAGAGTTTGTAAAAGGTAGTATTATAAGAATTATGCCTGATGCTCATGCGGGTAAGGGGTGTGTTATTGGTACTACAATGACTATTACTGATAAGATAGTTCCTAATTTAGTTGGTGTTGATATTGGTTGTGGAATGTTATGTGTTGATTTAGGTAAGTCTAAAATTGATTATAAGTCTTTAGATGCTTATATTTATAGAAATGTTCCTGCTGGTAGAGATATATTTAAAAACAGATTAAAATTTAAAACAAATATTAATAAGATAAGATGTATGAATCATTTAAAAAATAAGGATGTGTTTTTTAGGTCTGTTGGTACTTTGGGTGGAGGGAATCATTTTATTGAGATTGATAAAGATGAAGAAGGAAATCATTATTTAATAATTCATTCTGGTTCAAGAAATTTAGGAAAACAAGTTGCGGATTATTATCAAAATTTAGCTATTAAATATCATGAAAATATTTTGTTTAATAAAAGTGAAGAAATTAATAGAGTAATAATGGAATTTAGTAACACTGATAAGAAAAAAGAAATTAAAAAAAGAATAAAAGATATAAAAAATAAAAAAGTTGACTTAAATATACCTAGAGATTTGTGTTATCTAGAAGGTGATGATTTTGATGATTATATGCATGATATTGAAATAGTTCAAAGATATGCAAGTGAAAATAGAATGAGAATAGCAGAAACTATTGTAGAGTTTTTGGGTATGGAATTAGATAATTTAGATTATTTTGAAACAATTCATAATTATATAGATCATGATGATATGATTCTTAGAAAAGGAGCAGTAGCATCTTATAAAAATGAAAGATTATTGATTCCTATTAATATGAAAGATGGATGTTTAATATGTGTTGGTAAATCTAATGAGGATTATAATTATTCAGCTCCTCATGGTGCTGGAAGATTATTATCAAGAACTAAAGCTAAACAAGAAATATCTTTAGATGATTATATAGATTCTATGGAAGGTATTTATTCTACTTCAGTTAATAGAAGGACAATAGATGAATCTTGTTTTGCATATAAACCATTAGAATCAATATTAAATAATATTGAAGGAACTGTTGATGTGATAAAACAAATTAAACCTGTTTATAATTTTAAAAGTAGTAGGTAGAAGATGTGTTTGAATTATCTATAAAATAAATGAGGATATTCTTTGTTTTTGTTTATTATGATAAAACAGAGTTAATTCAAAATTAATGTTAAAAACAATACATTCTTTTGATTGTCTAAAATATAATTTGTAATTATTTTGAAAGTATGATTAAGATATTAATAAGGAGATGTGGTTATGAAACATAAAGAATATTATGAAGTTTTAAAACAACAGCTAGATAGACAAGTTAATGAAGAAATAGATAATATAGAGCTTGCGGCTCAAATTTGTGCAAAATCAATTATGAATGGAAGAGTTGTACATGCATTTGGATGTGGTCATTCTCAAATGTTTGCGATGGAGTTATTTTATAGAGCAGGAGGTTTAGTGCCAATTAATGCATTATTAATTCCTCAATTTGCATTATTTCCTAAAGCTAAATTAAGTACACTTCAAGAAAGAATGGAAGGATATATGGAAGGTTATTTAGATTTAGTTAATACTTCTAAAGATGATACAATGATAATTGTATCTATTTCAGGTAGAAATGCGGCAGTAATAGATCTTGCACTTGCATCTAAAAAAATAGGAATGAAAGTTATTGCACTAGTATCAGAAGAATTTTCTTCATCAGTTACTAGTAGACATAGCTCAGGTAAAAATTTAAAAGATTTTGCGGATGTAGTTATTGATGTTAAATGTGTTGCTGGAGATGCATGTTTATCAATGGAAGGAATGGAACATAAGTTTAGTGGCACATCTACAATATTAGGAATGACAGCATTAAATTGTATGTCTTCAAGAGTTATAGAAATATGTGTTGAAAATGGATTTGAACCTCCAGTGTTTGTAAGTGGTAACTTAGATAAAGGAGATAAGATTAATAATGAACATATTAAGAAATATGGTCATTTAGTAGATTGTTTGTAGGGAAAAGCTAGTGAGGTTATTTAATAATTAAATAAAAACTCTTTTTGAATAAGAAAAATTATATGAGGGAAATAAAATGAAAGTAAATAATACTTTTTGGGCAAAAAAGAAAGAACAAAATGGAATGTATTATTGGTTACCTTTAAGTCAGCATTTAGAAGACACCAAAAATATTATAGGCTTATTGTGGGAGCATTGGTTAAGTCCAGGTCAAAAAGAATTTATTGAAAGCTCACTTAGTTATAAACAAGAAGAATTAGGAAAAAATTTAGCAAAGTTTATAGGTGCTATTCATGATATTGGTAAAGCAACTCCAGCTTTTCAGTTATTACAAAACAGATTTATAAACTCTGAAGAACTAGATGATTTATTGGTAGGCAAACTTGAAGCATCACAATTTAAAGGTATTAGTAGCACTGTTTTACAATCCCCTAAAAAAACTAACCATAGTATAGCAGGACAATATATGCTTTATAAATTTGGAGTAAAAGATGATATAACTACTATAGTTAGTGGACATCATGGAAAACCAATAAATAGCTCGAGAGAATATAAAGATCAAAGAGCTTATAAAACCAATTATTATCAGACAGAAGAAACAGATAGTTTTATATATAAAAAGTGGGCTAAAGAGCAAAAAAACATTTTTGATTGGGCATTATTGGAGTGTGATTTTAAAAATGTTGAAGATTTACCAGAGATAAAACAACCAGCTCAAGTAATTTTATCTGGATTGTTAATAATGGCTGATTGGATAGTAAGCAATGAAAATTATTTTCCTTTGATTCCTATAGATGAATATAAAATGTTAGATAATAAAAAAAGATACCAAGAAGGATTTATTAAATGGAAAAAAGATAATGTTATTTGGAGTAGTAAATATGATTTAAGTGTTGAACAACTTTATAAAAGTAGGTTCGGTTTTAAACCCAACGAAATTCAAACAAAATTATTCGAAATAATTGAAAATAGTGATAATTCTCAGATTTTTATAATTGAAGCCCCTATGGGAATAGGTAAAACAGAGGCTGCATTAATATCTGTGGAACAACTTGCAAATAAAACAGGTAGTGGAGGAATGTTTTTAGGTCTTCCTACTCAAGCAACATCAAATGGAATTTTTCCGAGAATAATATCTTGGCTAAATAATATAGAGATAGATGATGATGAAAAAATTTCTTTGAGACTTTCTCATGGGAAAGCATATTTAAATGAAACTTTTAACAGTCTTTCAAGTGGAATTAACCTTGATGAAAGTGGTAATTCTTATAAAGAAAATATTTCAATTAATGAATGGTTTTCAGGAAGAAAAACTTCCTCTTTAGATGATTTTGTGGTTGGTACAGTTGACCAATTTTTAATGCTTTCACTTAAGCAAAAACATTTGGTATTAAGACATCTAGGGTTTAGTAAGAAGGTAGTGGTTATTGATGAGGTTCATGCTTATGATGCTTATATGAATCAATATTTAAAAAAATCAATTGTTTGGATGGGAGCTTATGGCGTACCGGTTATTATTTTATCTGCAACATTACCTCAAGAAAGAAGGTTAGAATTAATTAAAAGTTACATGAGAGGCAAAGGAATTAAATATTCAAGAGAAGAAAAAAATAATATAAAAAACAAATTATCAACAAACGCCTATCCGCTAATTTCTTATAATGATGATTGTGAAATAAAAATATTTAGTGATTTTAAAAAGGCTAAAAATCATAATAAGGTTATAAAAATCATAAAGGAAACTGATGAAAAATTATTAGACTTAGTTGATACTTTGATTTTAGAAGAAGGAATTTTAGGAATTGTAGTAAACACTGTAAAAAAAGCACAAATATTAGCAAAAGATTTGTCACAAATATACGGTGAGGATATGGTGGAGCTTTTACATTCTCGATTTATATCTACTCACAGAGTAAAAAAAGAGGCGGAACTAATGTCTATTATTGGAAAAAATGCTAATAGACCAAAAAAGAAAATTATAATTGGAACACAAGTTATAGAGCAGTCTCTTGATATAGATTTTGATGTGATGATAAGTGAATTAGCTCCTATAGATTTATTAATTCAAAGAATGGGAAGATTACATAGGCATAATATAGAAAGACCACGTTCTCATAAAGAAGCAAAATTTTATGTTTTAGGATGTAATTTAGATTTAGATTTTGATAAGGGTTCTTCGGTAGTGTATAGTTCTTATCTATTAACAAGAACTCAATATTATTTGCCTAATGAAATTGTTATACCACAGGATATTTCAGTTTTAGTACAAAAGGTATATGATTTTGATTTAAAGAATAATGGAAATTTTGAAGATATAAATTTAAGTGAAAGTTTAATAGAAAAGTATAATAAATTTAAGAATGAGTATAGAATAAAAATTGAAAAAAAGGAATTAAAAGCAAAATCTTATAGAATTTCTGCTCCAGTTTTAAACAAAACAATTTTTAATAATAATACTTTAATTGGATGGCTTAATAATGATCTTATAAATCAAAGCGAAGAGAAAGCGAATGCACAGGTGAGAGATATTAATGAAAGTATTGAAGTAATTGCTTTAAAAAAACAAGAATCTGGATATAGTATTTTTGGAGAAGAATTAGATATCTCTAAAGCTATTGAAAAAACCAATATTGCAAAAGAGATAGCTAAAAATACAATATTATTACCAAGTATTTTCAGTCAACCATATAAAATAGATGAAACAATAGAAGAATTAGAAAAATACAATTTAAAGCATTTAAAAAAGTGGCAAGAATCAATTTGGTTAAAAGGAACTTTAGGTATAATTTTTGATGACAATAATGAATTTGAACTTTGTGGAAGAAAAATTAAGTATAATATTAAATATGGTATAAGTTTAGTAGAGGAGGAAGTAGATGGGAAGATATAACTTGTTAGATGAAGCATGGATTTCCGTTGTCATAGATGAAAAAGGAAATAATAAAGAAGTCTCCTTAAAAGAACTTTTTAAAAACGCACATTTATATAAAGATTTAGCAGGAGATACTAGAACACAAGATTTTGCTATATTAAGAGTAATATTAGCAATAATTTACACTGTATTTTCAAGGTTTAATAATGATGGTGAGGTTTATCAATATTTAGAAGTAGATAAAAAATATAGACAAATCTCAAATGTTGAAGATGAAGATTTAGAGGAATATACAGGTGAATTGCTAGAGACTTGGTTTAATGTATGGAATAAAGCTCAATTTCCTAGCATAATCAATGAATATTTAGAAATTTGGAGAGATAGATTTTATTTGTTTGATGAAAAATATCCTTTTTTCCAAGTAACAAAAGAAGATATTGAAGATATAATAGATCTTAATAAAACCTCAGGAACAGTACATGGAAAAAACATTAATAGAAAATTATCGGAAAGTGCTAATAAATTAGCTTTATTTTCATATAAATATAATAAGAATAATAATAAAGAAATGTTAACAGAATCTGAAATAATTAGATGGCTTTTAACTTATCAAGGATATAGTGGAACAGGTGACAAGGTTAAGTTTAATTCAAAAATAAAAACTTATTCAAAAGGTTGGCTTTATGATATAGGAGGCATTTATTTAAAGGGTAATAATTTATTTGAAACATTAATGTTAAATTGGGCAATTTTATATGATGGAAATATGAATGGACAGATTCAAAAGCCTTGTTGGGAATATAACAGTGAAGAGAACATAAAAAGTTATATAAATGGTGAAATAGTTAATAATATTTCTCGTTTATATACCTCTTGGAGCCGCGGAATATATATAGATTCGAATTATGAAATATCAGAGCCTTTTTCTATAAGAGTAGGCAAATTGCCAGAAATAGATCATAAGGATACATTTATTGAGCCAATGACAATATGGAAATATAATGAAAAAGGAGATTATAAAGATAGTCACACACCTATCAAACACAAACTTAACGAATCGATGTGGAGATCTTTTGGATTGTTTACTTTCTATAATAAATTAAATAATAGAGTTCCTGGAATTATAGATTGGATAACAAAAATTAATCAAATTAATAATTTTCCGGAAATTAATGTTACATTAGCTGCAACAAGTATGGAAGATGATGGAAATGCAACTTCGTGGGTTCCAACTAATGAAATTATCGATAACCTATCAATAAGCAATTATGTACTAACTGATTTAAAAGAAGATGGTTGGATTGTAAGAATAAATGATGCTATAGAAATGACAAAAAACATAATAAGTGTTACTTACAAAAAATATGTTCAATCTATTCAAAAAATAAGAAACATTTCTAATAATGAGTTTGTAGATCGAAAGATAGAAGACATGTACCATTCTATTGATATGCCATTTAGACAATGGATATCTAATATTAGACTAAAAGATAATAAAGATAACAAAATATTAGAGTGGAAAAACATTTTAGAAAAACATGTTAAAGAACAAGCTAAAAATGATATATATTATGCAAATTATAGAGATTATATAGGTATAGAAAAAGATGGAGAAGTATTTAATATTGCTAGTGCTTATAATATATTTAATTATTATTTGAATTTGAAATTAAAATAATGAAAAAGGAGGAAACAAGTGAGTAGAAAGGAAGTATACAAAGTTAGTAATAAAGTTTTGTGGAATTTATCAGCTTTAATTGATACACCTGTAGGAAAGTCAAATTTAGCAAAACTTCGTAATTCAATAGGAAAGCCGTTAAGTCAGTCAATAGAAATATGGCCTTTGATATTTGAATTTATGCCCGAAAAATTTTTATCAAAAACTGGGGAAGCTAGTAATGAGGAAAAATCAATAATATATAGCTTACAAATGTATGCGTTTCATCAACAAGGGCAATCATCAAGTGTATTATGCACTGAAACAGAAAAGTATAATAATATAGGAAAATCATTAAAAGTATTAAGAGTTGATGAGAATAAAACATCAATAGATAGAAGATTTAATACAATGATAACTTCAAGTAATTTTGATGAATTGAGTTATAATTTAAGACAAATTATTGGAATTTTAAAGTCAAAAGCACCTGAAGAAAAAGTAGATTATGCAAAACTTGCGGAAGATATGTATAGATTTTTAAGAGGTTATGATGAAGATGTTAGACTTGATTGGGCAAGAGAATATTACAGAACTAACTATAATAAAAAAGGAGAAGATGAAAATGAGTAAAAAAATATTTTTAGATGTACATGCGATACAAACATTGCCACCATCAAATATCAACAGAGATGATACAGGAAGCCCTAAAACGGCTCAGTATGGTGGAGTCAGAAGAGCGAGAGTGAGTTCTCAATCTTGGAAAAGAGCCATAAGAGAATATTTTAATGATAATAGTAAGGAAAGTAATATAGGTATTAGGACAAAGGACATAGTAAAATATGTTGCTGAAAAAATTGCAGAAATAGATGAATCTATAGATAAAGAAAATGCATTTAAAATTGCTGAAGAAACTTTGAACAAAGCTGGAATAAAAACAGCAAAAGGAAAGGCAAGAGCACTATTTTTTCTTGCGGATACACAAGCAAAAGAATTAGCAAAAGCTGCTATTGAGGATATTAAAGATAAAAAAATATTACAAGAAATTCTTAAGAAAAACCCTGCAATTGATATAGCATTGTTTGGTAGAATGGTTGCTGATGATCCTTCATTAAATGAGGATGCTTCTTGTCAAGTAGCACATGCAATATCTACACATTCAATACAAAATGAATTTGATTTTTTCACAGCTGTAGATGATTTATCGCCTGAAGATAATGCTGGAGCTGGAATGCTAGGAACAGTTGAGTTTAATTCTTCAACATTATATAGATACGCAAATATTGCAGTACATGAATTTTTAAAACAATTAAACAATGACAAAGAACTGACTACAAATGCAACAAAGCTTTTTATTGAAGCATTTTCTAATTCTTTGCCAACTGGTAAAGTAAACACTTTTGCAAATCAAACATTACCACAGTTTTTATTAATAACACTTCGAAAAGATCGACCAGTTAATTTAGTTAGTGCTTTTGAAAAACCAATAAAATCAAATGAAGGCTATGTAAATATGTCAATAAATAAATTAGTTAATGAAATAATAAATGTTGAAAAATTTACAGATAGTCCACTAATAACAATGTATGTTTCATTGGAAGATATCTTAAATTACGAAGAAATAGGTGAAGAAAAAGCAAACTTAAAAGAATTGTTAGAAAGTTTTTCAAAAGAACTATTGAAATTATTGGAAGAATATTAAGAGAAAATCGATGAAAACTCTATTATTAAAGTTTGCTGGACCCCTACAATCTTGGGGGACAAATTCACATTTTGAAAGTAGGTATACTGATTTTTATCCTTCAAAAAGCGCTGTAATAGGGATGGTTGCTGCTAGTTTTGGTTATAGACGAAAAGAGGATGAAAAAATTCAAAAACTAAATGAGCTTGATTTTGCTATCAGAATCGATCAACCTGGAAATCTTCTAAAGGATTTTCATGTAGCACAAAAATATAAAAATAATGGGCAACTTGAAAAAAATTATGTTACTAATCGTTATTACTTAGAAGATGCAATCTTTTTAGTAGCACTTTCTCATAAAGAGGAGGATTTTATACTTAATATAGCTGAAGCGTTAAGAAATCCTTACTTTCAAACTTTTTTAGGAAGACGATCTTTACCCATAAATAATGATTTTATATTAGATATAACAAATGAAGGTGCAATAAAAAGTTTAGAAAGTTATGCGTGGCAAGCATCAGAATGGTATAAAAAAAGAAATAAGAGTAGCATAATTAATTTAGAATTGATTGCTGACAGTGATTTACTTGATAACTGTCCTAAAAATTTAAGGAAAGATAGGGTATTATCATTTTCTCAAAAAGAAAGAAAATTTGCTTTTAGATATGAATCTAATGCTTATACAAGTATAAACAATAAAAACTCAGAAGAAACCAATCATGATATTTTTGGATATATAGGAGAATGAGATGTATTTATCAAGAGTAGAAATAGATATAAAAAATAGGAGAAAGATTAAAAACTTATCTCATGTAGGAGCTTTTCATAATTGGGTTGAGAATTCTTTTCCAAAAGAAATAAAATTCAAGCAAAGATCAAGAAAATTGTGGAGAATTGATAAACTTAATGGCAAAGAATATCTTTTGATCGTGAGTTCAGAGAAACCAGATATCCAAATACTAGAAAAATATGGAGTACAAGATTCTGCTGAGACAAAATATTATGGAGATTTTTTAGGAAAGTTAAAAAATGGACAAAAAATGAAATTTAGAGTAGTTTTAAATCCTGTTATATCAATACCACAAAGAAATGGAGAGCGAGGAATAGTAAAGCCTCATGTTACAATTGAATACCAAATGAAATATTTGTTAGATAGATCAGAAAAGAATGGATTTATTATAAATAAAGAAGAAGTAAATATTGTGGAAAGAGGTTATGTAGAGTTTAAAAAACCAAAAAATAAATCTATAAGATTAGTAAAAGTTGTTTATGAAGGCATATTAACAATTAAAGATGTTGATATTTTTAGAAATATATTAATTAATGGTATTGGTAAGAAAAAAGCATATGGATTTGGTATGATTACAGTTATTCCTGTGATATAAAATGAAAGAGAAATTTGGTGCGAAAAAAACTGAATTAAGAGAACTTCCAATGATTAGTGACAGGGTAAGTTTTATATATGTTGAACATTCTAAAATAAATAGAAGTGATAGCGCTGTAACAGTATCAGATAGTCGTGGAACAGTTAAAATTCCTGCAGCTATGATAGGTGTATTATTATTGGGGCCAGGAACAGATATAAGTCATAGAGCAGTTGAACTTATTGGTGATACAGGAACTTCTTTAGTTTGGGTTGGAGAAAGAGGAGTTAGACATTATGCTCATGGAAGAGCTTTATCACATTCAACAAAATTACTTGAATCACAAGCTAAGTTAGTTACCAACACACGTTCTAGATTACTGATAGCAAGGAAAATGTATCAAATGAGATTTCCTGATGAAGATGTTTCTCAACTAACAATGCAGCAGTTAAGGGGGCGTGAAGGTGCTAGAGTTAGGAGCGCATATAGGAAATACTCTAAAAAATATGGAGTAAAATGGACTAAAAGAGAATATAATGTTGATGATTATCACTCAGGTTCAATTATAAATCAAGCACTCTCTTCGGCTAATGTAGCATTATATGGATTAGTTTATAGTGTGGTTGTCGCTCTTGGAATATCTCCAGGATTAGGATTTATTCATACTGGACATGATTTATCTTTTGTATATGATATAGCAGATCTTTATAAGGCAGAAGTAACAATTCCTATAGCCTTTGAAATTGCATCAACAAGTACAGAGGAAGAAGATATTGGAAGAAAAGCTCGTCTTAAAGTAAGAGATTATTTTGTTGATGGAAAACTTATGGCAAGGATTGTAAAAGATTTGCAATATTTACTTGGAGATGAAGGTGATGAAATAATGGTTGAAAATATAAGTTTGTGGGATGATAAAGAAAAGTTGGTAAAATATGGAGTTAGTTATAAGGAGATTAACTAATTATGCCTTTGACTGTAATAACATTAAGTAATGTTCCCAAATCATTAAGAGGAGATTTGTCAAAATGGATGCAAGAAATTGCTACAGGGGTATATATTGGTAATTTTAATACAAAAGTTAGAGAACAATTATGGGAAAGGGTAAAAGCTAATATTAAAGAAGGTGAAGCAACCATAAGTTATTATTATAGAAATGAAATTGGTTATAAGTTTGATACTATTAATAGTAAACGTGAAATAGCGGATTTTGATGGAATTCCACTTGTAATATTTAAAGAATTAAAAGATATTAACGAAGAAAACATGAAGCTTGGTTTTAGTAAGGCATCTAAAATTAGAAAATCTAAAAAATATAAATCGATTAATAAAAATATTAATAATATAAGCTATGTGGTTATAGATATAGAAACAACGGGTATTGATGAAAAAAAAGATTCTATAATTGAACTTGGAGCATTAAAATATGAAAATTCTAAGATTTCTGAGTTTAGTTGTCTTATAAGTATAAATGACGATATACCAAAACATATAGAAGAACTAACAGGAATAAATAATAAAAAGTTGAAAGAAAAAGGAGTTTGCTTAGAAGAAGCATTAGAAAGATTTTTGCAATTTATAGGTGATTTGGACCTTGTAGGATATAATATTAATTTCGATATTAATTTTTTAAATAATAATTTAAAAAAATTTTCAAAAAATAAAATACAAAATAAAAGATATGATTTACAAAATTACGTAAAAAAAGAAAAATTGTTTTTGAAAAACTATAAATTAGAAACAGTTATAAAAGAATATGAAATTAAAAATAGAGTTGCTCATAGAGCTTTGTTAGATTGCAAGGTTATATTTGAACTATCTACCAAAGTGATAAAATTTTTAGATAATTATAAATAAAAGTCGTATAAATAAAGGGATCTTTAAGTGTACTTCCCGCACATGCGGGGGTGATCCTACCATTTGAAGTCGAACACGATGCTCCTGAATGTACTTCCCGCACATGCGGGGGTGATCCTAACGACCTGTGATATAGCCTTCATCTTTATTAGTACTTCCCGCACATGCGGGGGTGATCCTAAAACTGTTGCAATTGGCCTGTTACTAACAAAGTACTTCCCGCACATGCGGGGGTGATCCTATTCGCAACACCTCTCCATGCTTTGTCCCAATGTACTTCCCGCACATGCGGGGGTGATCCTATCAAATGCCTATCATAAGAAACGATAATGTAGTACTTCCCGCACATGCGGGGGTGATCCATTAGTCACCCTGGTGTAACTGGCAAAAGTGGTGTACTTCCCGCACATGCGGGGGTGATCCTTCTATATCACAAGGTGACTCTGTAACATTAACGTACTTCCCGCACATGCGGGGGTGATCCTAAATGAAATTGCTTATCTTAGAGCGGTTGGAGGTACTTCCCGCACATGCGGGGGTGATCCTAGGCCTCCTTTCGTAGTTGTTTACGTTTCATCGTACTTCCCGCACATGCGGGGGTGATCCTGCTAGAGGTAGGGTTTCCCTTAAAAGAACTGCGTACTTCCCGCACATGCGGGGGTGATCCGATAAGTGCATGAGAAATATTGCTTTGCATTGAGTACTTCCCGCACATGCGGGGGTGATCCTCAGTTAAATCAAATCTATTAGCACATATCAATGTACTTCCCGCACATGCGGGGGTGATCCTAGCCTACTCATTTGATGATGAGGAAGTAAAGCGTACTTCCCGCACATGCGGGGGTGATCCTAATTTCTTGTTCTGTTAGTCCTAATAATTCAGGTACTTCCCGCACATGCGGGGGTGATCCTCTGAAAAGCTTGTCTATACCACTAAAGAATTAGTACTTCCCGCACATGCGGGGGTGATCCTATCTTTGCTAACACTGCCACCAATTCTAACAAGTACTTCCCGCACATGCGGGGGTGATCCTGATA
>JAAYSZ010000031.1 GCA_012523895.1 Erysipelotrichaceae bacterium
AAAGCCACTTTGAGTGGCAGTCTGTGATAGTGCTGCAGCTGTCGGGCTTCAGTAGTCGAAGGACTATGCAGCAACAAGCCCTTATAGGGCTTTACATACCACTTGTTTTACAAGTGGTTATGATAGATTGTTATTGTATTTCTACTATACCCTCAGTAAGACCGGTATTTTTTACTATTTTAATTGCGGCAGATTGAATGCCACCTACAACTTTTAATTCACCGATTCCATCTGTTTTATTTACATGGAAAAAAATAATTCCTTCATAAAGATCTGAAATATTAACTACATTGTTTTTCTTACTTACTGTAAAAGTTAAAGGAATATTTTGTTTTAACTCGCCAACTTGTATTCCATTAAGAAAAACAGGTCCTTCCATTGCTTTTCTTGTACAAGAAATAGAAACTTGTTTTGGTATGTTTAAATCTTTTTGAGAATCAATAGACTTAATAAAAATCTCTTTTTCTTGTGGTTTTTCTGTAGGATAAACCATTTTTATTGGTAAACCATTTTCATCTTTTCTTTTTTTAGTTTTAAATAAATTGACAAATGACATAATAATTTGAAAAAAACCATAAATTATTAATCCATAAAACACAAAATACTCACTAGTAATAGATAAAACAATACCTAAACCAAAAGCTAAAACACCTAATAAAAATTCACCCCAAAAACTTCCCATGATATTAAGCCTCCTTTTAAAATATCTAATTTTATAATAATAAAAGATTAAGTTTATTTGTCTGCTTGTAGCATACAATTGTTTTTTTCTTTAGTAGTATTGTTTAATCATAAAGTAGAGGTGTAAAAGATGGAGATAATTTATACAATCATTGGATCATTTATAATTGTTTCAACAATATTTTTTCTTATAGTTATTATTCCGGTATTTTTTGGTAAAGTGTTTTTACGTTGGTCAAAAACAAGAGTAAATTATGTTTTTTCTCAATCATTATCAACTATAGTTGCATCAGTAATTGGCTCGTTAGTTTTAACTGCCTTTGTTTTACTTGTGGGTGTGATTTTTAATCAAGAGTGGGCTTTTTCAGGAGGAATATTACTTGTATATACATTTTGGATAGCTATTAAAACGGTAAAACAAAACATTTTAAGTTCTAAAAGAATGTGAAAATAAGGAGTTTTTATGGGATTGTTTAATTTAATAAAAAATAAAATAAAGGAAAGTAATCAAAAAAAATATTATTGTATAACTACAATGAGTGGTGCTGGAACTCCATTACCAATGCATATTCTTATGGAATTAGAAAATGAAGTTTTAGATGGTGCAATGAAAACTCTTTTCAAAGATGTTAATTTTAATGTGGCATATAAGACAGCTATAGATTGTGAACATCAAAAGAAAACACAAAGTTTTCATACAATGGATCAAATTGATGTAGTACAAACACCATTAACATGGCTTTCTATAGAAACTGGGATAAAATATCCTGTTTTTCAATCTATGCTTGGAAAAAGTTTATTTATTACAAAAGAAATAATTCAATATAATACATATGGACAAATAAGAACAGCAAGTTGTACTGTAGTCTTTTATTTTCCTTAAAAGTTCTTTATTATTTACATAATAAAAAAATATCTTAAAAACAATATAAACCAATTAAATATTCAGTTACTTTTTTGACTAAAACTTTTTGAAATAAAAGTATATAATAATAGTGTTATATATGTCGAATAATGTGTAGACTGAGTATTTTTTTTGGAGCGGTTATATGGGGACTAACAATAAAAAAGGTAAAAAACCTTTTGATACCAAGCTTATGCAAGAAAAATTAAAAGGAGATACTTTCCCAGATGATTGGGATGATTTTCTTGATGATAATATAAGAATTTTTTTTGATGAGCTTTTAGAGAAAACCGGTCTAAAGAAAAGCGAAATAATACGTAAAGCAAATCTTTCTAGAGTTTATGGTTATCAACTTATGGAAGGAAGAAGAAGAGGCAAAAGAGATTATTATATTTTGCTTGCTTTAGCTATGTCTTTAGATTTAAAGACTACTCAAAGAATGTTAGCTATTGCTCAATATGGGGCTTTACATCCATTAATAAAACGTGATGCGGCTATAATATTTGCGATAAATCATAAATACGACATTATTAAAGCATATGAATTTATGTGCTCTTTAGGTTTACAACCTTTAGATGATGGAACAGAAAATTAATAAGTTTTTTTCTTTGTATGCAAAACGCAGACATCATTTTAAATATTAAGTGATATTGTTTTTTTAGATTTAAGCAATATCTATGTGGAGGACAAAATGAACCAAATAATGAAACCTATAAAAAAAGTACTGTGCAAGTGTTTGGTTTTGATGCTGATACTTAGTGGTTGTGGTACTAAAGAAAGTGATATACCTACTGCTTCAGATATTTCACAAATATCAACGGCTGCCGGTTTTTTAGCGGCTAAAGTTGAAGAAGATGAAGGGTTTATTGCAGGAAAAGATGGAAACAATAAAACTCAAAATTATGCTTATTTATATGATAATGCAGTAGCAGTAATTGCTTTATCTCATGCTGGAGCATATTGGCATATGCAAATGATTGCGGATGCAATTGTATTTGCTCAAAATCACGATAGAGCATTTAATGATGGAAGACTTAGAAATGCTTATATCTCTGGTAATCCAAAAAGTGATTCTGGATGGTCTATTATAGCTGGTGAAGTTACTATAAGATTACCTGGTTTTTGGAAAGATGGTAAATGGCAAGAAGATGCATATGCTGTTTCTACTTCTTCTGGTAATATGGCATGGGTTATTTTAGCTCTTTGTACAGCAGCTAAAAATTCACCTTCTGAAAAAGCTTTAGAATATACTGAAGCTGCAGTTAAAGCTGCAGATTTTGTCCTTACTTTAAAATCTGATACTGGAGGATTTACAGCTGGTTATAAAGGTTGGGATGATAATCAAGAAAAAGTTAATTATAAATCAACAGAACATAATATTGATCTTATTTGTGCTTTTAGGGCTCTTGCTAGTTTGATTTATGAAGATAACCCTACAAAAGCTAAGGAATATCAAAGTGCCGCAAACCATGCGGAAGAATTTGTTTTTTCAATGTATGATGATGAACTTAAATGTTTTTATACTGGTACAGAAGCTGATGGTGAAACCATAAGTGAAGGAGTAATTCCTCTTGATACAAATTCTTTAGCAATTATGGCACTTAATGACAAAATTGATAATGCATATGACATTATTTCTTATGTAGAAGATATGATGACAGTTGGAGATGGTTTTGATTTTAGTGCAGGTGATTTAGATGGTATATGGAATGAAGGAACAGCTCAAATGGCTATATGCTATTTAATAGTTAATGCAGATGAAAAATATGATGCAATCATTGATTATCTAAAAACACAAGAATATAAAGATGGAAGTATTCCTGCCGCAGATAGAGATGGAGTATCAACAGGCTTTGTTGTTTCTGGATCAAATGTATTATGGGAATACAACAATACACAAAGTATTGGTGCTACAGGATGGTATGCATTTGCACAAATGAAAATTAATCCTTTAGATATAGGGGAATAAAAATGTCTTTTAAACAAAGAAAAAAAAGAATTCCAGAGGTATTTGGCAACGGTGTATGTGGAGTGTGGCCTTATATTGTTGCATTAATTTTAAATGCTGTGATTCATATTATTTTCTTTGTTTTACATGGTTTTAATTTTTATAATTTCACAAGACTTTTTCTATCCTTTTTATTTTTTATTTATCCTTTTTATTATACGGCTGATGTGCTTTGGTCATTACAACCTTCAGTTTGTGGTATTCTTTCTGGAAAATTACAAATTAATAGAAAGTATTATATGAATTTCGCAAAAAAAGAAGTTGAGTCTGGATCACTTTTACCAGTTACTATTAGTATTCCTGTATATACTGAAAGTAATGATGTAATTTTTGAAACAATAAGACAAAGTATTAGTGCTATAAAAAGATATTATAAATTTAGTAATAAGCCATCTAATATTATTGTGTCTGATGATGGAATTGCAGTAATGTTAAATGGATCATGTACTAAAGAAAAAGCTGATTATATTGTAAAAACATATTTGGAAAATAAATCTTCTCTTAGTGAAAATGAAGTAAAGGCAGCTCAAAGAATAATATTTTATCGTGAAAATAAAATTTCATTTGTTGTAAGACCAAAAGAAAATAGGGCAGGATTGTTTAAAAAGGCTTCTAATTTAAACTATACATTACGCTTAGGAAACTATATTGCTAAAGGAAATGATATAGATTTAATTAATACTGAGTTTAAAGATGGTTATTATGAAGGAAATGTAATTACAAATGAAATTATTTTATTGTTAGATAAGGATTCTGGAGTAAATGAAAGAATTATTGAATTTATAGTTCCAGAATTTGGAAGTGATGAAAAACTTGCTTATGTTCAATGTGCTACTAAAGCTGAAAATATGTATGATAATTATTATTCATATGCTACAGGTCATCAAATCAATAATTTGTTTCATAATATTTGGCCATGTAAAGCACTTCAAGGTTATTTTGTTCCTTTGATAGGTCATAATGTATTTATAAGAAAAAGTATATTAGAAAAAAGTGGACTTTGGTCAGAAAATAAAGTTTCAGAAGATTATGATAAAGCAATTTGTTTTTATAATATGGGTTATCATGGTAAATATGCTCAAATAAAAGGACTTGAATTTACTGAATATGCAAGTAGAACTTTTGTGGAAGAAACAGGTAGACAAAGAAGATATTCATATGGTCTTTTTGAAATGATATTTGATGGAACAATTGCATTAGGTAAGTCAAGAAAATGTGATATGTTTTATATGATACTTTACTTTTTTTCAACAATTAATCAAGTTATGTTAATTCCAACTGTATTATTTGAATGCTATTTTGGAAATATTTATACCTTATGGGCTGGCTTTATTTTTTGTAATATAGCTTTTATTGTTCTTCCAGGAATAAGGGGGATAATTATGCATCGACGATTGCCTAAAGAATATTCTGAAAAATTTATTCATACTTTAATTATTGCTTTTTCATTTGTTGGTCATTCATTCTCTATTTTTTGTGGAGCTTTTCGATATTTTATAAATAAAGTTAAAAAGAATTTAACTCCATTTCCATCAACAAATGTAGATAAGTTTGAATATTGTTTTAATGATGGAATAAAGTTAATGGTTGAATATTTTAAAAATAATAAAGCTTTTCTTTTAATTGCTATTCTTTGTTTAGATAGAGGAATATTTTTAATTACTAGAAAAGGAATTCCTTTTATAACTCAAATTACATATTGTTATATTTTATTTTTTGTAGTCTTTATTCCTTTTTTACTTACACCACAGCTTTTTTCTGGATTGAAATTAAGAATGAATTTTGCATTTCCATCAAGAAATAATAAATACTTTGATGATGATATTTATCAATATCATGAAATAGAGATTATAAATAGTGAAATTGAACCTGATAGTTTATCTTCTAATAAAGAAGTTGATGATGATATAAGAGCATTTTTAAATACGTATGATGAAACTCTTCAAGAAATACTTTTAAATGAAGACATTCCAAAAGAAATAACTGAAAACTATACTTTTGAAAGTTGTATTCGTAAAGATGATGAAGGCAAAAAAGAAATATATCTTTTAAGAAGAAAGAAAGATAATGTAAAAGTTTTATTAAGAATAACTAAAAATTATCCTGAAGAAGATGCGGTTGAAGAAGCTAAACTTTTAAAAAAGCTTAATCATCCAAGTATTCCTAAAGTATATGCATATTATGAACAAAATGAAAAAAAATATATTTTACGTGAATATATTGAAGGAAATTCTTTATATGATGTTGTTAAATCAAGAGGTATTTTAAATATAAGAGATATTTATAAAGTTATTATTAAACTTATAGATACTTTAAAATATCTACATTCTCAAAACCCACCTGTTATCCATAGAGATATTAAGCCACAAAATATTATTGTTGGAAAAGATGGAAATATTCATCTTATTGATTTTGGTATAGCTAGATTACATAAAGAAAGAAGAAAGCAAGATACATCAGTCATTCTTACATTAGATTATGCTTCACCTGAACAATATGGATTTGCACAAACAACACCTTTATCTGATATATATTCACTAGGAGTAGTAACTTTGTTTATGGCTACAGGAAATACAATTAAATCAGATCTTGAATCACAAATAGTTAATAATAATTTGCGTTATATGATTGAAAGATGTATTGATTTTAATCCTAAATCTCGTTTTCAAAGAGTTGATGAAATTCAAGAATATATTAAAAATAAAGGTTTAAAATCATCGGATGTAAACAAGAAGTGGAAATTAGGACTAACTTTTGTAGTAGTATCTATTATTTTAAGTATATTTTCTTATAATATTGGAATTTATTTTGGAAGAAATAAAGGTGAAAATATTGGTTATGATAAAGGTTATTTTGCGGGGTATGCAGATAGTTATGAGTTAATGCCAACTTTTAAAGCGAATAGTACTTATCTTGATGAAAAAAATATTATAAATAATATGTTTGTAAATGATAATGTATTTACTGCATATTATAATGATTTAATATTTTATATACATGAAGGTGATATATATAAAATGTCTGATAATGGTATAAATTCAGAACTTTTAATAAATGATACAAAAGCTGAAATGTTGAGTTTTGATAATGGATGGATATATTATTCTTCAGGTTCTAAGATTATTCAAATAAATTTATATACCTTAGAAAGTCATACTCTTTACGAAAATATTCCTGGAAAGTTATATGTTATTGATGATAATTATTATATAAGAAATAATAATGGACTTTATAAGCTTGATATTTCTAATGGAAATATGACATTACTTAATAGTTTAAATAATTATAAACAAATTAGTGTTTTTGAAGAAAAATTATATTTTATAGATAATCAAAAGTTATTTAGTTCTGATTTAAATGGTGATAATGTAAATGAAATATTAGGAAACAATGTTGAAAGCTTTTGTATTTTTGAAGATTATATTTTTGTAATAGTTAAAAATGGAAATTTAAATGAAATAGTTAAAATAAACATAAATGATTATGATATGTTATTACTTGCTGAGATAAATGCATCAAAAATAAATGTTACAAATAAAGGAATCTATTTTATTGATGATTTTGATAATACATTAAATGTTTATTCTTTAGATGGTAAGATACAAACTAAAATATCTAAAAACAGAGTATTAGATTTTAATGTAATTGGTGATTGGATTTTCTATCATAATAGTATGGATAACAATAGATTATGGTGTATAAGAGTCGATGGAACAAATGATCATCCTATCCAAGGGAGGGAATCTTAATGACTAATAAAACAAAATACAATTGGAAAAACCATGTAAATCGTTCTGTTTTTGATATTGTTTTAGAAGATGGTGTAATAAAAACAAATGATATTTATTATATTGTAGAACAAGTTTGTTTATTACCTGAGATAATTAATGAAGATGATTTATCAAATGTTAGTAAATATGTACATCCTAAAAATGTAATTGTAAATATTACAGGGACTGTTTATTTAGAAAAAGAAAATGTACCAATGTCTTTAAGAGAAGCATACATACCACCAGAACATGATGTAACTTCTAGTTCAATAATTTATTCCTTAGGTATGATGATGCTTTATATGGCAACAGGTAATGTTAAAAAAAGTGATTTAGATATTTTTGTTGAAGATGATAATCTTAAAACCTTAATAGGACACTGTATTGCATTTGATCCTAAAGATAGATATAAAAAAGTTGATGAACTTTTAAATGATATAAAACGTGTTAAAAGAGGTTTTAGAAAAACAGGAAAACTTTTTTCTAAAGTTTTTATAGTATTACTTTTAGTGACAATTGGATTTTATTTTTATAAAAATGGTGAATCCTTAGGTGAAGTAAAAGGAATAGAAACAGGTTATGAAAAAGGATATGTTTATGGTTATGAAAAAGGATTTGTTGATGCTCCAGGAATAGGTATTAGAGGTTCTTCTTTTAATCCTGTTAATGGTAATCTTTTTGGAAATATGAATTTAGAAAAAGGAGCTATTACAGCTTTTAGTAATGATGAAGTTTTCTTTGTATATGAAAATAATATTTATCAAATGAATCAATATACAGAAGATACAAAAATTATTGTTAGTGACATTGATGCATATGGATTAAATTATTATGATGAGAATTTATATTATTCTACTGATGAAAACATTTATAGATTTTCATTAAAAACAATGAAATCAGAAGTGTTTTTGGAATCTAAAAATGGATTGTTATATATTGTAGATGATGAATTTTATTTAAATGATATTTTTAATACAGGATATTTATATAGAGTAAATAAAGATAATAAGGAATTAACTCAGTTAAATGGGATGGATAAATATATTAGTTTAAATATTGTAAATGATAAATTATTCTATATTGATGCTGAAAAAAATAATAATATTTATAGTTGTGATTTTGATGGAAGTAATCAAAAACTTATTAATAGTAATAGTTTTGAAAGTTTTAGTATATATAATGATAAAATTTATGCGTATGCTATAAACTTTAAAGGTGATGTAATTGATTATTCAATGAGTTTTTTAATAAATATGGATTTAGATGGAGGTAATATAGAAGGCTTTACAAATATTCCGGCTTATAATATTAATGTAAATGATGGCGGAATATATTATATTTCAGGGAAAAATAAGGTGTTAAAATGGATGTCTTTGGATGGAAAGACACAGTACACAATATCATCTTTACCTACTAAAGAATTTAACATAGCAAAAAGATGGATCTTTTATATAAATGAAGAAGATAATAGTCTTTGGAAAGTAAGTATTGATGGATCTAAAAATAGTAGAATTTCTTATTAATATAAAAATGTAGTTTAGTCATAAAAACAGTAAATCAAAAAGATTTATTGTTTTTTTGTATGCTTTTAGCAGACAACTGCTTTATCAATTGAATATATATTATAAGTAACAATACTGTAATACAGAAAAGGAGATGGAAAATATGATTTGTGCAAAATGTAAAAAAGAGATACCAGAAGAAGCTACGGTTTGTCCACATTGCAATGAAAAAGTTGAAACTATAGATTCATCTTTAGAAGAAACTGAATCAAAAGAAACTATACAAGACAACAATTTATCTAGTGAAGAAGAAATAATTAATAATAATGAAACAGATTCGATTGATGAAGGAGAGTCAAGTATTGATAATGAAAATGATTTAAATATTTCAAAAGAAGAATCTATTGAAGAAAGTAAGCCGATAGTTGAACCAATAAAAGCTAAAAAGAATTTTTTAGATAAAAAAATATTGATAATTGTTGCTAGTGTAGTAGCTATTATTGTTCTTGTGTTTGTAACAATTCATTTTGTTAATGACAATAAATATAACAAAGGATTAGAAATGCTTGAAAATAAGAATTATCAAGAAGCTTATACAATTTTTAGTTCTTTAAAATCATACAATGATTCATCAGATAAAGCTGAATATGCACAAAAGGGTATTAAATATGTTGAAGCAAAAGCATTAATGGAACAAGGTGATTATGTTGAAGCTGAAAATATATTTAATTCAATTGATGATTTTGAAAATTCAAAAGATTTATCTTTAAACTGTCAATCAAATAATAATTATAAAAATGCATTAGCTTTAATAGATAGTACAGATTATCAATCAGCTCTTGATTTGTTATATCAAGTTAACTGTATTTATATAGATGGTTCTGATAATCCGGATTATGAATGTGAAAATATAATTAAATATGTTGAAGCAATCAATGCTTTTGGAAATGGTCAAAATTATGAGGCATATAAAAAATTTATTAGTCTAAATGATTTTAAGGATTCTAGTCAAAAAGCATCAGAATGCATAGTTCCTAAACCTAATACTGGAATAACTTATCATAATGAAGCATACAAAGGGTCAGCTTGTTCACTTAAAATTGTACCTACATCTGATGGAAGTAGTACATATTTCAAAATTTATGATGAAACAGGTACAGTATTAATCGCAAACATTTTCATTAATGCTGGTGATACTTTTAAAATCAACTTACCAGCAGGAAAATATACACTAAGATCTGCTTATAGTTATAAAGATTGGTTTGGAGAAGTCGATATGTTTGGTGATGAAGGAATATATCAAAAAATAAAAGCTAATGATACAAGCGAAATCTTTACTTTAGAGAAAAATTGGGATTACACACTTACATTACGTACATTAAATCCAGAAGGAACACCAATTCCTACTAAAAATATAGATAAGGATTCATTTTAAAAAGGAGAATAATATATTATGAAAAAAATATTAATTGGAATACTAACACTATTGTTTGTTTTATCAATAAGTGGATGTGGAAAAGATGAAGCAAGTGATAATGAATATAAATGGGTATCTTATACCCTTACAACTGAAGGTATACGTGAATACAATAAAGAAGAAGATACATTTTTGTCAGAGTCAGCACCAGTTGGTCAACGTTATATCGTTGCTGAATTTATGGGAAAGAATATGATGGTTAAGGCAGAAGATATTAATTGGGATAATCTTGATAAGTTAGTTCTTGTTGATGAAGAAGGTAATGAAATAATGCCAGGATTATTTAGTTTGTGGGGTATAGAGTTTGATGATAAAGAATTTACTTTTATTACAAATGAAGAACAAGAAGGATTTAGATTGATATATGTGGTTGATGAAAATATAGAGTTAGATAATTTAAAACTAACTCTTAAATAAAAACTATAATTAACATTTATATAAGGAGGATATAAACATGAGCGAATTAAAAGCTGTGGAAATAAATGTTTTTGGAAAAAAACCAGATGCTAAAGAATTAGAACATTATTCTAATCTTACATATGGAAGTGGATTACCAGGTGGTGAAGAATTAAAGGATGCACTTATTTGGTTTGGTTCAGGTATAGGAATAGGTATATTTGGTTTCTTATTTGGATCATGGGTAATTAGAACCTTTGTAGGACCAGGAGTATTGATATTTGGATATGGTTCTTTACTTGCTTTACCTATGTTAGGAGTATTCTTAGCTGTTTCAAGTATTTATAGGTTACTTAGACCAGCTCATAAGAAAAAAGCTTCAAAAGCTTTTGAATGGGTATGGATGATATCAATAATGGGAGATGATAGAATATCTACTCGATTTGGAAAAATTCCTTATGCAATTTCTACTATGAAGCGTATTTTCCCTGAAGGATACGACTTTAGTGAAAGTAAGTATAAAAATTATTTGAATACTTTTAGAAATGAAATAATTAAAATATGTGATATCAATGTAGCTAAACTTAAAGAAGAAGGATGGTGGGAATCTTCACCAATTGTAAATCATAAAATTATTGAAGATGAAGAAATAAATGAAAAATTACATAAAATCCATGCAATTATCACATATGATGATCAAGTTGGTTTTACAATCGATTATCAAAAAAACAAGAAAAAATACATGACAGCTACTAGAGTTGAGATAAATATAATTCAATATTATATAAAGTCAGGTGAGTATTTCTTCCCTTATGATTATATGCCTGAGTTTAAAGTAGAAAATTAATTATATTTAAAATAATTAGATAATACCTCTAAGAAAAATTATTAGAGGTATTTTTTTATGAATGTTTCAATTGATTTTTGTTATTTATGATAGTATACTAAATTAAGTTAGCTTAAGCTAACTTAAAAGGTGGCTATGAAAAAATATGTATGGTTAAATCCTGTGGTGGAAACTTCGTATAATTTAAAAAAACTTAAATCTATTCTTTTATCTAAAGATTTTGAAGTTGTAAACCCAATATTAGATAATGCAAACATTGTTTTAAATAAGTATAGAGAATATGTTTTAAAAGCTAATAAAACAGTTGTTGATGCTAGATGTCCTATGATAATAGAATATTTTAAAAAGCATAAATTTATTGTAGATTATCCTAATATTGAACCTATATTAATACATATCGCAAGAGAATTAGCTGATAGAAAAGATTTAAAGGATGGTAAAAAATATATTCTTACTCCTTGTATATCATTAAAAGAGTATGGAATTAATTTGAATTTGGATAATACTTACTTTTATACTTGGGATGAATTTGTTTTAAGTAATAATATTGAAATACAAGGAGAAACAAGTCATGAAAGTCCTGTACCATTAGGTTTTTTTGATTCTTTTGAAACAAAGATTTTAAAGGTGTCTAGCCATAATATAAATCAAATTTCACAGAGCATAATAGATGAATTTAGGTTTATTGAAGGTTTATACTGTTATAAGGGATGTAATAATGGGGATGGGGTGACTAGTATTGGATAACAAAAAACTTAAAACTTTTATAAGCGTTTCAATAATTGTTTTAATTTGGTTTATAGTAAGCAGTTTAAATATTTATAGTGAATATTTATTACCTTCACCATTAAAAGTTTTAACAAGATTTTTTAGCTTGTTATCTAATCAAACATTAATTGAACATGTCATTATAAGTTTACAAAGAGTATTTTCAGGATATTTTATTGCATTAGTATTTGCGATTATATTTGCGATTGTTTCTTTGTTTTATCCAAAGGTAATGGAATTTTTTGATGGAATAATCCAATTTTTTAGAAATGTTCCTCCTTTAGGATTAATACCTTTATTAATACTTTGGTTTGGTATAGGAGAAAAATCAAAACTTATTGTAATAATATTAGCTTCATTTTTCTCAATGTTTTTAAGTATTGAAAAAGGTTTTAAAAGTACTGATGTAAAATTGTTAGAAGTTGGAAAATCTTTTGGTTTTAATAGATGGAAGATGTTTAAAAAAATTATTGTTCCTTATGCGATTCCTGATGTGCTTGTAGGAATGCGTGTTGGAATGGGCTATAGCTATAGAGCTATTATTGGTGCTGAAATGATTGCGGCTAGTAGTGGTTTAGGATATATGATTAATTTTGCAAGATCAATGTCTCAAACAGATATTGTAATAGTAGGAATTATTGTTATAGGATTGCTTGGATATTTATGTGATTTAATTTTTAAAAAATTAATAGATATTTTATTAAAGGATACAAAAGGTCATGGATGGAATTAAAATTAGAGATTTAATTGTTACTTATGAAAATGAAGGTAACATCTTAAATGCGATTAATAATATTAATTTAGATATTAATACAGATGAAATAACTGTAATTTTAGGAAAGTCTGGATGTGGAAAGACAACTTTGTTGAGAATGATAAAAGGTATAGAGAAACCTACCTTTGGAAGTATAGAAATAAATGATTTAAATATTGCATATATATTTCAAGAACCTCGGCTTATGCCTTGGTTAAATGTATTTGATAATGTAACTTTTGGTTTAGAAAAGAAGGACATCAAAAATGATGTTATTGATGATTTGATTTCATTAGTAGGATTAGATGATTTTAAAACTTATTTTCCTCATCAATTATCTGGAGGGATGCAAAGTAGGGTTTCTTTGATTAGAGCTTTAGCTGTTAATTCAAATTATATTTTAATGGATGAACCTTTTGCGGCTCTTGATTATTTTACAAGAGAAACATTACAAAATGAACTTTTAAAAATTTATGAAAAATCAAAAGTTGGCATTATGTTTGTGACACACAATATAGATGAAGCATTAAAACTAGGACATAAAATTATTGTAATGTCTGATGGTGTTATTAAAGAAACATTTGATATTAGAGATCTTAATAGAGATTTACTAAGTGATAAATTTATACAATTAAAAAGAAAAATAATAGAAAGGATAAGGGATTGAAATGAAAAAGTTATTAGTTTTATTTTTAACTGTAATGATGGTTGTAGGATGTTCATCTTCACCTAAAGAAAGTGAGGTTGAAACAGTTCAAGAATCAGAATCTAGTGAAACAATAAGTGTAGATAAGTTAGTTTTAACTTATGTTACATCTCCTTTAAATGTTCCATCAATTATCGATAAAGTTGATAAGGTTACAGAAACAGCATTTGAAGGTGTTGAAATTGAATATGCGGAGATTACTAGTGGTTCAGAACAAACTCAAGCTTTAGCTTCAGGTGATGTTCAAATACTACATGCAGTTGGAGGATCTTCAATTGTGGCAGCAGCTGCAGCTGGTATGGATATTAAAATTATTAATATGTATAGTAGAGCACCAGAAGCATTTACCATGTATAGCAAGGATGAAAACATTAATTCTCCAAGTGATTTAAAAGGGAAAATTATTGGTGGACCATTTGGAACAAATTTACATGAGTTATTAGTTTCTTATTTAAAGACTGAAGGATTAACTTTAGAAGATGTTAATTTTGTGAATATGAGTATTCCTGATGCTTTAGCAGGTTTAGATGGTGGTAGTGTAGATGTTGCATTACTTGGTGGTCCTGCAGGATATAATGCAGGTCAAGCAGGATATCATAAGATTACTGATGGAAAGGGTTTAATTGAGGCAATAATAGCAGTAGCTACAACTAGCGAATACTACGAAGCACATAAGGATGTTATTGATAAGTTTGAAGAAGTTCAAAAAGAAGTAAGAAATAAAATGAAAAATGATCCTGAAGGTGTAAAAGAATTAGTTATGGAAGCATTAAATCTTACACCAGAAGCATTTGATGCAATGTATCCTCAATATGATTTTACTCTTGAAGTAAGTGATAAGGATATTGAAGGACTTCAAAAAACAGCTGACTTTATGTTTGAAAGTGAAATGATTGAAACAGAAATTGATGTAAAAGAGCTATTTATTAAGTAATTATGGAAAATTTAGTTTATAAGATTAATGGAAAAGATTTAGAAGTTACTTATGAAGAATTAATTGAAAACAATAAAAGTAATATGTATGCAGGAGTGGCTCTAGCATATAAATTATTAAATTTATTGATAAGCTTTAATAGTGATTTATCAAATATTAATTATTTCTTTTCTGGTATAGGGGAAAATGGTAAAGGTGTTATTGATACTATAAATTATGTGTTTAATAATAGTGTGACTATTGATTTAAACTATGATGTATTAAATAATGTTGTAGCACCTGATGCTCCTAATGGTGGTAAATATTATTTTATATTTAAAGGGAATAAAGAAATAAGAATTAAATTAAAAGAAAGCTTAATAAATGAAGAGTTTATTAAAATAAGTAGAGAAGTTAAAAAATACAAAGTTTTACCTAATGATTTAGAAGTTAAATTATTAAATGTAAGAAAAAATCAAGAAAAAGCAGTTTTAGGATTAATTGTTGAAGAAATATTTGATTGGGAAATTGTTTAATAAAAAACCTTAAGTTTTTATAGCTTAAGGTTTTATAATATTTTTGAAAGAGTTATTGCATCTTTTATACATTTGATTGTGGTATCGTAATCCACTTCAGGTTCAAGTGATAAATAAGGATGCAGTTTTTCTTTTGATAAAAGAGGGAGTAATTGTGCAAAGTTTATGTCTCCTTCTAAAATGCCTACATGAACATATGGTTTAACTTTTGTTTCATCAAAAGTATAGTTTTTTATATGAACATGAGAAATATTATCTTTGAGTAGTTTATATTCTTGATGTAATGTTATATTTTTATAATTATCAGGTACTTGTGATTTTATAGCACGATAACTATTTGCAGGATCCCATAAACATTTTAGATAATTTGAATTACAAAGTTGTACAAGTTTTAATGTCATTTCTCCTTTAGGGCAATGTGAATAAGGGCAATTTTCTAAACCTAGACATATGTCATATTTTTCAGCAATTGAAATAGCTTTTTTTAAATGTTTAAAAATCTCGTTTAAATCTTTGTCAGTTCCAAATTTTGTGTTTACTTTATTATCTGGAAATCTAAAAGGGAAAATTCGAACAGATTTACAATCAAGTTCATTTGCGATTTTACATGCGTTTTCTAAAGCAATTAAATGATCTTCTATGGTTCCATTTACTACATGGAAGTTTTCATTAAATAAAGAAATTTCATAGTCTTCATAAAGTTTTGCCATAAAAAACACTGTACTTGCAATATTAGAAACTTTTAAATTATATTTTTTTAATATTTCTTTTATTATTTTAACTTCATTAAAATTACACTGTTCAATTGATTTATTAAAAACATTGTGAATTTCAACAGTATTTAACCCTAAATTAGAAATTGTTTTACATGCTTCTAAAAAGTCTTGAGATACTTGATCGCTAATTATTGATAGTTTCAAGAGTAATACCTCCTTTATTAATTTAATTATTTATTGTTAAAAAATAAAAGTCAATAAATCTAAAAAATTATATCACTTGTGCACTTTACGTAGATTTAACACAAATTTGATAATTGATTTAATGAGGAATATAATGAAAACATGGAGGAAATTAAAATGAAAAGATTTGTTGTGTTATTACTTTCGATATTCTTATTATTCGGATGTGGTAGCCCTGCAACTGATACTTCAAGTACTTCAAATTTAACTGATGGTACTTATGAAGGTGTTGGACAGGGCAAAAACGGTGATGTAAAAATAAGTATAACTATCGAAAACGGTGAAATTGTTGATGGTAAAGTTGTCGAAACAAAAGAAACTGCAGGTTATGCGTCTGCATCTGATGTTATTTTGGAAAATGTTATTGCAAGTAATTCATTAGATGTTGATATAGTTACTGGATCAACAATGACTTCTGAAGCAACTTTAGAAGCAATTAAAGATTGTTTAGCACAAGCTGGTGGAAGTGAAGCTGACTTAATTAAAAAAGAAGTTGGTGAAGCTGGTAAAAAAGAACTTATAACTGAAGAACATCAAGTTGTGGTAGTTGGAGCTGGTGGAGCTGGGTTAGTTGCGGCTATTGAAGCTAAAAATCATGGTGTTGAAGATGTAATTATTATTGAAAAAATGCCATTTGTTGGTGGAAACACTTTAATTTCTGGTGCAGAAATGGCTGCTCCTGGAAATCATCTTCAAGAGGCTGAAGGTATTGAAGATAGCGCTGATTTATATTATGAAGACGTATTAGTTGCTGGAGGAGATCCTGCATTAGTTAGAGTTCTTGCGGATAATTCATTAGAAGATTCAAAATGGATGGCTGATGAAATTGGTGTTATTTGGATTGATGAACTAATGTTCTTTGGTGGACATACTGTAAAAAGATCTTTAATTCCTTTAGGAAATAGAGGAACTGAATTAATTACTAAACTTGAAGCTAAGGCTAAAGATTTAGGAATTAAAATTTTATTAAATACAGCTGCTACTGAATTAATTACTGATGATAGCGGTGCTGTAGTTGGAGTAAAAGCTGAAGGTAAAGATGCTGATTATGAATTTAGTGCTAAAGCAGTTATCTTAGCTACTGGAGGTTTTGGAAATAACGTTGAAATGAGAGTTAAATATGACCCTTCAGTTGATGATTCTATCCTTTCTACAAATGCGGCAGGTATTGATGGTGATGGAATTGTAATGGCAGAGGCTGTTGGTGCTGATTTAGTTGATATGGAATATATTCAACTTTATCCTGTATGTCATCCTGAAACAGGTGCCTTACTTTATGTAGATGATGTTAGATTATTTGGAGCTACAATCATTGTTAATGAAGAAGGTGAAAGATTTGTTGAAGAGCTTGAAACTAGATATGTAATGTCTATGGCTGTAAAAGAACAAACTGGTTCTGTAGCATATGAGTTAATGACTTTACAAGCAGCAATTGATGCTGGAGTATTAGAAAATCATAAAGCTGAAGTTGATGATTTAATGGAAAATGGTTTCTTAGTTCAAGCAGATACACTTGAAGAAGTTGCTGAATTAATGGGAGTAGATCCTGATAATTTAGTAGCTACTGTTGAAAAATGGAATTCTTATGTTGATGGCGGTAAAGACTTAGATTTCAATAAACGTGGTAAATTATTTAGAATTGATGAAGCACCTTATTGGTTATTGAAATTTGCACCAGCTGTACATCATACTATGGGAGGAGTTAAGATAGATCCTTCTACTCATGTAATTAATACTGAAGGAGAAATTATTCCTGGATTATATGCTGCTGGAGAAGTTACTGGAGGAATCCATGGTAATAATAGACTTGGAAGTGTTGCAATTGCAGATATAGTTGTATTTGGAAGAATTGCTGGACAAACTGTAGCTAAAGAAATTGCTGAGTAATATATAATTTAAAACCTTAAGTTCAGTCACTTAAGGTTTTTTTATGTTTACTACATGATATAATTTTTAAAAATAAGGAGTGTGTAATATGATTGAATATAGATATGATGTACAACTTTTAATAGAAGGTAAAGACTTAAATGAAGATAAGATTAATGATTATATTATTGATAATTTTGAAGGTGATAGTCTTTTAGCTGTAGGGGATGATGAATTAATTAAAGTTCATTTTCATACAAATAAACCTTGGGAGATATTAGAGTATTGTTCAACACTTGGTGAAATATTTGATATTGTAGTTGAAGATATGGTTAGACAATCAAATGGCTTAAAAGGGTAAATGTAATATATAATTTATAATGGACTTGATAAATGAAAATTTAAATGAAAGAATTTTCATTTTTCTTTTCAAATTTCATTTACATGATTTTTTTACATGTTATAATACGATGATGGAGGAATATTATGAATCGAGAATATTATTATTCAAGAAACAATGCGATTATAAACTACACTACTAAGTATTGTAGAACAGTAGATGATTTACTAGCATCTGAAGGTTTTAGTAGTTTTTTAGATTTGTTTTTTGCGCATATAGAAAAAAAGAAACATGATATGTATCAGTGGCTAACTTTTAAGTCTGGTGTAGAAGAAGCTAAAGAAGAACTTACTAGATTAGCAAAACTATTAATGGTATTAGATGTTCAAGAAATTAGACATCCTGGATTAATTGAACCTGATAAGTTATTAGATGTAATTGAAACTGCATATCATTTTTGGAGAGGTATGGGTAGATATTCCATTATGTATGCAAATAATGATGAAGGATATCAAATCCAAAACTTTATTGATGCGGATACTAAGTTTAATGAGTTAGTTTTAAATTTTTATAGAACTATCCAACAAAAGGTACAAGGGACACAAAATAAAATATTTAGACAATTACAAGCAGGTACAAATGCAAGTATTTTATTACAAAAATATAATTTGGATTTACCTTTAGGATATGAAGCGTTAAAAGGAATTCCATTTATTACAGAAATGATGTTAAGAACACCATTAATTCTTCATCCTAAGAGTAATAAAAGATTAGGTATGTTTGAAGAAACATTCAATCATCCTATGAAAGATTTTATTAGAAATGGTGATGATTGGATTTGTTATCCATGTAAAGTTGGAGATTTATTAACATTTGCATATTTCCATATTGATTTTATAGGAAATATTATTGCTTGTCCTAACTTATTTGAAATTGCGACTAAAACTGAATGTCTAAATAGAAAACCTGATTGTATTGTTTTATTTGGTAATCCAGATGGTAAAGGTGATACAACTTTCTATCATGATAAAAAAGAAAATATTTGGATTGGAAAAATATCTTCTGAAGATGTAATTGAATATTTTGGATATGTAAAAAAGATGTTTTTAACTTTACATAATTTAGCAGTTATGCAAAGAGGATGGTTACCAATTCATGGTGCAATGGTTAAACTTTATTTAAGAGATGGAAGAGAAAAGAATGTAATGTTTATGGGTGATTCTGGTGCAGGAAAATCTGAAACAATTGAAGCTTTATCTACTATTTCTAAGGGGATTATTGATAGACAAGAAGTTATATTTGATGATATGGGTTCTATTCATATTGATAATAGAGGTAATATAGTTGCGCAAGGAACTGAAATTGGAGCTTTTGTAAGGCTTGATGATTTGGAGATGGGAAGTGCTTATAGGGATATGGATAGATCTGTATTCTTTAACCCAGAACTTAGCAATGCAAGAGTTGTTGTACCTACAGCGCCTTATAAGGTTATAGTTAATAATCATCACATAGATTGTTTTATGTATGCAAATAACTATACTGATAAAAGAGGGTTATCTCAGTTTAAAACAGTTGAAGAGGCAAAACCTGTATTTGTAGAAGGGAAAAGAAATGCATTAGGTACCACTCAAGAAGTAGGTTTATCAACAACATTCTTCGCAAATCCATTTGGTCCAATGCAAAGACAAGAAATTGCAACTCCTTTGATTGATAAGATGTTTGATAAATTATTTGAAAAAGAAATCTTTGTAGGTGAGATTTATACATGTCTAGGCTTACCTGATAAGGGATGCGATGGTATATTAGATGCCGCAAGAGCATTATTAGATTTTGTACAAAACTAGTTTAACAAACTAGTTTTTTTAATGAGGTAGAATTTATAGTTAAGATTAGGTAAAATATTTAATAAGTAGGTAACTATTATGAGTTTTACATCTTTAGAATTTATACCATTTGTCTTTATAGCCTTTGTTTTATTTTATGTTACTAAAAATAAGGCTAGACTTTTTGTTTTGTTAGTTTTTAATGTTTTATTTTCATTAACTTTTGTATCATGGAATATAATAGTTTTATTAATTTTTGGATTATATAGTTATTTTGCGGCTTTAAAAATTAATAAAAAAGGAATAATAATACCAATAATATTAGTATTTATCTTTTTTAAGTATTCATATTATTTTACTGGCAATATTTTAACTCCTATTGGAATATCATTTTATACTTTTAAAATTATTAGTTATTTAATGGATGTTTATAATGAAAAGATTGAAGCTGAAAAAGATATATTGGTTTATTTAAATTATGTAATGTTTTTTCCTACTTTAGTTTCTGGTCCTATTTCTAGATTTAAACCTTTTATGGAATCATTAGATAACAAGTTTGATTATAAAAAAAGTAGAGATGGAGCTTTTTTAATGTTTTCTGGTATTTTTGAAAAAATGGTTATTGCGGATTTTCTAGGAATATTAGTTAATAATATATATGGCAATATAGAACTTACTGGAATTTATGTATGGATTGCGATATTTCTTTATGCATTACAAATTTATGTAGATTTTGATAGTTATAGTAATATAGCAATAGGTGCATCAAAAATAATGGGAATTGAAGTAGGAGAAAACTTTAAAACACCTTATTTATCAAGTAATATAAAAGAATTTTGGAGAAGATGGCATATATCTTTAAGTACGTGGTTTAAAGATTATGTTTATATACCTTTAGGAGGAAATAGAAAAGGTGAATTTAGAAAACATCTTAATACGATTATTGTATTTATATTAAGTGGAGTATGGCATGGTTCTACAATTAATTTTTTGATTTGGGGCTTAGGTCATGGTTTACTTCAGTTAATAGAAGATTATTATTTTAAGTTTTACAATACTTTAAAACTTAATGATATTATTAAAAAAATAAATAAAATAATTGGCATAGTCATAAATTATATTTTAGTTTCAATATTGTTTGTCTTTTTTAAAATATCAAAATTTGATGATGCAATAGATGTATTTAGAAGATCATTTGTTATATCAGAGTTTGATTATATTAATTTGGGTTTAGTAGAAAGGGAATGGTATTATCTGCTTATAATGATTTTTGTGTTTGTTATTATTGAATTAATTAGATATAAACATTCAATGGTAAGTTTAATCACAGAAAGAAATATTATTATAAGATGGACTGTGTATGTAAGTATGGTCGCAATATTTTTAATATTTGCGATTTATGGTTCACAGTATAATCCTGCAGATTTTATCTATAAGCATTTTTAATATGATGAGTGTATTTAAAATTATATTTAAAAGTGGATTTTTATTAAGTGTTACCTTAGGGCTTAGTTTATATTTTTCTAAGGCTTTTTCTCCGCTTTCAAATAATTTAAAGACTGCTTATTTAAGTGTTCCTGAAAATACTTTAGATGTAGTTGTTTTAGGATCTTCTCATACACAGTATGGAATTAATCCAGCAGTAATTAATAATGAGACAGGCTTATATGCATATATTAATGCAAGTGCTTGTCAGCCAATGGAAGTATCATACCAAATGTTAAAAGAGAGTTTAAAAACTCAAAAACCTAAGGTTGTATTGCTTGATGTTTTTACAATGATGCCTGGACAAAGTGTTTGTTATGATGAGTCAATTTATAAACTTGCTTCTGATGAAATGACAGGAATAGAAAAAATTAATACCTTATTGTATATAGAAGATAAAAAGATTGCTTTTGATTATATTATTTCTATTAGAATGTATCATCAAAGATGGAATGAAATAGACTTTAATGATTTAAAAATAAGAAATGAAGATATTCCTTATGATTCTTTTGGTTATATTAATTTAGAACCTAAAGAATATGTATTTAAATATTTAGAGCCTAAATCTAAAAAGAATAAATATGAATTAAAGGAAAAAGATGTAAAATCTTTAAATAAAATAAAAGCTTTATGTGATGAAAATAATATTGAACTTCTTCTTATAAAGACTCCTTTTGATATAGATCAAGAAAACTATGATGCATTAATGGCTATTTGGGATTTAGCTGATGATTTAGATATAGAATATTTAGATTTAATAGATTATACGGAAGAAATGGATTTTGCTTTTGGTATGGATTCTGAAACATGGCACAATACAAATTGGGGTGCTTATAAAAACAGCAAATTAATAAGTGAATATTTAATAAAAAACTATAAATTTGAACATGTCTATAATGAAGAAGTAGAAAGAAATTTAAATTATTTAAAAAATACAACTTTATATAATATGTTGTTAAATCAAGTTGATCCTTATAAATTTATGAAATATGCATCTGAATTTGATTGTATAATTTTACTTAAATACAATGGTTTTTATAAAACAACTATTGGTGAATATGAAAATGAGTTATTAAATAATATGGGATTTGAGAATGATTTTATTAAAAATAAAAAAAATAATTATTATGGTGTTGTTTCTAATGGTGAATTGATAGATTTTGATGATAAAGAACTTATTACAAGAGTTAATGGTAAAAAAATAGTGATTAATAAAAATAAGATTGAATTTAATAATCAAATATTAAAAGATGCTGATGGAGAATTAACAATTGTTGTATATGGAATTGATTTTTCATGGAATCAAAATATGAATGTTGATTATTCTAGTAGGTGGTTTTGGAAGAATGGTTGTCTAGGATGGGAATGTAAGTAATATGAAAATAGAATCATTAAAAAATGAAAGAGTTAAAAATTGGATTAAACTTCATCAAAAAAAATATAGAGATGAAACTAACCTTTTCTTAATTGAGGAAGATCACTTAATAAATGAAGCTTTAAAAAAGGGTATAGTTAATACTATTATTATTTGTGATGATAGTAAGGACATATTTAACTTTGAAAATACAGTAATTGTAAATAGAAGTGTAATTAATAAGATAAGTACAAATGTATCTAATGTTAGATATATTGCAGTATGTAATAAATTAAAAGAAAACTTTGTTTTGTCTAATCGTATTTTAATATTAGATCAAATACAGGATCCTAAAAATATGGGTACATTAATAAGAAGTGCACTATCTTTCGGATTTAATCAAATTATTTTAAGTGAAAATTGTGTAGATCTTTATAATGATAAAACTTTAAGAGGTGCTCAAGGCTCTTTGTTTCACATTAATTTTATTAAGGATGATTTAATCAATAAGATTAGTTATCTTAAAGAAAATAATTATAAAGTTATTGCATTAACATTGAATAATTCTATATATTTAAATGATTTAAAAAAACATAAAAATATGGCTTTTGTATTAGGAAATGAAGGTAATGGTATAAGAAAAGAAGTAGAAGATGTCTGTGATGAAAGAGTAAAAATAGAAATGAAATCGTTTGATTCTCTTAATGTATCTATTGCAGGATCTATTGCAATGTATGTGTTTAACAATGTTTAACTTGCTTTTTATAATAAAGTATAGTTTAATATGATTTGTTTTTTAAAGGGAGAAATTAAATGATTGATTATATTATTAATACATTTGGATATTTTGGAATAGCATTTTTAATAGCTGTAGAAAACATATTTCCACCAATTCCATCAGAAGTAATTTTAACTTTAGGTGGATTTCTTACGACAACTCATAAAGGAATGAATATACCAGGAGTAATTATTGCTTCTACTATTGGTTCACTTATTGGTGCAATTGTTTTATTTTCATTTGGATTATATTTTAGTGAAGAAAAAGTATATGCATTTATTGATGGTAAATGGGGTAAAAGACTTGGCTTTAAACACGATGATTTAACAAAGGCAATTAATTGGTTTAATAAATGGGGTAAAGCTGGAGTGTTTTTTGGAAGATGTGTTCCTATTATAAGAAGTATTATCTCTATACCTGCAGGTATGGTTAAAATGAATTGGGGAGAATTTTTAATTTTTACTACAATAGGTTCAGCAATATGGAATACTATACTAGTTATTGCAGGAGCATATCTAGGTGAAAGAAGATATATCATATTAGAATTATTAGATCAATATAAAATGGTGGCTGTAGTAATATTTGGTGTAATAGGATTATACTTTGTATTTTTATGGCTAGATAGAATAAGGAAAGAAAAAATAACATCGAAATGATGTTATTTTTTTTATAATAATTTAATATTTCTTTCTTTCATATCTTTTAGTATTCTATCAGGCCATATAGAACATTGTACTTCGCCAATATGGTACGTTCTTAATAAGAATTGACACATTCTACTTTGTCCTATACCTCCACCAAAAGTTAGTGGTAATTCATCATTTAGTAGCATTTGATGAAATTCAAATTTAGTTTTATACATTTGATTTTTTTCTTCTAGTTGTTTTAATAAAGTTTCTTTATCTACTCTTATTCCCATACTAGAAAGTTCTATTGCATCATCTAATACAGCATTATAGAATAATAAATCTCCATTTAATGACCAATCATCATAGTCTGCGGCTCTTCCATCATGTATTGTTCCATCTGATAATTTATTTCCAATATTAAATAAGAATACTGCAGTTTTTTCTTTTGTGATTAATCTTTCTCTTTCTTTTGGAGTTTTATCAGGATATCTTTGTAATAATTCTTCGGATGTAATAAAGAAAATTTCTTTAGGAAGAGTTACATGTAGATGAGGGTAAGTTCTTGCAAGAACTTGTTCAATATCTTTAAAGATTGAATATATAATTTCTACTTGTGATTTTAAATAGTCTATAGTTCTTTGATCTTCTGTAATAATTTTTTCAAAGTCCCATTGATCTACATACATTGAGTGAGTTTCATCTAAAACTTCATCTCTTCTAATTGCATTCATGTTTGTATATAAACCTTCTCCAGGATGAAAATCATATTTTTTAAGTGCATATCTCTTCCATTTTGCAAGAGATTGTACAATTTCTATAGTTCCTTTTTCAGGCATATCTAAAGCATCAAAACCTACAGGTCTTTCAACTTCGTTTAAATTATCATTCATTCCAGATTCTTTTGTAACAAAAAGAGGTGCACTTACTCTAGTAAGATTCAATCTTTTTGCGATTTCAGTTTCATAGAATACCTTGATAACTTTAATAGCTTTTTGAATTTCTTTTTGAGTTAATATTTGAATGTACATAGATGTCTCCTTTTTAAACAATGTATTAAGTATAAGATTTATTAAAGTTATAGTCAATTAAAAAAGCCTTATAATTAAGGCTTTCTTTAACTATTTACCATAATATGCTTTAGTTAAAATTTCTTTTATATCATCAACCATAGGCACTCTAGGGTTAGCAGGTGAACATTGATCTTCATAAGCAAGGTAAGCAAGTTTTTCAACTGCGCCTAACCATTCTTTTTCATCAATTCCTTGATCTTTGAAGTTCATTTTAATTCCACAATCTAAAGCAAGTTGGTAGCAAGCTTGTGCAAATTTTTCTACACCATCTTCAACACTATCTACTTTCAAACCAATTTCTCTAGCAATTTGTGCATATTTTTCATCAGCGATATAGTAATTGTGTTTTGGCCAAATACCAGGTTTTTCTGGTTTTGTACCATTATATCTAATAGTATAAGGTAATAAGATTGCATTACATCTTCCGTGAGTAACATTGAATCTTCCACCAACCTTATGAGCCATTGAGTGATTCATTCCTAAGAAAGCATTTGCGAATGCCATACCAGCCAAACAGCTTGCATTATGCATTTTTTCCCTTGCCTTAGGATCATTTGGTCCATTGTTTACAGCTCTTGGTAAGTATTCAAATACCATTCTAATTGCTTGAGATGCAAGACCATCTGTAAAGTCACTTGCAAGAGTTGAAACTAGAGCTTCTACAGCATGAGTTAATACGTCCATACCTGTATCTGCAGTAACAGTTTTAGGTAAGTTCATAGTTAATGCTGGGTCAACTATAGCTACTGTTGGAGTTAAACTATAGTCAGTTAATGGATATTTCTTTTGCTCTTTTTTATCAGAGATAACCGCAAATGGTGTAACTTCTGAACCTGTACCACTTGTAGTTGGAATACATACTAATTTAGATTTTTTACCTAATTCAGGATATCTAAATGCACGTTTTCTAATGTCCATAAACTTTTGTTTTAAATCGTTGAAGTTTACTTCTGGTTCTTCATAGAATAACCACATTCCCTTAGCAGCATCCATACTTGAACCTCCGCCAATAGCAATTATTGTATCAGGTTGGAATGATTGCATTAATTTGAATCCTTCTTTAACTGTTTCAATATCTGGATCTGGTTCAACATCACAGAATACTTGTACTTGAACCTTGTTTCTTCTTAATGCTAATTGATCAGTAACTCTTTCAACAAAACCTAAATCAACAATACCTCTATCTGTAACAATGAATACTTTATTTACATCTCTCATATCTTTTAGATATTCAATTGAGTCTCTTTCGAAATAAATCTTTGAAGGGATTTTAAACCATTGCATATTATTTCTCCTTCTTCCAATCTTTTTAATATTTAATAAATCAACTGCACTTACGTTACCTGAAACTGAGTTATTTCCATAAGAACCACAACCAAGTGTCATAGAAGGGATAAATGCATTATAAATATTACCAATTCCACCAAATGTAGTAGGTGAATTCCACATAACTCTACATGCTTTTACTTTTTTACCAAATTCTTTTACAAGATTTTCATTTTTAGTATGTATAGCTGCAGAGTGTCCTAAACCATTGAAATTAACCATAGCTTCTGATTTATTAAATCCATCTTCAATTGATTCAGCTTTTAGCATTGCAAGAACTGGAGATAATTTTTCTCTTGTTAGAGGTTCATTAGGTCCAACTTCTTTACATTCAACTATGATAATACTTGTTTTAGGATCTATATCAAATCCTGCTTCTTTAGCAATCCAATGTGCTGATTTTCCAACCATAGCAGCATTTAATTTTGCGTTATTAACATCTTTTGTATATGCTTTTACACCAAACATATATGTTTCAAGCATAGCTTTTTCTTTCGCTGTAGCATAATGAACATTGTAATTGTTAAATCTTTCTTTTACATCATCATAGATTTCTTTATCTACAATTACTGCTTGTTCACTAGCACAAACCATTCCGTTATCAAATGCTTTTGATAAAACGATATCATTTACAGCTTGTTTAATATTTGCGGTTGTTTCAATATAAGCAGGGCAGTTACCTGCACCAACTCCAAGAGCTGGTTTACCACAAGAGTAAGCAGCTTCAACCATTGAGTTTCCACCAGTTGCTAGTATTGTAGCAGTATCAGGATGCTTCATTAATGCAGTAGTTGCATCCATGCTTGGTTTTTCTATCCATTGAATACAATCTTTAGGAGCTCCAGCTGCAATAGCTGCTTCATAAACAACTTTAGCTGCTTCTGCGGAAGATTTTTGTGCATATGGATGGAATGCAAATATAATAGGGTTTCTAGTTTTTAAACAAATTAGTGATTTAAATATTGCAGTAGAAGTAGGGTTAGTAACAGGGGTAATACCCGCAACAACTCCAACAGGTTCAGCAATATAAGTTAAACCTTTAACTTCATCTTCTTCAATAATTCCAACTGTTTTAAGATGTCTCATGTGGTTAACAACATATTCACATGCAAATAAGTTTTTTGTAGCTTTATCTTCAAATAAACCTCTTTGAGTTTCATCTACTGCAAGTTTTGCAAGTTGGCCATGATTGTCTAATGCTGCAACTGAACATTTTGCGACAATGAAGTCAATTTTTTCTTGATCGAAGTTTTCGAATTCTTCCAAAGCTTTAAGTGCTTTTGCCACTTTTTCATTAACTTCTGGAACAGGTGTAGGTCCGATGTTTTCAACTGTTGTTTCAACTTTTTTCTTTGTGCTCATATATCCTCCTTGTGAAGTTTTTCACTTACAAAATGAATATACCACATAAAAAAAGCGCATGCAATAGCAAAAGTTATTTTTTTCACAAGTAAACGCTTTCAACTTAAAAATATTTTTTTGTAATCGTTTTCAATATATAGTAATGAAATTTTTTTCGTTTTCTTTTAAAGGAATTTTTTTGAAAGATAAATCATCAACCCTTATAAACATATTTCCTAATTTTATTGCTTTTATAAATTTATCAAGATTTTCTTTTGTACCTTGAGCTTCTATTTGAACCATATCATTGTCTAAATTTTTTACAGATCCTGTAATATTGTTTTTTAATGCATACAATCTACAATAGTTTCTAAAACCTACACGTTGTACTCTACCTTGAGCTATCATTAAATATCTAATATTATTTTCCATATCTTTTCTCCTAGATTAATTATATAATAATTATGAACTTATTATTGATTTTAAAATCTTATTTTGATATATTTAATAAGAAATTTAAATAGGGGAGTAGCTCACTTGATTTGTGTTCGTCAGCACGGTTAATAACCCGGATACAAATAGTCGACCTTTGACAAGCAAGACCTATAAATTTATTTATAGTATCTTGCTTTTTTAATAGGAGGAAAATTATGTATTATAACAAAGAAAAAGAAGATGTAATTAGAGAGTTGTCTAGTAACTTTCAATATGGTTTAAAACCTGAACAAGTAGAAGAGAGTAGAAATAAATATGGATTTAATGAACTTGTAGAACCTAAAAAACAATCATTATTTGTAAAGTTTTTACTCCAATTTACTGATCCACTTATTATTATCCTTATTATAGCTGCAATTGTTTCAATGATTGTTGAACCTGGTGAATGGTTAGATAGTTTAATTATTGTGATTGTAGTTATGTTAAATGCAATATTAGGTGTATATCAAGAAAACAGTGCTGAAAAATCTTTAGAAGCTTTAAAGAAACTTAGTGCTCCAAATGCAAAAGTTATTAGAAATGGTGAAAGAGTTTCAATACCTTCTAGAGAACTTGTAGTTGGTGATATTGTAAGTATTGAAGCTGGAGATTATATTCCTAGTGATGGAAGAATTATTGAATCATATAACTTAAAAGTTGATGAAAGTTCTTTAACAGGAGAATCTTTGCCTGTTAATAAGGTGTCTTCAATTATTGATGATGAAGATGTACCTTTAGGTGACAGAAAAAACATGGCTTTTGCAAGTACTGTTTGTAATTATGGTAGAGGTAGCATGATTATAACTTCAGTTGGTATGGAAAATGAAGTTGGTAAGATTGCAAGTATGCTTATGAGTGAAAAAAAGGAAGTAACTCCTTTACAAATTAAACTGGGTCAAGTTAGTAAAGTTATAAGTATAATGTGTATTGTTATTTGTATTGTTGTATTTGGACTTGAGTATTATAGTGGTTTAGGTGCATTAGAATCATTTAAAACTGCAGTAGCTCTTGCAGTAGCCGCAATACCTGAAGGTTTAGCTACAGTAGTTACAATTGTCTTATCAGTTGGTGTTACTAAAATGGCTAAAAAGAATGCGATTGTTAGAAAACTTCCGGCAGTAGAAACATTGGGTAGTGCATCTGTTGTATGTTCTGATAAAACAGGTACATTAACTCAAAATAAAATGACAGTAGTTAAAACATATACTTTAAAAGATGGAATTTTAGATTTTAATGGTGATGCTGAAGAACATACTAAAGATATGTTAAAATATTTTACTTTATGTAGTGATGCTGAAGTAAAACAAAAAGGAAATGAAACAATTACTATTGGAGACCCAACAGAAGTGGCAATGGTAGAAGCTTCAATTAAAGTTGGTGATACAAAAGAAAAACTTTTTAGAAAATATACAAGAGAAAACGAAATTGCATTTGATTCTAAAAGAAAAATGATGACTGTTTTTTATTCTAGTGAAGATGGTATTTATTCTTATACAAAAGGGGCTCCTGATGTAATCTTATCTAGAAGTGTTAATAAAACTGATGAAGCTCTAAAAGCTAATGAAGAAATGGCAAGTAATGCATTAAGAGTACTTGCTGTTGCAATACGTAAATGGGATAAGATGCCTACACTTTTAGAAAGTGATGAAATAGAAAGAGATATGACATTTATTGGTCTAGTTGGAATGATAGACCCTCCTAGAGAAGAAGTAAAAGGAGCTATTGAAGAAGCAAAAATTGGTGGTATTAAAACTGTAATGATTACAGGTGACCATATTACTACTGCAATAGCTATAGCTAAACATTTAGGTATATTAAATGAAGGTGAAAAAGCTATTACAGGAAATGATTTAAATGAGATGGATGATGAAACCTTTGAAAAAGAAGTTGAAAATATTTCTGTTTATGCTAGGGTTGCACCAGAACATAAAGTTAGAGTTGTAAATATGTGGCAAAGAAAAGGAAAAGTTGTTGCTATGACTGGGGATGGTGTTAACGATGCACCTAGTCTAAAACAAGCTGATATCGGTATTGGTATGGGAATTACTGGTACTGAAGTTTCAAAAGGTGCAGCTGATATGGTTTTGGCAGATGATAACTTTGCGACAATTGTTGAAGCTATTAAACAAGGACGTAAGGTATTTGCCAATATCCAAAAAGCAATTCTTTATCTGATGAGTTGTAACGTTGGTGAAGTTTTAACCGTCTTTATGATGACAATGCTTGGTTGGGATATATTGATGCCGGTTCAATTGTTGTGGATTAACTTAGTTACTGATACTTTGCCAGCTATTGCTTTAGGTGTTGAGCCTGTTGAGCCAGGTATTATGAAGAATAAGCCTCGCGGTAGAAAGTCTAATTTCTTCTCCGGTGGTGTTGCAAGTTCAATTATTTATCAAGGTATCTTAGAGGGTATTTTGGTCTTAGGTGCATATCAGCTTGGGTTACATGTTGGTCCACATGTTGGAAATACAGCTATGCAACACGCAGATGCTTTAACTATGTCCTTCCTTACCTTAGGATTAATCCAATTATTCCATGCCTTTAATTCTAAATTTATTCATAAATCAATCTTTAGAGCACAAACATTTGAAAATAAGTGGTTTAATGGAGCAATTCTTATTTCTGCTTTAGTTATGGCAGCAGTAGAAATTCCATTTTTAACTAAGATTTTTGATGTAACTGAGTTAGATGGGATGCAATGGCTTGTAGTCATTGTTGCTGGATTCTTGATGATAATTATTGTCGAAATTGTCAAATTCTTTGAAAGAAAAGCTGCTAGAAAGTAAAGTTTTATCAAATAATCAAAAAAAGCTTGAGTTTACTCAGGCTTTTTTTATACCCTTAGTAGAGAATAATAAATAATTAAAAATAAATAATATGCATATATGTGTACGTTACTGGAGAATATCTAATGAAGAGTTTATTTTTTCGCTTATACTTATGGGGGATGAGCTTGTTAGCGAGTCTTCGTCCAATTAAAGAAAAAAATATTGTTGTTCTAAACGGATCGGGTAGATCCGGCTCAAACGGTTATTTATTCTATAAATACATTAAAGCTAATCATCCGGATTATGACGTAACCTTAGTTGAACCGTGGCCATCGTCACATTTGTCTTGGGAAACGTGGAAAAAGATTGGTGCAGCCAAGTATGTGATTACTACGCACCAACCTTTTAAAGCACGCCGTGCACAAATTAATATTCAATTCTGGCACGGTGTTCCGCTAAAGCGGATGGGATTTATGGCACATAATACATGCTATCGTGCTAATAAACGAAATCAAAAGCTTTGGCATAAAAATGCTGATATGGTAACATCAAGCTCAGATTTATACGAAACTTTAATGAGCGCATGTATGGCAATTGAGGGGAAAAAATATCAAAAGCTGGGCTTTCCTCGAATTGATTATATTGATCAACCAGCAATCGCTAAAGAAAAATTATTAGAGGATTTATTTAAAACTAAGGATGAGCAAGCTAAAATCGGAATTTATATGCCAACTTTCCGCTACGAGCTTGAGGATCCAAGTGTTATGGAAATGATAAAACAAGGTAATTTCTTTGCTTTTTTAGGCTTTGACCCTTATAAGTTAAATGATGCCTTAAAGGATAATCACCAATACTTGATTGTGAAACTTCATCCCTATGAAATGCGAATGTTTGATAACTTTAATAGTCAGTTTTCAAATGTTGCTTTTTTAAATAATGATTATCTTTTTGAAAATGACATTGATTTATATGAATTGCTTGGAGATACTGATTTCTTAATAACTGACTTTTCATCAATT
>JAAYSZ010000032.1 GCA_012523895.1 Erysipelotrichaceae bacterium
TACAATAATACAAATAACAAAAAGTTACCCCATACTTTCGCATAGGGTAACTTTTTAACATACTTTCATTACCACATAAATCTGTATCCTATGATACTAACCCCATTATATTTTTAATACTCATTATAGTTAGCTTTGGATAAAACCAAAGCTTTTTTAATAAAAAAACCCTTTAGTTGGTTTTATATACAACTTTTAGGGTTTATTTAATATTATTCACTTGCAAAGTTATCGAAGTAACCTTGTATAAATACTACAGGAGTTCCTTTATCACCACTACCTGAAGTTAAATCGCATAAACTTCCAATTAAATCAGTTATTTGTCTAGGTGTTGTTCCTAATGATTCAGCTCTTCCTAGTAAATCTTGTTCTTTTGCATAAATTTTTTGTTTGATAATATTTACAGCTTCTTCACCATATACATTTTCTAATTCATTATCAGCGATATATTTTATTTTGATTTCATTTGGAATACCTTTTAAACCTTCTGTAAATGCAGGGGATACACAAGGATCTGCAAGTTCCCAAATCTTACCTACAGGATCTTTAAATGCACCATCTCCATATATTAATACTTCTATTTTTTTACCATATTCTTGTAGGAATTTTTCTTGTATTGCATCAACGTATTTTTGTCCATCTCTAGGGAATAGTTTTAATTCACTATCTGATGCAAGGTTTGAACCAAGAATTCCATATTCAGGATTATATCCACTATCGTTAATTGGTTTATTCATAATATCATCCAGTGTTAAAACATTTTTTCCACCAGCTTCTTCAATTAATCTTTTTGTTCTAAATCTAGAATGAATATCTGAGACTAATACTTCATCAGTATAGTTTAATATTACTCTAGGATCATTTGCAAAGATTATTTCAATATTATCTTTACCAATATCTTTATAAAGTTTTACATAATCTATTCTTGTAAATTCGTGATATACTTTTTCACCAAAAAGGTCTCTATATTCTTTTTCAGTAAGGACTCTATCATGTGGATTGATTTTTAAATTGTCTAAATCATCTAAGTCCATTAAGTGATTTCCTACTTCATCACTTGGATAACTTAATAATAAAGTTACTTTTTTACCACTTTCTATTATTCCTTTTAGTATTATAGAAAATCTATTTCTACTTAATATTGGAAATACTACTCCAATACGACCTTTAAATTTTGAATTAACATCTTCAGCGATATCTTTGGTAGTACAATAATTTCCTTGCGCTCTAGCAATAAGTGATTCTGTAATACCAATAACATCTTTGTCTCTAAGAGTTATATTTTCACTTTCTAATGCTTCTTTAAGAGAATCAAATACAATTTGTACAACATCATCTCCTTCTTTTACTATAGGCGTTCTAATGCCTCTTACTACTGTTCCAAGGGTTCTACTCATAATAAGTCCTTTCTAAAGTATTTAATACTTAAAAATCATTATTAATTGAAAACATTAATAAATACTACTTTATTTAATTGTATACTATTACTATTTAAAATGATAATAATAAATTTAAATGATATGATTGATTAAAATAAAAGTTGGTATAATGTATTTAATAGCTAGGAGGTATAATTATGTTTAAAAATGAATATGAAATAGCATCTTATATTGATCATACTTTCTTAAAAGCATATGCATCTAAAGATGACTTAAAAAAATTATGTGATGAAGCAAGACAATACAAGGTTAAAATGGTTGCGATTAATCCTTATTGGGTTAAATATTGTAAGGAAGAATTAAAAGATACTGATATACATGTTGGAGCTGCAATTGGTTTTCCATTAGGACAAAATACTATTGAAACAAAATGCTTTGAAACAGAAGATTCTATAAAAGATGGTGCTGATGAAATTGATTATGTTATAAATATTTCTTATGTAAAAGAAAATAGATATGATCTTGTAAGAGAAGAGATGGAAAAGATTGTTTCTATTTGTAGGAAAAATAATGTTATATCAAAAGTTATTTTTGAAAATTGTTATTTAACTAAAGATGAAATAGTTAAATTAAGTAAGCTTGCAAGTGAAGTAAAACCTGATTTTATAAAAACAAGTACAGGTTTTGGGACTGGTGCTGCTACACTTGAAGATGTTAAATTAATGATTGAAAACTGTGGTGATGTTAGTGTTAAAGCTGCAGGAGGAATAAGAAGTTTTGATGAGTTTAAGGAATTTGTAAAATTAGGAGCTAAAAGAATAGGGACAAGTTCAGCTATTAAAATTATCGAAGGTTTTAAAAATCAAGTTTAAGAGGAAAATATGTCTATAGATAAAGTTAGAAATTATTTAAAAAAATATAGCTATGATGATAAAATCTTAGAGTTTGACAAGTCTAGTGCTACTGTAGAATTAGCCGCAAAAGCTATAGGATGTAAAGAGTCAGAAATATTAAAAACATTGTCATTTAAAATTAATGATGACTGTATTGTTGTTTGTGTTTCTGGTGATAGTAGAGTAGATAATAGAAAATATAAGGATTTATTTAATGTAAAAGCAAGGATGTTAAAACATGATGAAGTAGAATATTACACTGGTCATAAAGTGGGTGGAGTTTGTCCTTTTGCTTTAAAAGAAGGAGTTAAGATTTATTTAGATAAATCATTAAAAAAACATGAGTATGTTTATCCTGCATGCGGAAGTTTTAATAGTGCGATAAGACTTAGTTTAAGTGAACTAGAAAGGGTTACAGAATATCCAGAGTGGATTGATGTTTGTAGGGAAGATAACAATGCATAGTACAATTATTGATGAACATTTTTTAGCACTTCATATTACAACTCCGCTTAAAACAATTGAACATTTAAAGATTATATTGGAAGAAATAGAAGAATATAAAATAATTAATGTTGATGATTTAGAAAAACAAAAAAAATGGAGGGAAGAGCACCAGATTTTTTTAAAAAACATACAAGAATTAGATGAAAAATTAAGTCTTACAAAAAACAATAAGATTAATTTATGGGATTTTGGAGAATTTAAACCAGAATCAATTATTATTTGGCCAATAAGATTTATTGGAGCTTCATTTATGACTATGTTGTTTTTTCCTATTTTATTATATAAAAAAATGTATAGTAATGATGATTTAGAAAAAAGTATAAAACAAGCAAAAGAAAATTTTAATAATTTACATCCTAATTATTTTGATTTTATGAATGATATGAATGATAAAAATGATAAGTTTATTGATAAAATTAAAAAAGATTTAAATAATGATTTAAAAAGAGCTGTTAAGGTAATTGATTTTAAAGGAAATGAATATAATTATAATAAATATATTGAAAATATAGATAGTTTACATGAGTTTATAAAAGATCAATTAATCTTATATTATGAAATGGTTAATAAAGTTTTAAATATTCATATACATGATGTGATGAATGAAAACACAATTAGAAATTATATAATTAATTATGTAAATGATGAAAATCTTCATAAACTAATAGAACATAGCCATGAGATTGAAGAATTAAGAAATAGATTGGAAAATAGATATAACGATAAAAACAAAACTTTAGAAGAAAAAGATTGGAAAACTACAGTTGATATAATAAAAACAAAACTAGGTAAATTATAAGTATACAAAAAGTCACTTGAATATAGTGACTTTTATATTTTGTTAATCTTAATCTTCAAATCTTTTACTTTTAGATACAGCAATTTTCTTAAATTCTTTTAATAATGGATGTTGTTCCCATCTGTGTAAATCTTCAGTGATTTGATATGAAATCAATTGAAAGAAAGGTAAGTAATATAAAGGAGTTAATAAAGGATTTAAATTAGTATCACTATAAATACTATTTTCATCAATATTACTTCCTATAAAGAATGTATTATCACTTACAACTTTAGTTGCTTGATATATTTGTTTAATTCTTTCACTATCTTTATCATTAGTATCAATTATAAATACAGTATATTCTGGTGATAATTGTAAGTTTGGTCCATGAAGATATTCTTCAGCATCATATGCAAAGGCAGGAACTTTAACAGTTTCACCAATCTTTAAAGCTGCTTCATAAGCAATACCCATACCTGCGCCACTTGAACATACATATACTTTTTGCATTGAAGAAAGAGATTTGTAATGTTTTTGGATAAATTTATGGGATTTTTCTTGTATTTCTTTATGTAATTCTGTTGATTTTTTTATTTCGTTTATTACTTTATTATATTTTTCATTAGATATTTTATTTAATTGTAATGATGCATTTAATGCAAAAGTCATTAAGAATTGTATAAGTGTAATAACTCCTACAGTTACATAACCAACAGTTTCTATACCAACTTTATAATCAACAACTATATCTGCATACTCTTTAAAATCACTTTCAACATTACTAGTAACTCCTATAGCTTTAACATTAAGTTCTTTCATTTTCTTTAATGCTTCTATTGCATTTGTACTATAACCGCCTTGAGAAATAACAAAAATAAAATCGGTTTTATTATGTTTGTAATAATTTGTGAAATTTGAAGGAGAAAGTATATTTACTCTTACACCTAAGATGTCTTCCATAAATGGTTTAGCGCAGTGTGAAGAATTGAAGCTTGAACCACTAGCAACAATACATATTTCATTATAATTGTTAGCAATATATTCATCAGTTAGAGTTTTTGTTAGTTCTTGTGGATTTTTTATATTTTCTAATACCTTATTTGGTGTTAGTTCAATATAATCCAACATAGTGTTTTTCTTTTTCATATTTTAATCTCACTTTCTATAACTATACATTATCATAAAAAATTTACTAAAACACTTTATTTTTCTTGATTTCATAATATAATGTATTTATATATAAAGGAGGCTTGCTATGAAAAAACCAAATATTTTAATGACAAGAATCGATAATAGGCTTGTTCATGGTCAAGTAGGGGTGGCTTGGGTAAATTCATTAAATGCAAATTTAATTATTGTTGCTGATGACGAAGCGGCAAATGATCCAATTCAGCAAACTTTAATGTCCATGACTGCAGAATTAGCTAGAGTAGGAATAAGGTTTTTTAGTATTGAAAAAACTATTGAAACCGTATGGAAAGCTAGTCCAAGACAAAAAATCTATATTGTTGTAAGGGATCCTCAAAGTGCTAGACGCTTAGTTGATGGTGGAGTTCCAATTGAAAAATTAAATGTTGGAAATATGCACTATAGTGAGGGAAAAGTAGTTCATCAAGAATCACATGTTTATGTTGATGACAAAGATTTAGAAGATTTTGAGGCTATGAAAGCCAAAGGGGTATCAGTATTTATTCAGATTTTACCAGGTGATAGAATCTACAATATATAAAAGGGAGGTGTAGTTTGTGGAAATAACCTTGGTTCAAGGCTTATTGTTGGCTCTAGTTGCATTTATAGGTAGTTTAGACCAACAAATGGAAGTGTTTTTGATTTTCAGGCCAATTATAGTGTGTTTCTTTTCGGGGATAGTATTAGGAGACGTACAATTGGGATTATCTTCAGGAGCAGTAGCAGAACTTGCTTATTTGGGACTTTTAACAATTGGTGGTACAGTTCCACCTAATCCACTTATAGCAGGAATTATGACTACTGTAATCGCTTATACTAGTGGAGTATCTGCAGAAGCAGCACTAGGTTTATCTTTACCTTTTGCATTGTTAGGACAATGGATTGGTATGATTTTAAGTACGTTATATTCAGGATTGATGAAATTTGCTGATGATATTTGTGCTAGAGGGGATGTAGCAGCACTAGGAAGATTAATTGCTTTAGCAGCATTTGGTAAAGCTTTAGTTAGTGCAGTAGTAATATTTTTATCAGCATACTTGATTCAAGAACCTATTACTGTATTAGTTAGTCAATTCCCAGAATGGCTAATTCACGGATTTAGAGTTGCTGGAAATTTATTACCAGGAGTTGGGTTAGCATTATTACTTAAAGTTATGTTAAAGGTTGATAATGTTGCATACCTATTTATTGGTTTTATAATTGCTACATATGTAGAAATGGGCAACGTACTACCTATAGCTATAATAGCTGTATGTATAACATTCTTAAGCTACATTAACAGCAAAGACAGACAAGCTTATGATGTAGGAGGTGTTGATGATGACGGTATCTAGAAATAAATTAACTAAAAAAGACATAACAAACATGAGTTTGCTTTCTGCTGTTTTACAATTAGGGTTTAACTATGAAAGAATGCAAGCAATGGGATTTTGTTTCACAATGGCTCCTTATTTTAAGAAAATATATGGAGATAATACTGAAGAAGTTGCAGCTGCAATGACAAATAACATTGACTTCATCAATACAGAAATGCACATGGCAACTTTCTTAAACGGATTAATTTTATCTTTAGAAGAAGCAGGAGAAGATAGAGAATTAATCAGAAATATTAAAAACGGTTTGTTTGGTCCTTTAGCAGGACTTGGAGATGCTATATTCTGGTTTACACTATTACCAATATCAGCAGCAATTGCAGTTTCATTAAATAAACAAGGTTCAATTCTTGGACCAATTGTATATATGGTTATTCATTTCTTTGGTGCAATTTCAAGAGTACCTCTTGGACACTTAGGATATAACCTAGGTACAAATGCAATAGATTTAATTCGTGATAATGCAACAGCTATCACAAAAGCTGCAGGAGTACTTGGAGTTATGGTTGTTGGAGCACTTATTCCATCTTATGTTAACTTCTCGTTTCCAGAAACTTTCGTAATATTTGATGTTGTTCCTGTTCAAGGAATATTTGATACAATATTACCTAATATGTTGCCATTAGGATTTGTGTTATTCTTACATTATTTAATTAAAAATAAGAATGTTAATGCTGTACAATTAATATTTGGTATTATTGTTGTATCTATCATATTGTCATTTTTTGGAATTATGTAATAAAACTTAAAATCACTTGGATTTCCAAGTGATTTTTAATTTGCAATGTTTTGATCTTTTTTATAATCTTCATAAAAACTATTCATGCTATTACATCTATTTGCACTGCTACATCCAGCACATGATCCACCACAACTTCCTCTATTTTTATATAGGGACCTTATGCTGTAAATGACTAATAAACTTATAATTGCTATAATGATTACATCTGTAATATTCATAATAATCACCGCCTTATATTTAATATAAGGTTATATATTTTAATAGTCAATCAAAGTGATTAGTTATAGCTAACTGGAGGATAAAATGAGTTGTTATATTTGTAAAAGAATAGAAATCATTAAAAATAAAAAATTTCCTTTTTTTGTAAAGGAACTTGAAACTGGATATGTAGTTTTAGGTGATCATCAATACTTTAGAGGTTATACTTTATTTATTTATAAAAATCATGCAAGAAGCTTAAGAGAATTGAATAAAGAAGAACAAATTAAATATTTAAGTGAATTGTTGATTGTTCAAGAAGCAGTATATAAAGCATTTGATTGTGAAGGTGTAGATATTGAGTTATTAAGCAATTCTGATCATTTAACTTTTCATATTTTTCCTAGAGAAGATAGTGATGTACCTAATAATGCTCCTGTATGGAGTTTACATAAATCAATACTATTTAATAAATATAATATGCTTACAAAAGAAAATTCAAAAGAATTAATAGAAAAATTAAAAACAGAGCTAGATAAACTTATTACATAAATCTATAGCTTCTTTTAATTTTTTTTCATCAAAACCATCTTCAAACTTTGTTTTAATTAAAAATGAGTTTAAATAAAACATGTCTAAATCATCAATAATAATAAAGTTAGTGAAATAAGGATTTTCTATTAAATATTCATATATTTTATAGAACCTTTTTTTATATCCTTTTTCTAATTTAGTCATTCCTACTATATTAATACTAGGATCAAGTCCAGATTTTAATAAATAATCTATACAATATTCTAAACCAGATATTCTCCAACTTGATGAAATTACGATATTTAAATTAAACATTTTACATAATTTATTTAAATTTTTAATTCTATCTGGATTAGCTTTATTATATAAATCTTCTAATTCTTTATTTGTAAATAAACTAAAATTAAATATTGGAATATTTATTACACCATCAAAATCTAAAAATAATAAATTATTTTTAATGTTTTTATTGAAATTATCCCTTCTTATTTTATTTAGGGCTATCCTCATTGTTAGTTCTTCTAGTCTCATTTGTAGTATAATCATATCATGTGAGGTGTGAATATGTGGTATAAAAAAAGTGTCATTTATCAAATATATCCTTTTGGATTTACAAATTCTTTATATCGAAATGATTTTGTATTAAAACATAGGTTAGATAAGGTAGAAAGTATTATAGGACATATAAAAAAATTAGGATGTGATGCCATTTATTTTTGTCCTATTTTTGAAAGTGAATATCACGGATATGACACAATTGATTTTAGAAAAATTGATAGTAGGTTAGGAACTAATGAAGATTTTAAAAATTTATGCACTAAACTACACGAAAATGGTATTAAAGTAATAATTGATGGTGTGTTTAATCATGTAGGAAAAGGATTTTGGGCTTTTAAAGATGTATTAAAATACAGAGAAAACTCTAGATTTAGATATTGGTTTAACATTGACTTTAATAGGGTTCATGATGGAATGTTTTATTATGAAAATTGGGAAGGTCATAATGAATTAGTTAAATTAAACTTAAAAAATCCAGAAGTTGTAGATTATTTAATTAATACTGTAAAATTTTGGATTGATGAATTTGATATAGATGGCATTAGATTAGATGTTGCTTATATGGTTGATGAAAATTATATGAGAAGACTAAATTCATTTACAAAATCATATAAAAAAGATTTCTTTTTGGTAGGAGAAATGTTACATGGCGATTTAAATAGAATTATGAATAATGAAATGATGGATAGTGTAACTAATTATCAATTGTATAAAGGAATGTGGTCTAGTTTAAATGATTTAAACTTATTTGAATTATGGCATTCTTTAGAAGAGCATTTTAACAGAAGATATGTTGGATCTTATACATTAAACTTTTTAGATAATCATGATGTAAATAGAATTGCAAGCATTTTAAAAGATGAAAATCATTTGAAAATAGCTTATGGTATTTTGTTTTCTATTCCAGGAATTCCTTCAATTTATTATGGTAGTGAATGGGGAGCAAAGGGTGTTAGAACTAGAGAAAGTGATAAAGAATTAAGACCTTATTTTGATAATTATATTGAAAATGATTTGTTTGATTATATTAGTAAATTAATTAAAATCCATAAGGAAGAAAAAGCATTTTTATATGGAAAGATATCTAAAAAACTTCTTACAAACAGACAATTAATATTTGAAAGAAGTGTTGATAATGAAAAAATAATGGTTGCGATTAATATTGATAAAGAACCATATATTGCTCATTTTGATGCACAAGCTGGCAGAGCTATTGATTTAATTACTAATGAAAAACATGATTTTGGTGGCGGAAGTGAACTTAAACCTTATAGTATTAGTTATTGGAAAGTTTATTAAAAAGTTTAGATTAAAATTATCACTTTGTTAATCTAGTATAAGTGTGTGATAAAATTATATATAAGGAATATTGATATATGAAGATTGCAATAGTTTCATTAGGATGTAGCAAAAATTTGGTTGATACAGAAAAATTATTAGGATTATTAATTAGTAATGATTTGAAAATTACAAATAATTTTAATGAGGCAGATGCCATAATTATTAATACATGTGGTTTTATTGAACCAGCAAAAAAAGAGGCCATAGATACAATATTACAAATGAGTGAATATGAAAATTGTAAACATTTAATTGTGATGGGATGTCTTGTACAACGATATAAAAAAGAATTAGAAGAAGAATTATATGAAGTAGATAAATTTATAAAAATATCTGAATATAATAATTTAGGTGATATTTTAAGTGAAGAATTAGGTATAAAAATAAGTAATACTTATGGAAAAACTGATAGAGTGTTATCTGGAAAACCTTGGATGGCTTATTTAAGGATTAGTGATGGTTGTGATAATAGGTGTTCTTATTGTGCAATTCCATTAATTAGAGGAAGATATATTTCAACACCTATAGAAGAGTTGATAATAGAAGCTAATAAATTAGTTAAAATGGGTGTTAAGGAATTAAATATAATTGCACAAGATACAACAAGATATGGATTAGATTTATATGGTAAAAGAAGATTATTAGATTTATTAAGCGAATTAAATAATATTGAAGAATTACATTGGATAAGAGTTTTATATATGTATCCTGATGAAATAGATGAAGAATTAATAAAAGGTATATCAAAGTTAAATAAAGTTTTACCTTATTTTGATATACCTGTTCAATATGGAAATGATAAATTACTTAAATTAATGAATCGAAGAGGTAGTGTTGAAGAGATAAAAAATGTTATTGAAAGAATAAGAATAACATTTAAAAATCCTATTTTAAGAACTACAATAATAGTAGGATTTCCTTATGAAACTAGTGATGATTTTAATGATACATTAAATTTTATAGAAGAAATTAAATGGGATAAATTAGGTGCTTTTACATATTCTAAAGAAGAAGATACAAAAGCATATGATATGGATAATGAAATAGATGAAGACATTAAAATAGAAAGATTAAATATTTTAATGAATACTCAAAATGAAATTACTAATTTAAATAATAAAAAGTATATTAATGAAACAATAGAAGTTTTAATTGAGGGGTATGATGCATTATTAAATGTTTATAGGGGAAGAGGCTTTATGCATGCTCCTGATGGAATAGATGGACAAGTTTTTGTTTATTCAGATGAAAAATTGAACTTAGGTGAATTTGTAATGGTTAAAATTAATGATTTTAAAAATCATGATTTAATAGGAGAGTATAAAAGGAGAGTAATGATATGAAAACTTATATTGGAATTGATTTAGGTGGTACAAATGTTAGAGTTGCAAAGGTTTCTAGTGATGGAAAAATACTTGCACAAGAAAAAGGGCCATCATATGGTACTGAAGGTCCTGAAAAGGTAATGAAAAATATTAAAGAATTAATAAGAAAAATACCTAATTATCAAGAAGTGGCAGGTATTGGAATTGGTGTGCCAGGACCTTGTGACACTATTAATGGAAAGATGGTTATGTCAACAAATCTATACGGCTTTACAGGTTATCCTTTAGCAAAAGAGATAACAGAAGAGTTTAATATTCCAACATTTATTGATAATGATGCAAATGTTGCAGGATTAGCTGAAGCACTTGTTGGTGCAGGTAAAGGTCTTCCAGTGGTTTATTATGTTACAATATCAACTGGTATTGGTGGTGCATTAATCGCTAATGGTCAAGTTGTTTCTGGACAAAATGGATTTGCAGGAGAAATTGCAAATCTTATAGTTGATCATAATGGTGAAAAATTAAACCATTTAAATCCAGGTGCAGTTGAAAATGAAGCAAGTGGTACAGCTATAGTAAGAAAAGCTAAAGCTAAAATAAAAGATATAGAAATAGAACATGCAGGGAATGTGTTTGATCTTGCTCAACAAGGAAATAAAGAAGCAAAAGAAATTGTAGATAAGGTTATTTATGATTTAGCACTTATGTTTTCTATGATTGCTCATGTTAGTGACCCATGGATGTTTATCCTTGGTGGAGGAATGATGAAATCTAAAGATAAATTCTTACCTCAAGTAATAGAAAAATATAAAGAGTTAGTCCATGTACCTATGAGAAACACTCAATTTGTTGAAGCAAAACTTGATGAACCTGGCGTTATTGGTGCAGCAATGTTACCAGTGTCTAAAGGAGAGTAAATAATGGAAATAAACGACAATATATTACAAAAATATGCAGAACTTACAGTTAAAGTTGGCGCAAATGTTCAAAAAGGTCAGTATGTGGTTGTAAATTGTAATGTTGATCATTATCAATTTGCAAGACATGTTGTAAATGAAGCTTATAAAGCAGGAGCTAGTCAAGTAGAAACAAGATATAGTGATGACATACTTACTAAACTTGCTTATGAAAATGTTGAAACAGATTTATTAAAAGAGGTACCTTCTTGGGCTATTGATAGATATAAGGCAGCCCTTGATAAAAAATGTTGCTTTATTCATATAAGAAGTACAGTACCTGACTTACTAAGTCATATTGATGCAAACAAAATACAACAAGTGACTTTAGAAATGTCTAAGGCAATTAAACCTTATATGTATTACACACTAAGTAATCATGGTCAATGGACAATAGTTGCAATTCCTAATGCGGTATGGGCTAAAAAAGTGTTTCCTAATTTAGATGAAAAAGAAGGAGTGCAAGCCCTTTGGGAAGCAATTTTAAAAACAGTTTCTATTGATGAAGAAAATAATCCTGTACAAATTTGGGAAGATCATAATAAGAAATTAAAGCATTATTATAGTAAAATGAACGAATTTAACTTTGATAAACTACATTTTACTAATGATTTAGGTACTGATTTAACTGTTAAATTAGTTAAAAATCATATATGGAGAGGTGGACAGGATTTTACTTTAAACAATATTCCATTTAATCCAAACATGCCTACTGAAGAGGTATTTACAATGCCAGATAGAAGTGGAACAGATGGAATAGTTTATGCGACAAAACCACTTAATTATCAAGGAAAATTAATTGAAAATTTTTGGATTAGATTTAAAGATGGTGTTGCAGTAGAATATAAAGCGGAAAAAAATGAAGATGCACTTAAAAATCTAATAGAACTTGATGAAGGTTCTTGTAGGCTTGGAGAAGTTGCATTAATATCGTTTGATACACCAATTTCTCAATCAGATATTTTGTTTTATGATACTTTATTTGATGAAAATGCTTCATGTCATTTGGCTTTAGGAGCTTCTTATCCTACAAACCTTGTAAATGGAGAAAATATGAGTGATGAAGAATTAATTGAAAATGGAGCTAATGTTTCTATGACTCATAATGATTTCATGTTTGGAAGTAGTGATATGAATATTATCGGTGTTACAGCAGATGGAAAAGAAATTCAAATATTTAAAAATGGAAACTTTGTTATTTAGTTAGGAGTAAAAGATGTACCATATTAGTGATTTAAGAAAATATTTAAGATGTCCTAGGCTTTTTCAGTTAAGTTTTAATGAGAAGAGTACATCTTTTAATCCTTATGTAAGATTAGATCAACAAGTTACGGAACTTGCGATTGAAAAGCTTAAAATAGATGATTATTTTTTAGGTGTTGTTAATGATGAACCTGATAAAGCATTAGATGCAATGAATAATTATGATTGGATTGTCAAAGGAAGGTTTGAATATAAAAATCTAAGAATAAAGGTTCCTTTTTTACATAAAAATGAGGATGGATGGAATTTATATTTTTTATTCATAGGTAATTTTCCTCATGAGGATGATGTTTTATTTTATACATCTACAGTATGGGTGTTAATAAATAATGATATAAATATTAAAGATATTAATATTATTCATCTTAATAATGAATATGTTAGGGAAGATGAATTAGACGTAAACAAGCTATTTGTAATATCAAATCATTTTTATAATGCAAAAAATAACAAAGCTTCTAATGTAAAAGAATTAATCTTTAGAAAAATGCGAGATTATAGTTCTATTTTAAGTAAGATGAATAATTTAGAAGAAAATGAATTGGTAGAACCAAAAAGGGTTAAGGCTTGTACTAGATTCGGTAAGTGTAAATATTATGATGATTGTTTTAATGAGGAAAAAATTGAAGATAACTCTATTCTTACACTTGTTTCTAGTCAATATAAGCATCATATGTATAAAGATGGTATTAGATATTTAAAAGATGTTGATTTAGATAGATTGGAAGGCTCTAGGAAACAATATGCTCAAATTAGGGCAGATGAAAATGGTGGTTTGTTTTATGATAAATTTGGTCTATCTTTGTGGTTATCAAAAATTAAGTTTCCAATATCTTTTTTAGATTTTGAATGGGAAACATTTTCAATTCCGCCATACAAAGGAATGAAAACTTATGATGTACTTCCTTTTCAATATTCATTACATATATTAGATGAAAACAACAATATTACTCATAAAGAATTTATTGGTTTTAATGATACTAGACTTGATTTAATAAATAATTTAATAAATGATATACCTTTAGAAGGAAGTATCATGGCTTACAATGGAAATGCGGCTGAAAAATTAAGAATAAAAGAACTTGCAAAATCATTTCCTGAATATAAAAAACAACTTATGAATATTCATTCTAGAATTATTGATTTACAGTTTCCTTTTGATTTAGGTCTTATCTATGATACTAGGATGAAAGGACAATATTCTTTAAAAAGAATAATGAGTGTAGTAGATGAAGTTGGCTATGATGGTTTAGAGATTGATGAAGGAATGAAAGCTGTTTATAATTGGCGTTTTGTCGATAGAGCAGTTAATAATGAAGAAAAAGAAGAAATTATTAAAAATCTTAAATTATATTGTGCTATGGATACTTATTCTATGATTGTCATTTATAGATGGTTAAAAAAATTGGTAGTTAAATAATGTTAAATAAATGTTAATTGAAGTATAATTAACATATAGGAGGTTTGTTTATGAGATTTGAAATAGTTGGTAGACATGTTACTGTTACTGATGCTATGAGAGCAAGAATTGAAAAGAAATTATCATTTTTAGAAAAATATTTGTTAATTGACAGTAACACAATAGCAAGAGTGGTTTGTAAAGTGTATCCTAATACACAAAAGGTTGAAATTACAATTCCAACTAAAGTTGGTCAGCTAAGAGCTGAGGTAGAGCATGAAGATTTCTATGCAGCATTAGATTTGGCTATTGATAAGCTTGAAGATCAAATAAGGCGTCAAAAGACTAGGTTGTCAAGAAGACATAAAGACAAGCTTGCAAAAGCATTTGTTGAACAAGATACTTCAAAACTTAAAAAAGAGGATGTATTAGTAAGAACAAAAACAATAGATCCAGAAGAAATGGATGTTGAGGAAGCTATAATGAGAATGGAAATGTTAGGTCATAGTTTCTTTATATATAATGATGTTGAAACAGAGGCTATTGCCGTAGTTTATAAAAGAAATGATGGAAGGTACGGTTTAATAGAAACTGAATAATAAATATAAAAGTGATTAATACAAATAAGTGTACTAATCACTTTTTATTATTCAAATTTTCTATAAAAAAGCTTAATTGAGCTTATATAAATAACATTAAATTTAAGTATGTCATGACTAATGTTATAGCTATCATTGCAGGTATAAATGAACCAGATTGATTATATAAATATGAAGAGATTATAAAAAATATTGAGTAGTAAAGAAAACTTGTAATCATTAAATCTAAATCAAAAGGTACATAAAATATTGTATAAAGTAAACCGAAAAATAATCCAGAAAATAATATTACTAGTTCAGTAGATATTGCGATTTTGATTCTATCTATTATAGATTTATATGCAATCATCATACATATTGAAAATGAAAATGAATGAGAAATAATTAAGATAGGAGCCCCACCTATATAATTTTTTAATGTGGCTTCATCACATAATAAAATATACCCTTTTATAAAATTTTGATTTATATATGTTAAAACACCTAATAAAACAACTCCAACAATTGTATAAAAAATAGTATCAGGAATATTTTTCTTTGATCTATTGTAGTGAAGTGCAAACAAGTCCCAATTATAAACAATAAATATAAAAGCAACTATTGATATAGCTAAGCAATAGGATATGGTCATATCTTCGATTAATATATTAAATAATTTTGAAACAGTAGGTATTGTAAAAAACAATACTGCTGTAATTAATATTCTACTTATTTTTAAAGTTGATTTAGTTTGCATTTCAAAACTCCTGTTCATTATTTTACTTTAATTCTTAATAAAAGGCAAAACTTAGAGTAATGATTCTCTATTATTGAGAACATTATAGGATTAAAGATATATTTATAGTATACATTTATTAAGCGATAGGGGGTATAAAAAGGGGGAATAATGATGATTGACAAACTTACTAATAAAGAGCTTGAAAAGATTGTCAAGCACATTGGGGAAACGTACAGAAAATCAGTATTAAGAAGAGAAATTAATGCTGGTATCATGCAAATCAACGAAAATAGCAAAGCTTATAAAAATGATAGTGATTTTATATTTGCTATTGACTGTTATCTTAATGAATGTAGCAGAGACACCAAATGTATAATAGAAAATGAATACCTAAAGAAAAAAGAATCATTGTGGTATTTAGATTATTATACAAAATCAACTTACTATAGACTAAAGAAAAAGGCAATAATCGAATTTATCAATTGTATGAACCTATAAAAAATGATAATATTTGTTTAGTTAAGTGTTATTTACTTTTTGTATGTAATAACAAAATAACAAATAATTATAGGAGGGTAAAAAATGTTAAAAGGAATAGCAGCATCATCAGGTATAGCGCTTGCAAAAGTGTATAAACTTCAACAACCAGTACTAGATATTACTAAAAAAGAAGCTAGTGATAATGAAGTAGAAAGATTAGAAGAAGCGTTTGCTAAGACTATTGCTGAAATTGAAGCGATTAAAGAAAGGGCAGCATTAAATTTATCCGCTGAAGAAGTTGCAATATTTGATGCACACTTAATGATGGCTAATGACCCAGAAATTAAGGACCAAATAATAAGCATGATTAATGATGAAAAGGTTAATGCTGAATATGCAGCTTTAACTGTATCAAATGCAACTATTTCAATGTTTGAAAGTATGGATAATGATTACTTTAAAGAAAGAGCTGCTGATGTTAAGGACGTTATGTTTAGATTACAATGTAATCTAGTAGGAGCTATAATTCCAGACTTAACTGCAATTAATGAAGAAGTAGTAATTGTTGCAGAAGATTTAACACCATCAGATACTGCACAATTAAACAAAAATTATACTTTAGGATTTGCTACAGAAATCGGTGGAAGAACTTCACATAGTGCTATAATGGCAAGAAGTTTAGAAATTCCAGCTGTTGTAGGATGTAAGGGAATACTAGAAACAGCAAAACATGGAGATTTTATGATTTTAGATGCTATTGAAGGTGCAGTTTACTTAAATCCTAGTGATGAATTAATTGAAGAATTTAAAGAAAAAGCTGAAGCATTCAAAGCTGAAAAAGAAGCATTAAAAGTATTAATTAATGAAAAGAGTGTTTCTTTAGATGGTCATGAAGTTGAATTAGCAGGAAACATCGGTACACCAAAAGATGTTGCGGGAGTAATTGAAAATGGTGGAGATGGAGTTGGATTATATAGAACAGAATTCTTATACATGGATTCAGAAAATGATTTCCCTGATGAAGAAGCTCAATTTATTGCTTATAAAGAAGTATTAGAAGCAATGGAAGGTAAAAAAGTTGTAATTAGAACACTAGATATTGGTGGAGATAAGAAACTTAATTACTTTGAATTCCCTGAAGAAATGAATCCATTCTTAGGGTATAGAGCAGTTAGATTCTGTTTAGATAGAACAGATATATTTAGAACTCAATTAAGAGCATTAATTAGAGCTAGTGCTTATGGTTCTTTATGTATAATGTTCCCAATGATTGCTACACTTGGTGAATTTAGAGCTGCTAAGAAAATCTTTGATGAAGAAAAAGAAAAGCTTGTTAATGAAGGTGTTAAAATTGGAGATAATATTGAAGTAGGAATCATGGTTGAAATACCAGCAGCTGCAGTAATGGCTGATAGATTTGCTAAAGAAGTTGATTTCTTCTCAATAGGAACTAATGACTTAATTCAATACTCAATGGCTGCTGACAGAATGTCAGAACAAGTTTCTTACTTATACCAACCATTAAATCCAGCTATATTAAGACTAATTAAAATGGCTATTGATGGAGCACATAAAGAAGGTAAATGGTGTGGTATGTGTGGTGAAATGGCAGGAGATGCTCTTGCTGCACCAATCCTATTAGGTTTAGGATTAGATGAATTCTCAATGAGTGCTACAAGTATTCTTAACACTAGAAAGATCATAAGATCACTTAAGAAGAGTGATATGGAAGAACTTGCAAAACAAGCATTAAGCTTAGATACAGCTGAAGAAGTTGAAGAATTAGTGAAAAACGTATTAAAATAGTTTATCATTAGAGGTGTAGAAATACACCTCTTTATTTTGAAAGGAAGCTATGAAGAAAGTATTATTTATATCTAGTACAGGTGGCCATTTAACAGAATTATTAAAATTAACACCTTTATTTGAAGAATATGATTATCATTTAATTACAGAAAAAACAAAATCAAATTTATCATTAGTAGATAAATATGGTAAGGATAAAGTATCTTTTTTAGTTTATGGAACTAAAGATTATTTGTTTTCTTATTTATTTAAATTTAGTTTTAATATAATAAAATCTTTTTATTATTTTATTAAATTAAAACCAGATTATATAGTAACTACTGGTACTCATACTGCAGTACCAATTTCATATATAGCTCATTTATTTAAAAAGAAAATAATTTATATTGAAACTTTTGCGAATGCTAAAACACCTACAAAAGCAGGTCAAATGATATATCCTATTGCTGATTTATTTATTGTTCAATGGGAAAGTATGTTAGAGTTTTATCCTAAAGCAATATATGGAGGGTGGATATTTTAATGATTTTAGTAAGTTTAGGTACACAAGATAAAAGTTTTAAAAGATTGTTAGATGCAATAGTTAAATCTATTGAAGAAGGTTATATAAATGATAGAGTTGTTGTTCAAGTAGGACATACTGAATATGAAAGTGATAAACTTGAAATATTTGATTATTTAAGTATAGATAAATTTAATGAATTAATGGATGAAGCTAGTTTGGTTATAAGTCATGGTGGTGTAGGAACTATAATGTCAGCACTTTCAAAAAATAAAAAAGTTATTGGCGCTGCAAGATTATCAAAGTATCAAGAACATACTAACGATCATCAAACTCAATTATTAGAAGAATTTGATAAAAAAGGATATATTATTTATGCAAAAGATTTAGATAAATTTAATGAATATTTAGAAAGATCTAAAACATTTATTCCTAATAAATATAAGAGTAATACTAACAGAATGATTGATATTGTTAAAAATTATATTGATAATAATTAATTTTACTTAAATTTTATTATTTCGTGTTATTATTTCATGATGGAGATGAGAAAATGAAAATCGGACTAGACATTGGATCAACTACAATTAAATGTGTAGTACTTAATGATGATAATGAAATAATATATAAATCATACGATAGACACTTTAGTAAGATTGTAGAATCTACTATTGAGTTACTCATAAATTTAAATGAAAATATTATTAAAAATAATAAATGTAAATTAATGATTTCTGGTTCTGCTGGTATGGGAATAGCACAAGCTAACAAAATACCATTTGTTCAAGAAGTTTATTCCACAAAAAAAGCAATAGATTTATTGGGTAAAGACATTGATGTTGCAATTGAATTGGGCGGAGAAGATGCTAAAATTTTATTTTTAAAAGGAAATATGGAAGTTAGAATGAATGGTTCTTGTGCTGGTGGTACAGGGGCATTTATTGATCAAATGGCAACTTTATTGGATTGTAGTGTTTCAAAGCTAAATGAAATGTCAAAGAAAGCTGTTAAGACATATACAATAGCTTCTAGATGTGGAGTATTTGCAAAAAGTGATATTCAACCTCTTCTTAATCAAGGAGCTACAAAAGAAGATATTTCAAAAAGTATATTTTATGCTGTTGTTAATCAAACAATTGCAGGACTTGCTCAAGGAAGACCAATAAAAGGAAAGGTCTTATATTTAGGAGGTCCACTTACTTTTATTAGTGAACTAAGAAAAGCTTTTGATAAAACATTAGATATTGAAGGAATTTGTCCAGAAAATTCTTTGTATTTTGTATCTTTAGGAGCAGCCAATCTTGCACAAGAGGAAGGCTATCTTAAAGATTTTATTTTAAGCTTAAAGTCTTATTCTGATATGGCTTCATTTAATTTTGTTGAACCTTTGTTTTCAAGTGAAGAAGAATATAAACAGTTTAAAGAAAGACATGATTTAGAAAAAGTGGAAACTGTGGATATAAATACTTATAAAGGTGATGCTTATTTAGGTATAGATGCAGGAAGCACTACGATTAAAAGTGTGTTAATAGATACAAATGGTAGAATATTACTTCAAATGTATAAACCTAATAGTGGTAATCCTATACCAATAATTAAAGAGTTTTTAGAAAAATTGTATATTGATTATCCAAATATAAATATTGTCGGTAGTGCAAGTACAGGCTATGGTGAAGAAATTGTAAAAAATGCATTTAGATTAGATGAGGGTTTAGTTGAGACAATGTCACATTTAAAGGCGGCTCAAGCATTTAAACCTGATGTAGATTTCATAATTGATATTGGTGGTCAAGATATGAAATGTTTCAAAATAATAAATAATACCATAGATAATATATTTTTAAATGAAGCTTGTTCTTCAGGATGTGGATCTTTTTTACAAACTTTTGCGGCAGCTTTAGGTGAAAATATAGATGAATTTGCAAAAAGAGGTATTTTTGGTGATAAACCAGTTGATTTAGGTTCTAGGTGTACTGTATTTATGAATTCATCTGTTAAACAGGCTCAAAAAGATGGAGCAAGCATTGAAAATATATCCGCAGGTTTATCAATAAGTGTTGTAAAAAATGCAATATATAAAGTTATAAGACCTTCTTCTATAGATGATTTAGGTAAAAATATTGTAGTTCAAGGTGGAACATTTTATAATGATGCAGTTTTAAGAGCTTTTGAAAAAGAGTTGGGAATTAATGTTGTAAGACCTAATATTGCAGGATTAATGGGTGCTTATGGAGCTGCATTATATGTATTACAAAAAGGTTATAAACATAGTAATATTCTTAATAAAAAAGAGTTAGAAGACTTTACTCATGAAGTTAGACAAATAAATTGTGGATTGTGTGAAAATCATTGTCAATTAACTATTAATAAATTTGATAAAGGTAGAAAATATATTAGTGGAAATAGATGTGAAAGACCTATTACTAATAAAATAAAATCAAGATTTAACATGTATGAATATAAAAGAAATCTTCTAATGCAGTATAAACCTATAAAAGGAAAAAGAGGAAAAATAGGATTTCCTTTAGGATTAAATATGTATGAATTATTGCCTTTTTGGCATGCGTTTTTTAGTGAATTAGGATTTGAAGTTTATACTAGTCCTTTTTCAAATAGAAATCTTTATTTACAAGGGCAAGCTTCTATTCCTAGTGATACAGTATGCTTTCCTGCAAAATTAATGCATGGACATATTGAAGAGTTAATTAATATGGGTATAGATACAGTTTTTTATCCTTGTATGTCATACAACATAAATGAAGATAAAACTGATAATCATTATAATTGTCCAGTTGTAGCATATTATCCAGAAGTACTTCAAGCTAATATGCCTAATATTACTAAAATTACATATATTTATGATTATTTAGGAATTCATAATAAAAAAGCTTTTCCTATAAAAGCTAAGGAAATGTTAGATAAATACTATGAAAATATAAGTTTCAAAGAAGTAATAAAAGCATGTAAAAAAGCATATAAGGCTTATGATGATTTTTTAGAAAAAATATATTCAAAAGGATGGGAAATGATTGAAGAGGCAAGATCTTTAAATATACCAATCATAGTTCTTGCAGGAAGACCATATCATATTGATCCTGAAATATCTCATGGTATAGATCAACTTATTTCTAGTTTTGATAGAGCTGTTATTAGTGAAGAAGTTATTGCATCTAAAATAGATAAAAAAGTTAAAGTTAATGTTTTAAATCAATGGACTTATCATGGAAGATTGTATTCAGCGGCCAAATATGTAAGTAAACAAGATGATATGGATTTTGTTCAGCTTGTTTCATTTGGTTGTGGGGTTGATGCGATTACTACAGATGAATGTAGAGAAATTCTAGAAAAAAACAATAAAATTTATACTCAAATAAAAATTGATGAAATTACAAACTTAGGGGCATGTAAAATAAGATTAAGAAGTTTGTTTGCGGCAAATCAGAGGTGATAGTATGTCTAATAATAGTCGTGTAATTTTTACAAAAGAAATGAAAAAAACTCATAAAATATTAATTCCAAATATGATTGATATACACTTTAATATTCTTGTAGATGTTTTTAAAGCAGAAGGATATGATGTAGAGTTACTTGAAAATAAGGGTAATAGTGTAGTTGAAAACGGATTAAAATATGTTCATAACGATACTTGTTATCCTGCATTATTAGTTATTGGTCAAATGATCGATGCTTTAAATAGCGGGAAATATGATTTAGATAAAGTGGCTTTAATAATTACTCAAACAGGAGGAGGATGTAGAGCTTCTAATTATATTCATTTATTAAGGAAAGGTTTAGAAAAAGCAGGATATTCTCATATTCCTGTTATTTCTCTTAATCTAAGTGGTCTAGAAAGTAATCCAGGTTTTAAAATAACGATTCCTTTATTAAGAAGTATGATTGCTGGGGTAATTTATGGTGATTGTTTAATGCTTGTATCTAATCAAGTAAGGCCTTATGAAATAAATAAAGGTGAAACAGATAATTTATTAAATGAGTGGATTCATAAGTGTGCAGATTTATTAAATAATGGCAAAGGAATTTCCACAAAAGAAATAAAAGAATATTGTAAAGATATAGTCCTTGATTTTAAAAAGATAAAAACAAATAATGAAAAGAAAGTTAAGGTAGGAATAGTAGGAGAAATTTATGTTAAATATTCTCCTTTAGGAAATAATCAATTAGAAGATTTTTTGAAAAAACAAGATGTTGAATACATGGTTCCTGGTTTAATGGGTTTTGCGTTATTTAAAGTGGACAATAGATTAGAAGATATAAAATTATATGGTGGTAAAGTAATTAAAAAGGCAGCTGTTAAAATACTTTATAATTATTTAATAAAAATGGAAACAGCATTATATGAAGCTATAGTAGAAAATTCTGATTTTATACCTATTGGTAGATTTGAAAACACTAAAAAAATTGTGGAAGGTGTTGTAGGTTATGGATCAAAGATGGGTGAAGGATGGCTTTTAACAGCTGAAATGATGGAACTTGTTGAATTAGGCTATGAAAATATTATATGTACTCAGCCATTTGGTTGTTTGCCAAATCATATCAATGGTAAGGGTATGATTAGAAAAATTGTAAATAAAATGCCTAATGCAAATATTGTACCTATAGATTATGATCCAGGAGCTACTGCAGTTAATCAAGAAAATAGAATTAAACTAATGTTATCAATCGCAAAAGAAAATATAGAAAAAAATTAGTTTATTTAAATGTATAAAATGACAATATTATCCTTGTTTGTTATAATTTTATAGGAATTGAAGGGTGGTTATTTAAAATGGGAAGAGCTCATCAGGTGCGTGCTGCATCAATTGCAAAAACAGCTGCTATGAAATCAAAAATTTATTCAAGATTTGGAAAGGAATTATATGTTGCTGCTAAAAGTGGTGTTCCTGATCCTGAAATGAATTTAACTTTAAAAAGAAAAATTGCTGAAGCTAAAGCGAATCAAGTTCCAGCAGCAGTTATTGATAGGGCAATTGAAAAAGCGAAAGGTACAACTGTAGAAAATTATACTGTAAATAGATATGAAGGATTTGGACCAGGCGCTAGTACTTTGATAATTGATTGTCTTACTGATAATGTAAATAGAACAATTACTGAAATTAAAACATGTTTTAATAAAGCAAAAGCTAAACTGGGAGTTTTAGGTAGTGTTTCTTTTAACTATAATGAATTGGGGATATTATCTTTTACTTATGATGATGAAGAAAAAATGTTGGAAGCTTTAATTGAAGCTGATGTTGAATTAGAAGATATTGAGTTAGAAGATGGAATTATGACTGTCTATGTAAATTCATCTGATTTTCATAAGGCTCAAGATGCTATTGAAGAGTTAATTAAAGATGTTAGCTTTGATGTTTGTAAAATTGCAATGTTACCAAATGAATATATACAATTAACTGATGAAGAAGAAATTGAAACATTTAATAGATTGATTGATATGTTAAATGATGTTGAAGATGTTCAACATATTTATCATAATGTAGAAATTGATGAATAAAAAAAGACCTATAAGAAGGTCATTTAAATATCAATATATATGCTACCGCCTATTTCTTTAGCTATTAGATCTTGGCGGTTTTTTTCACTTAAAACACTAGAATAAGATAAAGCTGCTTTTTTTTCTAGTTCTCTATAACCATCTTGCACTTTTGAAAATCTACTAGCGATATTTACATCTTTTAATGTATTAATGTATTTTCTTCCTTTATTGTTTAATGCAAGAATTCTTATAGTATTAATTGGTTCAAGGTTATCAACTTCTTTTTTTGTAACTTGATTTAATAGTTGAATTAATGTTCTTTTTATTCTACTTGTTGTATATCTTCTTGTAGTACTTGCATTTATAAAATCATTAAAATCAGAATATTTATGTGCTTGCTTAATTAAATGGTTTTCTATTCCTTCACTAAATAAAAATATATTAGATAAGTAATCTTTATCTAGTGTTAAAAGTAATAATCTTATATGAGGATAAAACATTTCTAAATTAATTAATTCATTATTTAATAATATTTCTTTCATATTTGTAGTATCTTTAATATCAGTATTATTAAATAAAGCATTTCTTATTGCAGAAGCACTACTTACATCTTTTATTTCTAAATCATGATAATGGTTTGTTCTTTGAATTGAAATAGGCTTAATATTAGTTTTAAGTATTTCTTTTAAATAAGAAACTCCTAAAATATCGTTTGGTGCCATAGTTCTTGAAAGTAAACCGTAAGATCTTACAAAGCTATTTCCTTTGTTTAAACTTTCTTTTAGATTATCTGTATTTATAGGTGATTTAGCAATTTCAATTAGTTCATCTAAATTATTTGATTCACTTCCAAAACAAATACTGTCGACTTTAGCTAGTTTTAATATAGATACTGCACCATAAGCAAATTTACTTGCACTTTGTGTTGAAAATATATAAGGGAGTTCTAATACTAAATCAACACCGTTATTTATCGCAAAAGATGCTCTAGTAAATTTATCAATTATTGCAGGCTCTCCTCTTTGAACATAATTTCCAGACATGACCGCAATTAAAACATCGCATTTACTTTCTTTTTTTGCGTTATCTATATGTATTTTGTGTCCATTGTGAAATGGATTATATTCTACAATTATTCCACATGATTTCATTTTTTAATGATACCATATTATTGTGTTATGATGAATAAAGAGGTGTAATTATGAAGGTTAATATTTCAACAACTATATATCATCCTAGATACAAATTAAAAGGTGCTATTTTAATTATTCATGGTATGAGTGAGCATAGGAAAAGATATCATGCTTTTGCAAGATATTTAAGTGATAAAGGTTATGGGGTTATTACTTACGATCAAATAGGGCATGGAGAATCTGTAAATGATGAAAGTGAATTAGGGTATTTTGGTAAGGAAAAGGGTTATGAATCACTTGTTTACTATGCTTATAAATTATCCTTAGAAACAAAAAATATTTTTAAAGATGTACCATTTTATGTGTTTGGACATAGTATGGGAAGTATAATTGCTAGATCATTACTAAAAAAGCACAGTGAAATTATTGATGGAGTTATTTTAAGTGGTCCACCATTTTATCAATCTGCAGTAAAAGGAGGTATGGCTCTTGCAAAATTATTATCAGCAATAAAAGGGGGTAAGGAAAGATCTCAAATTTTAAGAAATTTAACACTAGGAGTGTATGAAAAAGCTGTAAAAAGTGATGTAAAAAATGCATGGCTATCATTTAATGAAGAAAATGTAAAAAAATATAACGAAGATGAATTATGTGGATTTAATTTTACTAATAAAGGTTATTATGACATGCTTAGTGGTTTAGTTGATATGCATGATGTAAAAGGATACAAAGTTAAAGATCCAATGTTACCTATATTAATAATTGCAGGAAAAGAAGATCCTGCAATTGGAAAAGACAAAGGACTTAACATTACAGTTAATGATTTAAGAAGAGCTGGATATGACAATATAGTAGTAAAACTATATGAAAACAGTAGACATGAAGTATTATTAGATAATGAATATAAGCTAGTTTATGATGATGTAATTGAATATCTACGTAAAATAGTTTGACTTTAATTAGAGTTTTGCTATAATTATTACGCTAATGAGTGGGATGACATGCTTTTAAAATGGACAAAAACTGAACTATCAAATCTACCAGATTCAACAATTTGGTTTGATGAATTTATCACATTTAACTCTAAGGAATTCATTAATGCAAGAAGGCTTAATGGCTTAGAGGATGTTCATGTTAGTGGAGAAGGTTTCTATGATGCAAATTTAGACATGTTTGATGTTTATATGCAAATAGAAGGTGTTATGATTACTCCATGTGCCATCACAAATGAAGATATATATATCCCCTTTGAGTTTGATTCTAATGTATTATTTTCATTTATAGACAATGAAGATGTAGATGTTTATCTAGTAGAAAATGATACTGTTGAATTAGCTCCAGTAATATTCCAGTTAATCAATCTGGAAGTGCCACTCAAAGCTATTAAAAGTGGTAATATCGAATATCCCAAAGGGGATGGTTGGGCTATCATTAGTGAACAAGATTTAATTGAATCTAAAAAGAATCAAATAGATCCTAGACTAGCCAAACTAAAAGAATTTAAATTCAGTGATGATGATTAGGAGGTGTCAATATGGCTGTACAACAAAGAAGAACTTCAAGAACTAGAAGAAATAAACGTAGAACACATATTAAGCTTAAAGTGCCTACATTAGTTAAGTGCCCATCATGTGGTGAAATGAAGAGATCTCATCACCAATGCCCAAATTGCTTAGCTAGATAATTATATGGAAATTACTGCATAAAATGCAGTTTTTTTTTGCTTAAATAAAGTTTAAAATAATTCATTTTACTATTGGAAAAACCATATAAATAGTTTATAATGTTCATGTAGGTGTCAAATTGTGGCAAGAAGTGGGGGAAAGCGATGTTTATAGGAGAATATACGCATAATCTAGATAGTAAAAATCGTATTACTATGCCCTCAAAGTTTAGAGATGGATTTGGAGAAACATTTATTATAACTAAAGGTTTAGATGGATGTTTAACTGCATATAAGATGGATCAATGGGAAGTATTATTATCTAAACTAGAACAATTACCAACAACTAAAAGAGAATCAAGACTATATGTAAGAGGTATTACTTCTAAAGCCACAGAATGTCAATTTGATAGTCAAGGAAGAATTCAAATTCCTGCTTACTTAATAACTGAAGCAGATTTAGTTAAACAATGTGTGTTTGTAGGCGTTGGAAGCCATGTAGAAATATGGTCTAAAGAACGTTGGGAAGAATATTATAAGGTAGCAAGTGATTCATTTGAAGAAATAGCTGAATCATTAACGGATTTTCTAAAATGATAAAACATTATAGTGTGATGCTTAATGAAGTAATAGAAGCATTAGATATTAAACCTAATGGAATTTATGTAGATGGTACATTAGGTAGAGCAGGGCATACAAAAGCTATTTTAGAAAGATTAGATAATGGGTTTGTATATTGTTTCGATAAAGATGAAACTGCAATAAATGAATCAAAAATAATACTAAAAGATTATTTAGATAAGGTTAAATTTATAAACCAAGATTTTAAAACCGTAAAACAAATATTATTAAATGATGGAATAAATGAAATTGATGGTTTCTTACTCGACTTAGGTGTTAGTAGTCCTCAGTTTGATGAAAAAGAAAGAGGGTTTAGCTATAGGTTTGATTCAAGATTAGATATGAGAATGAATCAAAAACAAAGTTTAAGTGCTTATGAAGTAGTAAACAATTATGAGTTTAATGATTTAGTTAGAATCTTATATCAATATGGAGAAGAAAAAAACGCAAAGGTAATAGCTAGAGGTATTGAAAAACATAGACCTATAGAAACAACATTTGAGTTAGTAGAAGTTATAAAAAAATCATTACCTAATAAGGTATTAAAGAAAAAAGGACATCCAGCAAAACAAACATTTCAAGCAATAAGAATTGAAGTTAACAATGAATTACAACCATTAGAAGAAAGCATATTGAATTTATGTAAGCTTCTTAAAGTAAACGGTAGGGGAGTTATTCTAACATTTCATTCTTTGGAAGATAGAATAGTAAAAAATGTATTTAAAGAATTATCGAGTGTACCATTTATAGATAAAAATATTCCGGTTCTACCAACTGACATAGAAAAACCTTCTTATAAATTAGTTAATAAGAAACCTATAGTCGCAAGTAATGAAGAATTAGAAGAAAATAATAGATCGCATAGTGCAAAACTTAGAAGTATTGAAAGGATAAGGGGATAGTAATATGGCAAAAATAGTTAAAAGAAAAAAGAGAAGAGTGAGATTTCAAAGTTTAACTTTGGTTTTCTTTATATTTTCTGGATTTTTGTATTTATTATCTAGTTTATTTTTAAGGTCTTATAACAATTCATTAAGTCTTAAAAAACAAACAATATTATCTGAGATAGCTGCACTAGAACTTGAAAATGAAGCGATTGAGGTTGTTATTCAAAATTTAAGTACAAGAGATAGGGTAGAAACCATCGCAAATGATAATGGCCTCACACTAAATCAAAACAACATCATTACCATAACTAGTGGGGAATAGTTGTGAAAAGAAGAAAAAATTTTATTCTACAATTCATATTTACATCAACATTAGTAGTAATGCTTATATTGGCTGCTAATGTTTTTTTAGTGTCTGTAGTTAAATTACATGCTAGAAGTAATACAAGTTTAAAAGATTATGCGAATAGTGCTAATACACATGTGGAAATTACTAAAGCTAATAGAGGATATATTTATGATAGAAGTGGGAATATAATTGCTCAAGATAATAGAACATACAATATTATATGTATATTAGATCCTAGCAGGCCTAGTGTAAAAGGTACTGTATCTCATGTTGATGATGCAAAATATACTGCACAAGTGTTATCTACAATATTAAAAACAAGCGAAGAATACATATATAATTTTTTAATTAAAGATGTTTATCAAACAGAACTTGGAACTGCAGGAAGAAACTTAAGTAGAGAAACAATGGAACTTATAAAAAGCTATAAGTTACCAGGAATAGAATTTGAATCTTCTGTAAAAAGATCATATCCTTTAGGTGTTTTTGCGCCTTATTTAGTAGGTTTTGCACAATCTGATGAAACAGGTAGTACTATAGGTAAAATGGGTGCAGAATACTATTTAGATAAGTATTTAAGAGGAACTGATGGTACTAGAATATATCAAGCAGATAAAAATGGATATATATTACCAGGAATGAGAGAAAATGTAACTAGTGCTATTAATGGTGCAAATGTTTATTTAACTCTAGATAAAGAATTACAAGAATCCTTAGAGCAAACATTTGTTTTAACAAATGAACAATTTAATGCGGATAGAATTTGGGGAGCTGTAATGGAAGTTGATACAGGAAAGATACTTTCATGGGGACAATATCCTTCTTTTGACCCAAATGAATTAGATATTACTGATTACAATAATTATGGAGCTCAACTACCATTTGAACCTGGTTCAACATTTAAAACTTTTGCGTGGGCAGCCGCAATAAATGAAGGAGTATATGAAGATAGACCTTTAGTATATTCAGGTCCATATTGTTATAGTGCTATTGATAGAAACCCTTATAGAGTTGAAAAAGGAGGACTTGGTTGTATAAATAATGCTGGAAGAAAAAATTATGGTTGGCAAGATTATGATTATGGATTGATTTTATCTTCAAACAGTATTACTGCAGCTCTTATTACTGAATTAATTACACCAGATATATTTTTGGATTATGTAAAAAGATTTGGTTTTTTTCAACCAGTAGATACAGATGGAATGCGTGAAGAAACAGGATTTTTGAATTATACTTGGCCTTCAGATAAACTTGCATTAAGTTATGGGCAAGGATCAACTGTAACAATGTTACAAATGTTACAAGCATATAGTGCAGTTTTTTCAGATGGTACAATGGTTAAACCTTATTTTATAGAATCTATTAGAGACCCTTATGATGAAAATAATATTATCTATCAAGCTGAAAGAACTGTAGTTGGAAATCCAATTACACCAGAAACAGCAAAACAGTTACAAGATATTTTATATAGAGTTATTTATGATGAGCAAGGTACTGCAAAATATTATAAAATCCCTGAGACAGAATTTATTGGTAAAACTGGTACTACTCAATTAGCTGTTTCAGGTAGTTATAAGTCAGGAAAAACAATTGTATCTATAATTGCAGGGATGCCTGCGGATGACCCAAAATATATGGTTTATTATTGTTTTGAAGCTAATTATAATAAGAATGCTCATTTTCATACTGGACCAATTACTTCTTATTTAAGAAAAGTTGCGATGAGGTTTAATTTAACACAATCTATTCAAGATGAATTAGATGAAACTACAGAAGAGGTTGTTAAAAAAGAAATAATTACTTATGAAATGAATAATTTAATTAATCATTCTGTCGAATATGCACAAAATAAACTTTTAGAATATGATGTAGATATTATTTACTTAGGTGAAGGAAATACAGTTATTGATCAATACCCTAAGGCAAATTCTACTGTAACTACAGATCAAAAAGTTTTCTTACTATTAGATACTCAAGGATATTACATGCCTAATATGAAGGGTTGGTCTAGAAAAGATGTTGTTGGTTTTTGGGATGTTAGTGGTAGTGGATTTAAAATTGAAGGTTTTGGCTTAGTGACATCTCAAAGTATTCCTGCTGACACCTATGTTAATCGTAATTCTGAAATTGAAGTTGTGCTAGAATAATACTGTGTTATAATATAGTCCGTCTGAAAAAGGAGACAACTAAATGTATTTAAAATTATTTCTGGCATTTATAGTAAGTTTACTTATAATTTTGGTAACTATGCCTACTTTAATAAAATATTTGAAGTCTATTAGTTTTAATCAAAATGTAAATGAATATGCATTAGAACAATTTAAAACAAAAGAAAAAGTACCTACAATGGGAGGAGTTTTATTAGTTTTAGTTCCTATTATAGTTACTATTATTTTTGATTTTAATGCATTATTTGATTTAGATACAATGATTATTTTATTAGCTTTTTTAGGTTATGGAATAATTGGATTTATTGATGATTATCTAATAGTTATAAGAAAAAATAACCATGGACTTAGTGCAAAACATAAATTTTTAATGCAACTAGTTTTAGCGTTTATATTTTTTATGATTTATAGAAATAATAATGAATTATCTATAAACATTCCTATTTTTAATTATAATATTGGTATTTCATCTTTATATGCAATATTAATATTTTTTATGTTTACTGGTAGTTCTAATGCGGTAAATATAACAGATGGAATGGATGGATTATCAGCTGGCTGCATGTTTTTTTCTTTAATACCATTTTTAGTATTTGCTTTACTTGAAAATAGAATGACAATTGCTATATTTATTTTAAGCTTACTAGGTGTTTTAGTAGGTTATTTAAAATATAATGTTTCTCCTGCAAAGATTTATATGGGAGATACAGGTTCTTTATCATTAGGTGCAGTATTAGCCGCAATTGCTATGGTGTTAAATAAAGAAATATTATTAATAATTATTGGTGGAGTATATGTTTGGGAGACACTTTGTGTCATTATTCAAATTGGTTCTGTAAAGTTAAGAGGAAAAAGAGTTTTTAAATATACTCCAATTCATTATAGTTTTGTATTAGATGGAATGAGTGAAAAAACAGTTGTAAAGTCATTTTGGTTATTATCAGCTATTTTTTCGATTGTTGGATTAATTATTGGATTAATCTAATAATTCCTTTATAATTATTAGAGTGTTTGGAGACCTACTATGAAAAATCAAGTAGAAATTAAATAAACTTGAAAGTCATAGAAAAAGGAATCTTAAATCAAGATTTGTAAAAAAATATATTATATTTATGAATCAAAAAAGATCTTTGAAAA
>JAAYSZ010000033.1 GCA_012523895.1 Erysipelotrichaceae bacterium
ATCAATAAAAATTAATTTATTAAAGAATGGAACAAAGATTAATAGTCAGACAGTTACAGATGATGGATCAGGCAACTGGACATGGACTTTTGCGGGATTAGATAAGTATGAAAATGGAACATTAATACCATATTCAATTACAGAAGAAGCAATATCAGAATATTCAACACAAGTAAATGGATATGATGTAACAAACTCATACACACCAGGAAAGACAAGTGTACAAGTTACAAAGTCATGGCAAGATAATAATGATCAAGATGGAAAACGACCAGGAAGTGTAACAATTAAGTTATTAGCGGATGGAGTAGATACAGGACAAACTGTAACTTTAACAACGGCTAATAATTGGACAAGTACATTTACAGATCTTGATGAATATAAAGCAGGACAAAAGATTGTATATACAGTACAAGAAGTACCATTGGGAATTGTTGGATATAGTACAAGCATAAGTGGAGGTATGACTACAGGTTATGTAGTAACAAATACATTTAAACCAATAATAGTTGATCCACCAGTTTCAAAACAAATAGCTGGAAGCACACCAACTGTTTCTAATTCATTCACCTTTATAATGAAGGCGGATAACCCAGCACATCCAATGCCTTCAGGAAGTGTTGGTGGAGTTAAAGAAATTACAATAGTAGGTGCAGGAACAGTTGATTTTGGAACATTTGCGATTACCGTACCAGGAACTTATAAATATACTATTTATGAAAGACAAGATGTTATACCAGGTTACACTATGGATACAGAAGTATATACGATTACACATGTTGTTACAGTAGATGCTCAAAATCAATTAGTATGTAATACAACTATTGTAAATACTGCTGGTGAACAAAAAAATAATGCAATATTTGTTAATGAATATACAAATACTGGAGGAGGTATAGGAGGACCAGGAAGCCCTGATTCTCCACCAGGAAATAATCCAGAAGTAAAAATTACTTGTGCTGATTCAGGAATGGTATGGAGTGAAGATAAACAAATGTGTGTATATCCTTATAACCCACCATATACAGCTACAAACAATTCTCTATTCTTATGGATATCATTAATGATAAGCTCAACAATATTGTTAATAATCAATTTATTTAAATATAGAGAAATATAAAAAAAGATTAATAATTATCTTAATAAACAGTTTTAGCAAGTAGCTAGTGCTACTTGCTAAAAAATGTAATAAAAAAACAAAAGATTGATGATAAGTGCTTGAATTGTGCTTTATATCATGTTATTATATTCAAGCACTTACTTTAAATCCGCATGTGATTTAAGGCGGAAGGGAGAGAAAATTATGAAACCAGGAATTCATCCAAAATACGGAAAAACTACAGCGGTATGTACTAGTTGTGGCACTGAATTTGAAACTGGATCAACTAAAAAAGATATTAAGGTAGACACTTGTTCTAATTGTCATCCATTCTTTACAGGTAGACAACGTTTCGCAGCAGCACAAGGACGTATCGAGAAATTTAATAGAAAATTTGGTTTATCAGATGAAGAATAAGGCATTAGTCCTTATTTTTTATTATAATAAAGTATAGAGGTAAAAAAATAATGAGTATGATGTATAACCAATATAGACCTGGATGGGTCGAAGTTATTGCAGGTTGCATGTTTGCAGGGAAAACAGAAGAGTTAATAAGAAGAATAAAAGTATTAGAATTTGCGAAAAAAAACATAAAAATTTTTAAGCCAGCTATAGATGATAGATATAGCATAACTAAAATAGTTTCACATGCAGGTAGTAGTGTTGATGCTATTGCAATTGAAAAATCAACAGATATTTTTGAATATATTGATGATGAAACTGATGTAGTCGCAATTGATGAAGTACAATTCTTTGATGAAGCAATTACAGAAGTATGCGACATACTAGCAAAAAAAGGCAAAAGAGTTATGGTTGCCGGATTAGATACGGATTTTAAAGGTGAACCTTTTGGAATGATGGCTACATTAATAACTGAAGCAGAATTTGTAACGAAATTAACTGCTGTATGTACTGTATGTGGTTCCCCTGCGACAAGAACTCAAAGATTAGTGGATGGCAAGCCAGCAAGCTATAATGACCCACTAATACTTATTGGTGCAAGTGAATCGTATGAAGCAAGGTGTAGACATTGTCATCAAATCAAAGATAAAGAATCAAAAATAAAGGGGTGTTTTTAATGATACAAAAATTAAAAGCTATTAATGATAGATATTTAGAATTAAATGATCTTTTAATAAGCGATGAAATTATAAACAATCCAAAAGAAATGGCAAAACTTGCAAAGGAACAAGCTTCATTACAACAATCTGTTGATGCTTATAATAAATACTTAACTTTGTCAGATAATATTGAACAAGCAAACATTATGCTTAAAGAAAATGATGAAGAATTAAGAGAAATGGCAAAGATGGAAATTGAAGAATTAACACCTTTATTAGAAGAGCTATTAGAACACATTCAAATTCTATTAATTCCAAAAGATCCAGATGATGACCATGATGTAATAATGGAAATAAGAGGTGGAGCCGGTGGAGATGAAGGAAACATTTTCGCTGGGGATTTATATAGAATGTATTCTAAATATGCTGAAAATAAAGGATGGAAAGTTCAAGTTTTAGAAGCAAGTGAATCAGAAGCTGGAGGATTTACACAAATAATTTTTTCAATTAAAGGAAACGAAGTGTATAAAGAATTAAAGTTTGAATCAGGAGCCCATAGAGTTCAAAGAGTTCCAAAAACAGAAACTCAAGGAAGAATACATACTTCAACTGCAACAGTATTATGTCAACCTGAGGCAGAAGATGAAGATATTGAAATTGATATGGCTGATTTAACTTTTGAAACTCATAGAGCTACTGGAGCAGGAGGGCAGCACGTAAATAAGACAGATAGTGCTGTAAGAATTGTCCATGTACCTACTGGAATCACTGTTAATTGCCAAGAAGGAAGAAGTCAGTTAGAAAATAGAGAAACAGCTTTAAGATTAATTAAAACTAGAGTAAGAGAAGAGTTACAAAGAAGAAAAGATGAAGAAGAAGGAATCATCAGAAGAGCAAAGATTGGTACAGGAGATAGGTCTGAAAAAATAAGAACTTATAACTATCCTCAAAACAGAGTAACTGATCATAGAATAGGTTTAACAATAACTCAATTAGATAGAATCATGGAAGGAAAGCTAGAAGATATTATTGAAGGTCTTTTAAGTGAAGAACAAAAACAAAAACTAGCTGAAAGTTAAAATGAATTATAGAGAATTAGTCACAAAATATAAAAATTTATGTTCAAAAAATAATATCCCTAAAGAAACTGCAATGTTTTATATGGTTGAACTAACTCAGGAAAATAAAAACAATCTGTATATGAACTTTGAAAATGAAGTTCCTACAGATTTTTTAGAAAAATATGAAAGAGGGATGGAAAGAATTTTAAAACATGAACCTGTACAACATGTACTAGGCTTTTCATGGTTTTATGGATATAAATTTATTGTAAATAAAGATGTATTAATTCCTAGATATGAAACAGAAGAATTAGTATCAAACATACTAATGTCTATGGATGATAGATTTGATAATAAAGATTTAGTTATATGTGATATAGGTACAGGTTCTGGTGCAATCGCAATAACATTAAAAAAAGAAGAAAAAGATTTAACTGTATATGCTAGTGATATTAGTGAAGATGCTATTAAAGTCGCAAAAGAAAATGCAAAATTAAATAATGTTGATATTAATTTTATGGTAGGAGATATGTTAGAACCATTAAAAGATATTAAATTAGATATTTTAATATGTAATCCGCCATATATACCAAGTGATGAAGTATTGGAAGAATCAGTAAAAGAATATGAACCACATGTTGCATTATTTGGTGGTGAGGATGGTTTAAAATACTATAAGCATATATTTAAAAATTGTAAAAGTTATTTAAAAGAAAAGAGTTTTATGGCATTTGAAATAGGATGGAATCAAAAAGAAGCTTTAAGTAAAGAATTAATAAAAACCTTACCAGAAGCAACCTTTGAATTTATAAAGGATATTAATGGTAAGGATAGAATGTTATTTGTATATTTTAGTTGAGAAATCTTGTTCAAGATTTCTTTTAATTTTGCAAAGTATCTAATAATTTTTTAATCGTATCTTTTCTAGAAGCAGTTCTAGTTGAAACAAAAAATCCAGCCGCAAAAAATAAGAAGAATGGAACTAATGCAAAGTCTGATAAAAATGTCATAGCAGTTAATACTAAAGAAAAAATACCTAAAAATATTGATGCCACAAGTAAGATACCTCCAACCTTGCTTTTCTTTTCTCTTTCTTCAAATAGTTTATTGAGAATACTTTTATCAAAGTAAGTCATTCTTAGATTAGTAAGTTCTCTTTGTGATTCTTTATTTTTTTGGCTTGCATAAGCTAATAACCAAATAGTCGCAATCATAAAACCTACAAAACCAAAAACAACAATAAAACTAAAAAAATCATTATATTGTGCAAACATTATTAAAAGGAAAAATATAGCTAAATTCACAAATATTCCAGCAGTGCCTAAAGATGCCATGTCTGTATATTTATCAGCTTCATCAATTAAAGGTGCAACTTTTTCAAGTGGAGTAGAAGGATCAAAGGTTTTGTTGAAATCTTCTTTTATTTTAGCTTGTTTATCTAAACTTTCATTATCTTTATATATTTCATCTAAAGCACGTACAAGTGCATCTTCATTTAATGAAATATTTTCTTCTTCATATTTATATTGACTCATAGTAATCTCTCCTTGAATTATATTACCATATTAATTAGTAAAAAGATTATTTTTGGATTGTATTTATCAATTTTTCTAATGTTTTCTTTCTTGTAGAAGTTCTTAAAAATATAAAAAGTCCAAAAGATAATGATAAAAATAAAGGGATAAAAAGAAATTCTGTACCATACATTATTATTGAATAAAAAGTAAATAAAAAACCCATAAAAATTGACATAAAAGAAAACATTGATACAACACTGTCTTTCTTTTTTCTTTTTTCTAATAATTTTTCAATTAAATTTTTATCGAAGTATTTCATTCTAAGATTTGAAAGCTTTTCTTGGGTTTCCGCAATACTATGAAGTGTAAAAGCCATTAAAAAAGTAAGCGCGGTAAAACTTATTAATAATAAGATAATTGATAAAAACATAAGCTTTTCATAGTGCACAATAAAAGTGATTGAACCTAAAAAAATCGCAAATATCAAAAACATGCTTGATAAACTAAATGCATATACATTTGCATATTTATCAGCTTTATCAATTAATGGTGTAATTAGTTCTAAAGGTGTATAAGGATCATATGTTTTATTTAAATCATCTTTATTTTCATCAAATATTTTTTCATTGTTTTTCATATTTTCTTTATACATCTCATCTAATGCATTCATTAAACTTTCTTGTTTTAATGAACTGTTATCTTTTTTATAATTATATTCATTCATAATTAATTCCCCTTAAACAATATAGAAATGAAATTATATTTTAAAATTGTTTTTTATTATTTATTGTCCTTAGTAGTATTTTATCATAAGTAGAATATAATAATTAGTGAGGTTAAGATTATGAAAATTGTAGAAAAAGAAAACATTGAAGAAATAGTTAAAGTATTAAAAGAAGATGGTGTAATCGCATATCCTACAGATACTGTTTATGGATTAGCTGTAAGATATTTTTCTAATAATGCAAAAGAAAACTTGATAAACAAAAAAAATAGACCTTTAGAAAAATCTTTTCCAATAATGGTAAGTGATATAGAAATGTTAAAAGATATTGCAAATGTAAGTGATAGAGATGAAAAAATAATAAATAAACTAATGCCAGGACCTTTAACTGTTATCCTAAATAAAAAAGATAATGGAACTATAGCTGTAAGAATGGCAAGTGATAAATATATTAAAGAAATAATTAAAACATTAAATGAACCAATATATTTAACTAGTGCTAATAAATCAAATGAGCCAGTGTGTAAAAATGTAGAAGAAGTATTAAGTGCAAAGTTGTCTGACTTAATAGTAAAAGGAACTCCAGGAAATGATAAACCTAGCACTATAGTTGATCTTAGTAGTAAAGAGATTGTAATTCTTAGAGAAGGTCCTATTTCTAAGGATGAAATATTAAATGTTGTTTAATTTACTTTTTAAAAAAATGAATTTAGTGTATTGTATATAGTGTTATGGAGGTTTTAAGGATGGATGTAGAATTACATAATGCAATAAATGCTGAAATAGAAAGGCAAAGATATAATATAGAATTAATTGCTTCTGAAAACTTTGTGTCTCAAGATGTATTAGATGCAGTAGGAAGTGTTTTAACTAATAAATATGCGGAAGGATATCCTTCAAGAAGATACTATGGCGGATGTAAGCATGTAGATGAAGTGGAAAATCTTGCGAAAGAAAGATTAAAGAAACTTTTTAATGCTGAACATGTTAATGTTCAGCCTCATTCAGGTTCTCAAGCAAATATGGCAGTTTATATGTCGGTATTAAAACCTAAGGATGTAGTTTTAGGTATGGATTTAAGTTGTGGAGGACACTTAACGCATGGTTCTAGATTAAGTTTTAGTGGAAAACTATATAAATTTCATTCATATGGTGTAGATCAAGAAACTGAAATGATTGATTATGATATGGTGTTAAAACTTGCTAAAGGAATAAAACCAAAAATGATTGTAGTTGGCGCTAGTGCTTATTCTAGAGAAATAGATTTTAAGAAATTTAGAGAAATCTGTGATGAAGTAGGAGCATACATGATGGTTGATATGGCTCATATTGCTGGTTTAGTAGCCGCAGGAGTTCATAGTTCTCCAGTACCTTATGCAGATTTTGTAACTAGTACAACTCATAAAACATTAAGAGGTCCTAGAGGTGGAATAATCCTTTGTAAAGAAGAATATGCAAAGGTTATTGATAAAACAGTGTTTCCTGGAATTCAGGGAGGACCTTTAATGCATGTTATTGCTGGTAAGGCTGTTTGTTTTAGAGAAGCTTTACAACCTGAGTTTAAAACCTATGCTCAAAATGTTGTAAGAAACTGTAAGGTTTTATGTGATACATTAATTGAAGAGGGTTTTAGAATTGTTAGTGGTGGAACTGATAATCATTTAATAAGTGTTGATGTTAAAGGGTCTATTGGAATGACTGGTAAAGAAGCTGAAAAATTACTTGATGAAGTACATATTACTTGTAATAAAAATACAATTCCTTATGATACTGAAAAACCTTTTATTACTAGTGGTATAAGATTAGGTACTGCCGCAATGACCACAAAAGGATTTAATGAAGAAGATTTTAGGATTGTTGGAAAATTAATTTCAAAAATACTTAAAAATCCTGGCAATGAAGAAATTAAAGAAGAAGTTAAAAAAGAAGTTTATAAATTAACTTTAGAACATCCGTTTTACTAGCCCTCAAATAATATGAGGGTTTTTTATTAAGGAGGAAATGTGAAAAAACAATATATTGCAATTGATTTAAAAGCTTTTTATGCTTCTGTAGAATGTATTGAAAGAAATTTAGATCCTCTTACTACTAACCTTGTTGTTGCAGATAATAGTAGAACAAATAAAACAATATGTTTAGCTGTTTCTCCATCTTTAAAGATGTATGGTATAGCATCTAGACCAAGACTGTTTGAAGTAGAACAAAAGGTTAAAGAAATAAATAGAGAAAGATTAAAAATTAGTAGAAAGTTTAAAGGGTCTAGTTTTTATGATGTTGATTTAAGGCTTAATCCAAGTTTAAAACTTGATTATATAGTGGCTATGCCAAGAATGGCTTTATATATTGAATATAGTAGTAGAATATATGATATTTATTTAAAGTATGTTTCTAAAGAAGATATTCATGTTTATTCAATTGATGAAGTATTTATGGATGTTACTAATTATTTAAAAACATACAATACAACCGCAGAAGATTTAGCAATGAAAATAATTGTTGATGTTTTAACTAATACAGGAGTTACTGCAACTGCAGGAGTTGGAACTAATTTGTATTTAAGTAAGGTCGCAATGGATATTGTAGCTAAAAAACTTCCGCCTAATGAAAATGGTGTAAGATTAGCATCACTAGATGAGATATCTTATAGATATAATTTATGGAATCATAAGCCACTAACTGATTTTTGGAGAATTGGAAGGGGATATAGTAGAAAACTTGAAGCACATGGTATGTATACTATGGGAGATATTGCAAGATGTTCTTTAGAAAATGAAGATTTACTTTATGATTTATTTGGTATAAATGCAGAGCTATTGATTGATCATGCATGGGGTTATGAACCTTGTACAATGAAGGATATTAAAAATTATAAACCTAGTGCTAAAAGTTTAGGGTCAGGACAAGTTTTGCATAAGCCTTATCCTTATAAAAAAGCAAAGCTAATTATAAAAGAGATGGTTGATTTACTTACTCTTGATATGGTTGATAAAGGTTTAGTAAGTAATCAATTTGTTTTAACAATAGGTTATGATATAAAAAATGTTACAGACGATTATAAAGGTGAAATAAAAGTTGATTTTTATGGCAGAAAAATACCTAAGCATTCTTCAGGAACAGCTAATTTAGATATGTATACTTCTTCTACAAAACTTATTACTAAAGCAATAGTTGATTTATTTGATAATATAGTAAATAAAAATTTATATGTAAGAAAAGTATCTTTAGCAGCAACAAAGGTAATAAGTGAACAGGAACTTAAAGATAAAAATGTATTTAATCAAATGAACTTATTTAATCAAGATTTTAAACAAGATGAAAAATTAGAAAAAGAAAGAGATCTTCAAAATACAATATTAAATATTAAGAAAAAATATGGAAAAAATTCAATTTTAAAAGGAATGAATTTAGAAGAGGATGCAACTACTCTTGATAGAAATAAACAGATTGGTGGTCATAAAGCATGAAAAAATATGAAGATATTATTAATTTATCTAGACCTATATCTAAAAAAAGAATCCCAATGCCCAGGATTAATAGAGCAGCTCAATTTGCGCCTTTTTCTGCATTAAAAGGACATGAAGAATCTATTGAAGAAACTTCAAGAGCAACACAAGAGAAAATTGAACTAGATGAATATCAAAAGTATTTGATTAATGATAAGTTATTGATTATTAAAGATAATATAAAAAATAATATAAAAATTGGTGTTGTCTATTTTAAAAAGGATAAAACTAAAAAGGGCGGAAGTTATATAAAACATGTAGGTATTGTAAAAGATATTGATGAATATAGCTTTATATTAAAGATGAAGGAAGGAATAAATATAAATATAAAAGATATTGTTAAGTTAGATATAGAAATATAAAGAATTTTTAATATTATTTTTACATTATTACTGTATAATTTACATATGAAAAAATTATATTTTAAGCAAAAAGTATTTAAAATTACAGATCATTATGAAGTTTATAATGAACATGATGAAATTGAATACTATGTAGACCAAGATTTTAGGTTTATGGGTTTTAGTGTTAATGTAACTGATGCAGGTAGAAACTATGTTTTTAATATTGAAAGAGAGGTATTTAGTTTACTACCAAAGTTTTACATTAATTTTAAAGATGGTAGTAATTTAATAATGAAAAGTAGATTATCTTTTTTAAAAAAGGTAATTGATGTAGAATCTGAAGACTTGCAGTTAAGATTAGAAGGAGATATTTGGGATTATAATTTTCGTGTATATAACCAAGATAATGAAATAGCCTTTATTACAAAAAAATTATTTTCTTGGGGAGATACTTATGAAATGACTATATTAGATAGTTATTATTCTGATGTAATTTTAGCTATCACAATAGGTGTTGATTGTATTAAAGATGCTCAAAGAGCAGCTTCATCAACAAGCTCTGACAGTTAAAGCAAAAAAATATCGAAAAACAATAAATAATTATTGTAAAACGATAATTTTTATATTATTATACCTCTAGGAGGTATTTTTTTATGGAATACAATAATGATAAATCTATCACTATTACTAAATATTTAATAATTTTAGTTCAATTAGGCATAATTGGGTTATCTATTATTGCATATTGGTTTTTTAATAACTATAAATTATTTGCTAGATTTAAATATTTGGTAAGTAGTTTAGATAAATATCTTTTATTATTTATAATAAGCACTTATTTAATTTTGTTAGTTGGGTTTTATATAATGAGTAATTTAAGTAAATTAATAAATAATATTAATGAAGAAGAAATATTTATTTTAGAAAATATTAATTTATTGAGGTATATAAGTTGGGCTTGTTTCTTGATTGCATTTATTAGTTTGTTATCTACATTTTATTATTATGCTTGGTTTATTATTTTTGTGGTTGGTATTTTTATGGGAATGCTATTGAGGGTTATTAAAAATGTTTTCTCTAAAGCTTTAGAGATAAAAGAAGAAAATGATTTGACGGTGTAATATGGCTATTAGGATTAATTTAGATGTAGTTATGGCAAAAAGAAAAATAACCTCAAAAGAGCTTTCAGAGAGAATAGGAATCACACAAGCAAATTTATCGATTTTAAGAACAGGAAAGGCTAAGGCTATAAGATTAAGTACTTTAGATGCATTATGTAGAGAGCTTGATTGTCAGCCTTATGATATTTTGGAATACGTAGATGAAGAAGAATGTTAATTTTATAACTGCAATATTAATGTGGTTAATATCATATTTTTATATAGATAATACATTTAATACATATAGTTTAGGATTTTCTATAACTATATTTACAACACTAATTGTAGGCTTATCATATTGGTATATTATAGAACATGGTATAGAAGTGTCTAATGAAAGTTATTGGTATATGGCTTATGTATTACTTATAGGTTTATCATATTCAATATTTAGTGCTTCTGGATTAAGATTTATTAAAATGTTGGTTTTATTAAGCAGTTTAGGATATTGGTTATTAGTTGTAAGTAATTCAAGAACTAGTAAGGTAATTGATTATAATATATTAAAAGATTTATTTATGAAGATATTTATTAAACCAATTTCTAAATTGCATTTATTAACGGTTAATTTATTTTTTCAAGTTTCTATTAAAGATAAAAAAACTAAAAATATAGTTTATGGTTTAGTAATTGCATTTCCTATATTGCTAGTTGTAGTTGCATTATTATCTAGTACAGATAGTACATTTAATAATTTATTAAATACTTTTATAAATTTAAAATTTTTAGAAAATATAAATATATTTTATTTAGTTGTTTCATTTTTATTGGCTAGTGGGTTTTTTAGTGCTCTATTTATAAATACAAATGAAAAAGAAAACAATAATTATAAAGGGTTTTATTTAGATAAAACAATTATTAAAACAATTTTAATTAGTTTTATATTAGTTTACGTTGTTTATTTAATTAGTGTATCTTATACATATTTAAATTATCAGGTAGTAGACTTAAAAGCATCACAAATATCTAGTTATGCAAAAAGTGGTTTTTATGAATTGTGTGCAGTTTCATTTATAAATTTTATATTGTTTATTTTTAGTAGGTGGTTAGTAGAAGAAGAGGATAAAAATCTTAAGTCATTACTTTGTGTAATTGGTATTCAAACATTAATAATGATTGCTTTAGCAATGTTAAGATTATTTGTTTATATAGGAATATATGGATTAACGTATTTGAGATTTAATGCTTTAGTGTTTATGGTTTTATTATTTATTACAGTAATATTGTTTATAATTGGTGTATATAAAAATATTAATTATACAAAGATTAGTGTATTAATAGGTTCATTTGTATTTTTAGTTTTATGTTATACAAATATAGGGAAATTAATAATATCTTATAACTATCATATAAACAATTTTAATTATTATGATTATTATAGTTATGGATATGAAAGTATTCCTTATTTAATAAAAGAATACAACGAATCAGACAATAATGAAGGTATTAAAAATATAATTGATAACTTTAAATATGATTTAAATGAAACAAGATATATAAATCATACGGTTGAATCATTAAATTATTTAAAAATGTTAGAAGAAATGAAATAGAAGGTCAAATTTTGACCTTCTATTTTACTTGTATACTTAAAGATTATTATTATAAATTTTTAAGTTTAAATGTTTTATATCCTTCATAATAATAACTATAATCAATGCCTTTAATAAATATGGTTCTATCGTTTACTTTATCAGTAAGAGCATTTTTTAAAATAAGTTTTATTTCAGTATCTTTAATTGGACTACGTTCCATAGCTAATAAGTAATCTTGCTTATCTACTTTACTCCAATCTATTACATTATTTATTTCTGTTTTTAAAATATGATCTAACCATATACGCATACTTCTGCCATTACCTTCTCTAAATGGATGAGCTACATTCATTTCAATATACTTTTCTATTATTTCATCAAAATTTGATTGTGGCATTGTATCTATATTTTTAAGGGCAGATTCTAGATATATGATTGGTACAAAACGAAAATTTCCTTTAGCGATATTTAAAGTGCGTATCTTTCCTGCAAAATCATAAATCTCTTCAAACAAATACTTATGTATTATTTGTAGTGTAGAAAATTTTCCAGAAGGAAAAGTATCTAGAATATTTTTTTCAAATAATTCTAAAGCCTTTTTTTTACTAATACGCTCTTCTTCAACAGCAAGCTTAGAATAGTCTGTAATACCTGATTTATTTTTAATCATATTGGCTCCTTTATTAAGACTATATATATTATATTATAAAATTTAAATAGAACTTAATTTAATGATGATTTTAAAAATGTTGATAATGAAAGATGGACAGATAAAAAACTACAGAAATAAATAAATTATTAGAATTTATTATAGAATCAAATAATATAGAATTATAAAGAAAGTAATACCTTCCTTTTTGTTTTATTAAAATGGTATAATTTTTATATAGGGTTAAGGAGATATCATGCGAAAACCAGTTTATGTAGTTGGACATAAGAATCCAGATTGTGATTCTATAGTTTCCGCAATCGCATATGCTGAGCTTAAAAACAAATTAGGTCTTAAGTCACAGGCATGTCGTTTAGGTGATTGTAATAGTGAAACTAAGTATTTGTTAAAGAAATTTAATTTTGAACAACCAGAGCTAATCTATAGTGCTAAATGCTTACTAAAGGAAATCGAAAAAGATGAAGCTGTTTTAATATCTGTAGATTACACAATGAAACAAGCATTAGATGAAGTTTTAAAGAGAAAAAACAAAGGTGTTTTTGTAGTTGATGATAATAAGAGATTATTAGGAATTGTTTCTATTTCTGATTTAACTAGTCTTTGGACAGATAAACCAGAAGATTTAAAGAAATTAATGAAAACAGCATCTTTACAAAACATAAAAGATACACTAAAAGGTGATATTTATAATAAGAGTGAAAACTTTAAACCAAGTGGAGAAGTTTTTTTGTTGCCTTCTTTATCTGATAATGGATCTATTTATAAAGATGGTATTGTAATTGTGGGTAACAATCCTGATATTCAAAGATATCTTATAGATTCTGATGCTGCACTAATAATTATTTGCGGTGAAGCTTGGGTGGATAATGTAACCTTAGCTAAAGCAAAAGATAAAGATGTAAGTATAATACATACATCTTTGACAGCTTTAGAGTGTAGTCAAATAATATTTCAATCGCCAAGTGTTAAAGAAGTTATGACTAAGGATGTTATTGTATTTAAAAGCACAGAAACAGTTGAAGAAGCAAGCAATAGAATGGCTAAAACTAGATTTAGAACATATCCTGTTTTAAATGAAAAAGATCAAGTTATTAATGCAATAAGTAGATTCCACTTATTTAATTACGAAAAGAAAAGATTTATATTAGTAGATCATAACGAAGTAACTCATTCGGTAAATGATTTAGAATTTGGTGAAATAATAGAGATTATAGATCATCATAGATTTGGTGGTATTGAAACAACTAGACCAATAAACATAATTGCTAAAACTGTTGGAGCAACTTCGACTATAATAGCTCAACAATATATTTTAAATAAGGTTGACTTAAGTAAAGAAATGGCAGGACTTTTATTAGGGGCTATTATTAGTGATACATTATCTTTGAAATCTCCAACTACTACAGAAGATGATATAGAAATGGCAAGAAGACTTAGCGCTATATCTAAGATTTCTGTAGATCAATTAAGTAAAGAAATGGTTAAGTCTTCAGATTCGATTTTAAATAAAACTCATATTGAATTACTTTATGATGATTTTAAAGAATTTAGAATAGATGATTATAGAGTTGCAATAGGTCAAAGTCAATGTAAGGATAGTAGTGAATTCTTTAAGATAAAGGATGAATTTTTAAAGTTTTTAAATGAAGTGGTAATTACTCAGCAATATGATTTATTACTTATCATGTTTACTGATCCTTTAGGAACAGGTTCTCACTTTTTATACACAGGAAAAAAATCATGGGTAGTTTATGAAGGTTTCCAAGATGTATTAGTTGATAGTTTTGCGACAAATATTATTTCTAGAAAAAAACAAGTTTTACCAATAATTATCGAAACTATTACTAAGTGATTACTTTTACTTTGATAATCACAATGTTATAATTGTTAGGATTGAAAGGAAAAGAAATTATGTTAAATGTATTAGATCATCCATTAATAACTCATAAACTTACACATATGAGGGATAAAAACACAGGAACAAAAGATTTTAGAGAAAATCTTGATGAAATTGCGGGTCTTATGGCTTATGAAATATGTAGAGATTTACCTACAAAAGATATAACCATAGAAACTCCTATGGGACCTTGTGATACAAAAGTATTATCAAAAGATGTTGTATTAATACCAATACTTAGAGCAGGGATTGGATTGGTAAATGGTATTACTGATTTAATACCTACTGCAAAAGTAGGGTTTATTGGATTATATAGAGATGAAGAGACACTTCTTCCTCATGAGTATTTTGTAAAAATGCCAAGCAATTTACCAGATGCAGTTTGTATGATACTTGATCCAATGCTTGCAACAGGTGGAAGTGCAGTTGCGGCAATCGATATGATTAAGAAAAGAGGTGCAACTAATATTAAACTTGTTTGTATAGTTGGTGCACCAGAAGGAGCTAAGGCAGTTATGGATGCTCATCCAGATGTAGAAATATATTTAGCTGCAATGGATGAAAAGCTTAATGAAAATGGTTATATTGTACCAGGATTAGGAGATGCAGGAGATAGAATTTTTGGTACTAAATAATGAATAAACCTGTATTAAAATTTATAGGAAGACTTATAGTAGGTTTATTTGTTGGTGTAGTAGTGGGAAATATTCTTGATAAAAAGTTTAACACTACTCCATTTATAATGATTGGACTAATAGTGTATGTTGTATTTGGAAGTCTATACATATTAGTTAAAGGTGAAAAATGAGTGAAAGAGATTTATATAAAAAAGTAATTATATATGGCTTACTTGCATCAATATTAATTTCAATAATTTCATGGTTTATATTTAATGATATTAAGATTGTTGGAGGAATAATTATTGGTGCAGTTTCAAGGATTATCGGTTTTCTAGCGATTATACAAGGGGCTAGTAATGTATTAAATACAGGGAAATCTTATTTATCCACTGTAAACTATGTAGGAAGATTAATATTCTATGGAATAATAATATTCTTTGCATTAAAAAACGATTTTAATGTTTTTGCATTACTTGTTGGTTTTACAATAATAAATATTGTAGTTTATATAATGCAATTTACAATTAAGAAAGGGGCTTAATATGGAAGGGTTACTTGTTACTGTTGGAGATAAACAATTTTTTGTTCATCAAAGTATAGTAATTTGGCTAGTGCTATGTTTAATAATAACTATCACTTTAATATGGGCAGGAAGTAAAATTAAAAAAGCTGACCCAAGTAAAGCTCCTACAGGAGTTGTATTAGTTTTTGAAATACTTGCAAAAGCTGCAATAAGTACTATTGGTGGAAATTTAAAAGGTTTAACTTGGAAACATTTACCATTATTTGGAACTTTAATGTTAGCTATTGTATTAAGTAATTTAATGGGGTTATTTGGGCTACAAGTACCTACATCTAACTTAAGTGTTACAGGTACGTTGGGAATGTTGATGATTGTTTTAATACATGGAACAGATATTAAATTACATGGAATAGTAGGTAAGATAAAAGGAATGTTTGAACCAATGGCATTTCTATTTCCACTAAATGTTGCAGGAGATTTAGCTTTGCCTTTATCTTTGTCACTTCGTTTATTTGGAAACATGCTTGGAGGATCTATTATTACTGGTTTACTGTATGTTTTAATAAAAGCTTTATTACCATATAGTATTATTTCATTTGTTGTAACACCATTTTTACACATGTACTTTGATGTGTTTTCTGCATTAATGCAGACGTTTATATTTTTCACAATAGCATCATTTTTCTTATCTGAGTCAAGTGATGTTTAAATTTAAATTTCTAGGAGGATATTAAAATGGAATTTAATCAATATTTTGTACAAGGGATGGCACTATTAGGTGCAGGGATTTCTATGATTGGCGGTCTTGGTCCTGGTATTGGGGAAGGTATCGCTGCTAGTAAAGCTTGTGAGGCTGTAGGTAAAAACCCCGAAGCTATTGGTGATATTAGATCAATCATGGTTCTTGGTATCGCTTTATCAGAAACAACTGGTATTTATTCACTAGTTATTTCATTGATTCTAATTTTCTTAAAGGGTTAATTATTAGTAAAGGAGTTACAAATGATTAATATAGACAATTATTTACGATTAGATCTTGTGGATGTAACTCTTGTTCTTATATCAACATTTTTGATGGTGATGTTCGCAAAGAAATATTTTTGGAAATATGTTCAAGAATATTTAGAAAAAAGAGAAGCTTTAATTCAAAAAGAACTTGATGATGCTAGTAATAGAGATATTGAAAGTAAAAAATTACTAGATGAAGCTAGACAAAAAATTTATGACGTACAAGAACAAGCTAATGAAATTATGGATAGAGTTGAAGCTGAAGCTAGAAAAAATGCGGAAGATATAATTAATGAAGCTAGAACAAGTGCAGAAAGAATTAAAAAGAAAGCTCAAGAAGATATTGAACTTGAAAAGCGTGAAGTTATTGATGAATTAAAAGATGAAATGAGCGATATCGCATTATTAGCCGCAAGAAAATTAGTTGAAAAAGAATTAGATACAGAAACACAAAGAAAATACGTAGAAGATTTTATTGATAAGGCAGGCGAAGATAGATGGCAAGCATAGTTGCTAGAAATTACGCTGATGCTATTTTTGCTATTGCACAAAAAAATTCAAAAATTGAATCTTTTAAAAGTGAACTTAATCAAGTAAAAAAGATATTTTTAAGTAGTGATGATTTAAAAAAGATTATTGAACATCCAGATGTTTTAATTGATGATAAATTAACTATTATTGAAAAAGTATTTAAAGCTGATAAGGATATTGTTTCGTTTCTTAAAGTTTTAGTTGAAAATAATAGATTTTCTAATCTTGTTAGTATAGTTGATGAATATGAAAAATTATCAAATGAAGCACTTGGAATTGAGGTTGTAAAAGTTACTAGTGCAATAAAACTAACTGATAAACAACTGGAAAACATCAAAAATGTTTTAACTAAAAGGTTAGACAAGAAAGTTGAATTAAGGGAAGTGATTGATCCTTCTTGTTTAGCTGGAATTAGAATTATTCTAAAAGATGAAATCTTAGATAATACGATTGATACAAAAATAAAGAATATCAAAAATATGATATCTAAGGCTGTTATATAAGGGAGGGCGATCTATAATGAAGATTAAACCTGCAGAAATTAGTAAGATTATTCAAGCACAAATAGAAAATTATGAAAGTGATCTTGAGGTTAGTGAAACAGGTAGTGTCATTACTGTTGGTGATGGTATTGCTTTAATATATGGTTTAGATAATGCAATGGCAGGAGAACTTTTAGTGTTTGAAGGTGAAATATATGGAATGGTATTAAACCTTGAAGCTAGTAATGTTGGTGCTGTTATATTAGGGAAAGATACTAATATAAAAGAAGGAGATCCTGTAAGAAGAACTGGAAGAATTGTTGAAGTACCAGTTGGAGATGCATTACTTGGAAGAGTTGTAAATGCTCTTGGTCAAGCAATTGATGGTTTAGCACCAATTGAAACTACAAAAACTAGACCAGTTGAAAGGGTTGCACCTGGTGTTATGACAAGAAAAAGTGTTCATCAACCGCTTATGACTGGTTTAAAAATAATTGATTCTATGATACCTATTGGAAAAGGTCAAAGAGAATTAATTATTGGTGATAGACAAACTGGTAAGACTGCAATTGCAATTGATACAATAATTAATCAAAAAGGACAAAATGTTAATTGTATATATGTAGCTATTGGTCAAAAAGCAAGTACAGTTGCACAGATAGTTGAAAAACTTAAGAGTTTTGATGCTTTAGAATATACAACAATAGTTGTAGCTACAGCTAGTGAAAGTGCACCTTTACAATATATAGCCCCTTATGCAGGATGTGCTATGGGTGAAGAGTGGATGGAAGAAGGTAAAGATGTATTAATTATTTATGATGATTTAAGTAAGCATGCTGTTGCATATAGAACAATGTCTTTACTACTTAGAAGACCTCCAGGAAGAGAAGCTTATCCAGGGGATGTTTTCTATTTGCATTCTAGACTTTTAGAAAGAGCTGCTAAATTAAATGATGAACTAGGCGGAGGTTCTTTAACTGCACTTCCTATTATTGAAACTCAAGCTGGTGATATTAGTGCTTATATACCTACAAATGTTATATCAATTACTGATGGTCAAATTTTCTTGCAAACTGAATTATTTAATGCGGGTGTTAGACCTGCAGTTGATTCAGGTTTATCTGTAAGTAGAGTTGGTAGTGCAGCACAAACAAAAGCAATGAAGAGTGTTTCTAGTTCGTTAAAACTAGATTTAGCTCAATATAATGAGTTGTTATCATTTGCACAATTTGGCAGTGATTTAGATGCTGTTACTAAAGCAGCTATAGATCATGGTGCAAGGGTTACTGAATTATTAAAACAACCTCAATATTCTCCAATGTCTATGGCTAAGCAAGTTGTTTCTTTATTTGCGGCTAAACATGGATATATTGATAAAGTTGATATTGATAAAATAAGAAATTTTGAAGGTTTATTACACCATACTTTTGATGAAAAATATCCAGAAGTAATAAAAGAAATTGAAACTACAGGAGAAATTTCTAAACTTGTTGAAGAAAAAATCCATTCTATAATGGAAAAAGTATTAGAAGAATTTATAGAAATGTTTGGAGATTAATTATGACTTTAAGCAAACAAAAGCTAAGACAAAGGATAAATTCTATAAATTCCACTATGAAGATTACAAAGGCAATGGAATTAATTGCGAAGGTTAAACTTCAAAAACAAAGGGATTTTATGGAAAAAAATCGTGAGTATGCGAGTATTTTAAAGGCGACTGTTAATGAGATTATTTCTAGAAACACACATAGTGAAAATCAATATTTAATTGAAAAAGATTCGCCTGTAAAACTTACATATGTTTTTAGTAGTGATATGGGATTATGTGGTGGATATAATTCAAATATGCTTAAGTTAATTGAAACAGTAATAAAAAAAGAAGATCCAATTATATTGATTGGAAAAAAACAAAGAAGTTGGCTATTAAATAGAAATTATAATGTTATTAATAGCGAAATGAGTTCAGATAATATAGATTATGAACTTATTAAGGGATTAGCTGATATTGGTATAGAAAAATATATTAATAATGAAATTTCTGGTATTCAAGTATTGTATACAGAATTTGTAAATACAGTTACATTTGAGCCTAGACTTGAAACATTATTACCATGTTTGGAAACTGGTGAAAAAAAGTATAGAGAAAAAAATGTTGAAACTATATTTGAACCTGATGAGGATACAGTTTTAAATGAAGTAATGCCTATGATGATACAGAATGTTTTATATAGTACATGGATTCAAACTAAGACTGCAGAACATGGTTCAAGAAGAATGGCTATGGAAACTGCAACAGATAATGCGGAAGAGTTAAGTGAAGAACTATTATTGAAATATAATCAAGCTCGTCAAGCTGCAATTACTCAGGAAATTACTGAAATTGTTAGTGGTGCGGATGCTTTGTAGGAAGGGATTAATATGGCGGAGAATATTGGAACAATAGTACAAGTAATAGGACCTGTAGTAGACATTTCATTTACTGAGGGAAATATTCCTTCTTTAAGAAATGCAATTGAAATTAAAAAGGGTGATGAAACACTTGTGGTTGAGGTTGCTCAACACGTTGGAGATGATGTTGTTAGATGTATAGCAATGGGATCTACTGATGGTTTAGTTAGAGGTATGGAATGTGTAGATACAAAAGCACCTATAAAAGTTCCTGTTGGAAAGGAAATTTTAGGTAGGATGTTTAATGTATTAGGTGAACCTATTGATGATTTGGATGCAATCGATGAAAGTGTATTAAGAATGCCTATTCATAGAAGTGCTCCAACATTTAAAGAACAACAAACTAGTACTGAAATTCTTGAGACAGGAATTAAGGTAATTGATTTACTTTGTCCTTATGCTCGTGGTGGTAAGGTAGGATTGTTTGGTGGTGCTGGTGTTGGTAAAACAGTTTTAATGCAAGAATTAATTCATAATATAGCTACAGAACATGGTGGAAGAAGTGTTGTAGCTGGAGTTGGTGAAAGAACAAGAGAAGGAAATGATATGTACTTTGAGATGAAAGAATCTGGGGTACTTGAAAATACAGTTTTAGTTTATGGTCAAATGAATGAATCTCCTGGAGCTAGAATGAGGGTAGGATTATCTGGTCTTACTATGGCTGAATATTTTAGAGATGTAGAAAAACAAGATGTATTATTATTTATTGATAATATATTTAGATTTACTCAAGCAGGATCTGAGGTTTCAGCATTATTAGGTCGTATGCCTAGTGCTGTTGGATATCAGCCTACTTTAGCAATTGAGATGGGGGAACTTCAAGAAAGAATTACTTCTACTAGAGATGGTTCAATTACGTCTGTTCAAGCTATTTATGTTCCAGCAGATGACTTGACAGATCCTGCACCAGCAACAGCATTTGCACATTTAGATGCAAAAACTGTATTAGATAGAAGTATTGCGGCATTGGGTATTTACCCTGCAGTTGATCCATTAGAGTCTAATTCTAGAGTATTAGATCCTCTTGTAGTAGGTGAAGAACATTATAATGTTGCTCGTGGTGTACAACAGTTATTACAAAGATATAAAGAATTACAAGATATTATTGCAATATTAGGTATGGATGAACTTAGCGAAGAAGATAAAAGAACTGTTAATAGAGCTAGGCGTGCTAGAAACTTCTTGTCTCAACCATTTAATGTTGCGGAACAATTCAGTGGATTGCCTGGGAAATATGTTTCTTTAAAAGATACAATTAATAGTTTTAAACAGTTATTAGAAGGTAAATATGATGATTATCCTGAACAAGCATTTATGTTTGTAGGAACAATTGAGGAAGTTAAAGAAAAGGCAGAAAGATTAGGTAAGTAGTATGATTCGTTGTGAAATAGTTACGCCAAATGGAAAGTATAAAGAGTTTGATACATCAATATTGAATATAGTAAGTATAGATGGACAAATGGGTATTTTACCTAGCCATATGCCTTTGGTAACTATATTAGAGGTTAGCAAGCTTTCTTCTGTGGAAAATGGTGAAAGAGAAGAATATGCAATAGCTGGTGGATTAATGTATTTTGAAAATGATATAGCTAAAATACTTACTGATTCAATAGAGTCTAAGGAAGAAATTGATGAAGATAGAGCAATGAAAGCTAGAGACAGAGCTTTAGAGTATCTGAAGAAGAAGGATGAACATATAGATTTAAAAAGAGCTGAATTTGCGCTTAAGAAAGCTATAAATAGATTGAAAGTTAAAAATGGAAGATATTAATGATTGATTTAAGATATATATTCTATATTAAAGTTGCGATACGAATTGTTTGTTTTATAGCAGCATTCTATTGTTTACAAGCTTTAGAGTTTGAAAAGTTAATAAAACAAGGAAGAGTATTTCAAGCACAGCTACTTTATATTATGTTTTCCTGTAGTTTGGGTTATTTAACTTCAGAATTTATTATTAGTATGATATTTCAATTAAATATATGGTAGATGCTAAAGATTAGCATCTTTCTTTTACAAGGTGGAGTGATTATGAGTAAGTCTTTAAATCTTAAATATGCATTTAGTCAGATATTTTATTACTCCGCATTAAGTTCAATGCTTGGTTTTGCGGCAGTTTTATTACTTTCAAGAGGATTTTCTAATTCTCATATTGGAATAATACTTGCGGTTAGTAATGTTATTGCGGCAGTTCTTCAACCTAGTATTGCAGTTGAATTTGACAAGTCATCAAATGATAAAATACGTAAAGCATTAAATTTAATGATTGTTGTTTCTATAGTTTTATCTTTAATCATTTATTTTATTAATTTTAGTAAGTTAATATTAGGTATATTGTTTACTGCGATATTATGTTTAATTATTACATTGATGCCTTTTATGAATTCAATGGCATTTATGTATGAAGAATATGGATATAAGGTTAATTTTGGATTAGCTAGGGGGTTAGGTTCTGTAGGGTATGCGATTACTTCTATGGTTCTTGGATTTGTTTTAAATGTAGCAAATCCTTCAATATTATTATTGGTTAATGTTTTATTTAGTGTTTTATTGTATTGGGTTATAAAAGTATATACGGTTAATGAAGATAGCAAAGTTATTAGTGTTAAAAAAGAAGAAATAAAGCAACTTACAATGATTGAATTTGTAAGAAAATATAAATTATTTGTAATATTTTTAGTTGGCGCAACAGGGGCGTTTTTTGCGCATACTTTTATTAATAACTTTTTTATTCAAGTTGTTAATAATGTAAATGGAACTAGCAGTGATATGGGTAATGCAATATTTATTGCGGCAATGATTGAACTACCTGTAATGATGCTTTTTGAGAAAATTAATAAGAAATTTAGTTGCACTTTTTTAATGAAAGTGTCTATGTTTTTCTTTTTCATCAAACATTTTTTAACTTATTTAGCTACTAATGTGATGATGATTTATATTGCACAAGTAATTCAAATGTTTGCATATGCACTATTTATTCCGGCTTCTGTATATTATGTAAATGCATATATTAATGAAAATGATAGAGTAAAGGGACAATCATTAATTACATTATGTACTACAGTTGGTGGTACTTTTGCATCGTTATTAGGTGGTATATTAATAGATAAGGTTGGAGTTAGTTATTCTTTATTAGTTTCAGCTATTATTTCACTTGTTGGTTTTGTGATAGCATTATTCTCTGTTAAAGAACAAAGATAGTCTGTTTTAAAAAAGAAAGAAAACAAAGTTAAAAAAAGCAGAAAACGAAATTTAATAATAATCTCTGCTTTTTTATTGTTTAAACTTTAACAATTTAACACAAATTTAACAATTTAAAAATGTAAAGGCTTACATTGCATTATATAATTTATTTATTAAAGTTTTTTTAAATGTAATTTAAGAAAATGTAAAAAGGGAGGAAAATATGACATACAAATTTGTTGTGGCACCAGATTCCTTTAAAGAATCTTTGTCGGCCAAAGGGGTCTGTATTGCAATGGAAAATGGTATACATAATGTATTCCCAGATGCAATAGTTAATCATGTGCCAATGGCTGATGGTGGCGAAGGGACAGTAGAAGCATTAGTTGATGCTACAGAAGGGAAGATTATAGAAGTAGATGTTCAAGGACCTTTAAAAGGGCAAGTTATTAAAGCGAAATATGGAATTCTTGGAGATGGAAGAACCGCTGTTATAGAAATGGCAGAAGCAAGTGGATTAGGTTTAGTACCAAGGGAAGATCGAAATCCATTAATTACAACTACTTATGGTACAGGCGAATTAATAAAAGCTGCTTTAGATCAAGGTGTTGATGGAATAGTTATTGGTATTGGAGGTTCGGCTACAAATGATGGTGGAGCTGGAATGGCTCAAGCATTAGGGGCTAAATTACTAGATAAAGATGGAGAACAAATTGATTTTGGCGGAGGAAGTTTAGGAAAGATAGAAAAGATTGATATATCTGAATTAGATGAGAGATTACAGAAAACAAAAATCAGAGTTGCTTGTGATGTTGATAATTATTTAACGGGTATTACAGGTGCTTCAGCTGTATTTGGACCTCAAAAAGGAGCAACTCCTGAAATGGTTCAAATATTAGATGATAACTTAAAGCATTATGCAAAAATTATAAAAAGGGATTTAGGCAAAGAAGTTGATGAATTTGAAGGTGCTGGTGCTGCAGGAGGATTAGGTGCAGGGTTAATGGCATTTACAAATGCAACACTTCAAAAAGGGGTAGAAATTGTTATTGATACAATTGGTCTTGAATGGAAAATTAGAGATTGTGATTTTGTGATTACTGGTGAAGGTGGAATGGACTTTCAAACAAAATTTGGAAAGACACCTTATGGAGTAGCAAAAGTAGCAGAAAAATATAATAAACCTGTATTTGCGATTGCTGGAACACTTGGAGAAAACTTTGAAGAACTATATGAGCATGGTTTTTCTGCGATATTTAGTGTAATGCAAAAACCATGTAGTTTAGAACAAGCTTTAAAAGATGGTGCAACCAATATAGAAAAAACAGTTGAAAGTATTGTAAGAATGATAAAAGTTACTAAGGGGGTACAATAATGGAAACAGTAACAGTTTCGGCTCTAGGAGCTATAGTAGGATTAGTTTTATCGATTGTATTTATTTTTATGAAAATATCACCAGTATATAGTTTAATGCTAGGATCATTTATTGGTGGTATTGTTGGTGGAGCAACAATGGGACAAACCATTAGTATAATGGTTGGTGGAGCAGCAGGAATGATGACCACAATACTTAGAATTCTTGCGGCAGGAATTCTTGCAGGTGTTTTAATCAATTCAGGTGCAGCTGATAAGATAGCTAGAACTGTAATTGATGCATTAGGTGAAAAAAGAGCTCTTTTAGCACTTTCAATTTCAACTATGATATTAACTTCAGTGGGTGTATTTATTGACATAGCTGTAATAACAGTAGCTCCAATTGCTATGGCTGTAGCAAAACAAGCTGGATTTTCTAAAAAAGGAATTTTATTAGCTATGGTTGGTGGAGGAAAATGTGGAAACATGATGTCTCCTAACCCTAATGCTATTGCAATATCATCAGCATTTGAATTGCCATTAACAACAGTAATGATGACAGGTATTTTGCCAGCGGCTGTTGCATTAATTGTAGTTTATATACTTTCTAATATGGTTAAAAATCAAGGTAGTGATGTTACTGATAAAGATTTAGCTACATCAGTTTCAGCGGAAAATTTGCCAAGTTTTGCGGCTTCTATTACTGGACCAGTTGTAGCAATTTTAGCTTTAGCTTTAAGACCTTTATTTGATATAACTATTGACCCAATGATTGCTTTACCTTTAGGAGGAATTATTGGTGCATTAGTGATGGGTAAAGCAAAAGATATTTTAGATTATTCTAATAAAGGTTTAAATTCAATGACAGGTGTTGCAATTATCTTAATAGGAACAGGAACTATTGCTGGAATAATTCAAGGTTCTGAATTAGGTGATGTAATAATAAATACAGTACAAGGATTTGGTATACCTATGTATCTATTAGCTCCAATTGCAGGTATATTAATGTCAGCGGCAACTGCATCAACAACATCAGGTTCAACTGTAGCAGCTCAAGTGTTTGGTCCTACATTAATAAGTGCAGGGGTTTCAAGAACAGCAGCAGCTTCAATGATTCACTGTGGTGCAACTGTATTAGACCACTTGCCTCATGGCTCTTTCTATCATGCAACTGGTGGATCTGTTAATATGGAATTTAAAGAAAGATTAAGTTTAGTTATGTATGATTCATTAGTAGGACTTACTTTAACAGCAGCTTCAGTAGTATTCTATGGAATTATAGGAATATTCTAATAAGAAGTAAAAACATTTAAGTGTTGATGGAATTTATCAACACTTTTTTTATGCAATTAACTATGAAACCCTTTACAGATGTATTTAATAAAGCTTTAACAAAACTTTATTGAAAAATGATTGACATTAATAAAACTTTATAATATTATTTAAAGGCTTAGCGACAATTTCGAGTTTTCTTATGAAAACTTATATTTTAGGCTAATGTTTGGCACACTTGAAAGTGTGTGCATATATTGAAAGGAGAAATTTAATGCCAACAATTAATCAATTGGTACGTAAAGGCCGTAAAAGTAGAGTATATAAATCTAAATCACCGGCTTTAAACAGAGGCTTCAACTCTTTAAAGACTGAGAACACAACTTTAGCTTGTCCTCAAAAAAGAGGAGTATGTACTCGTGTAGGTACTATGACACCAAAAAAACCAAATTCAGCATTACGTAAGTATGCTCGTGTTCGTTTATCTAATGGTATGGAAGTTACTGCATATATTCCGGGTATAGGACACAATTTACAAGAACACAGTGTTGTTATGATCAGAGGCGGCCGTGTTAAGGATTTACCAGGGGTTAGATATCATATAGTAAGAGGCGTGTTAGACTGCGCAGGAGTTGATAACCGTAAACAATCTCGTTCTCTATATGGAACTAAGAAGCCTAGGGAATCAAATTAGGGAGGTGTAGAACATGCCAAGAAAAGGAAGTATACCTAAGAGAGATGTATTACCTGATCCAATATACAACTCTAAATTAGTTACAAAATTAATAAATAAGATTATGTTAGATGGTAAAAAAGGAGTTGCACAAACAATCCTTTATAATGCATTTGAAATAATCGAAAAGAAAACTGGTGAACAACCAATGATAGTATTTGAAAAAGCATTAGCTAATATTATGCCATTACTTGAACTAAAAGTAAGAAGAGTAGGTGGTTCAAACTATCAAGTTCCAGTAGAAGTATCTGCGGAAAGAAAGCTAACTTTAGGTTTAAGATGGTTAGTTAATTATTCAAGATTACGTCATGAAAAAACTATGGAACAAAGATTAGCTGGAGAAATTTTAGATGCAGCTAATGGTACAGGAGCATCAGTTAAGAAAAGAGACGACATACATAAGATGGCAGAAGCGAATAAAGCTTATGCTCATTATCGTTGGTAATCAAGAAGGGAGAGCCAAATGCCAAGAGAGTTTGAATTAAAAAATACTAGAAATATAGGAATCATGGCACATATTGACGCTGGAAAGACTACTACTACAGAACGTATTCTATTCTATACTGGTAAAACTCACAAAATGGGAGAAACTCATGATGGCGGAAGTCAGATGGACTGGATGAAGCAAGAAAGAGAGCGTGGAATCACTATCACTTCTGCGGCTACTACAGCCACTTGGAAGGGATTTAGAATTAACGTTATCGATACTCCAGGACACGTGGATTTTACAGTTGAAGTTGAGCGTTCATTACGTGTGCTAGATGGAGCTGTAACAGTTCTTGATGCTAAAGCTGGTGTTGAACCACAAACAGAAACTGTTTGGCGTCAAGCAACAACATATAAAGTTCCAAGAATTGTATTCTGTAATAAGATGGATGCAACTGGCGCAGACTTTATGATGGCAGTTAATTCAATTGGAAATAGATTAGGAGCTAAAGCAGCTGCAATTCAATTGCCAATTGGTGCAGAAAATACTTTTAGAGGTATTATTGATCTTATTGAAAGAAAACAATATATATATGTAGATGATTTAGGAAAAGATCCACAAGTAAGTGAGATTGCTCCTGAATTTGTAGATGAAGCAGAAGCTTTAAGAGAAAAATTAGTTGAGCTTGTTGCGGATTATGATGATGATGTAATGATGAAGGTTCTTGAAGGTGAAGAACCAACAATCGAAGAAATCAAAAGAGCAATCCGTGCTGGGGTATTAAGTTCAGAATTCTTCCCAGTATTATGCGGATCTGCGTATAAAAATAAAGGTGTTCAGTTAGTGCTTGATGCAGTAATTGATTACTTACCTTCACCATTAGATGTACCTGCAATTGTAGGAACATTACCTGATGGAACTGAAGAAGCTAGAAATCCTGGAGATGATGAACCATTTGCAGCTCTAGCATTCAAAGTTATGACTGATCCATTTGTAGGAAGATTAACATTCTTTAGAGTTTACTCAGGAAAAGCTGCTTCTGGTAGTTATGTGTTAAATGCTACTAAAAATACTAGAGAAAGATTTAGTAGAATTGTACAAATGCATGCTAACCATAGAAATGAAGTTACTGAAGTATACTCAGGAGATATCGCTGCTGCAGTTGGTTTAAAATCAACTACAACAGGAGATACACTTTGTGATGAAAAAAATCCAATTATCTTAGAATCAATGATATTCCCAGAACCAGTTATCCAAATGTCTGTAGAACCAAGAACAAAAGCAGACTCAGATAAAATGGGAATTGCATTAGCTAAATTAGCAGAAGAAGATCCGACATTTAAAACATACACTGATGAAGAAACTGGACAAACTATCATTGCTGGTATGGGTGAATTACACTTAGATATCATAGTAGATAGAATGAAGAGAGAATTCAGAGTTGAATGTAATATAGGAGCTCCACAAGTTGCTTATAGAGAAACTATTACTCAAATGGCAGAATGTGAAGGTAAGTTTGTTAGACAATCTGGTGGACGTGGTCAATATGGTCATGTTTGGATTAGATTTGAACCTAATGAACAAGGAAAAGGATTTGAATTTGTTGATGAGGTTGTTGGAGGAACAGTTCCTCGTGAATATATTAAGCCTACACAAGAAGGGCTTGAATCTGCATTAAACAATGGATTAATGGCTGGTTATCCAATTGTTGATATTAAAGCTACATTATTTGATGGTTCATCTCATGATGTTGACTCATCAGAAATGGCTTATAAGATTGCAGCTAGCATGGCTTTAAAAGAAGCTGCTAAAAAATGTGCACCAGTATTATTAGAACCAATCATGGCTGTTGATGTAACTGCGCCATCTGAATATCTAGGTAGTGTAATGGGAGACATTACAAAACGTCGTGGTCAAATTAGAGACCAAGAAGAAATTGGAAATGCTATAAAAGTAAAGGCGTTTGTTCCATTATCAGAAATGTTTGGTTATGCGACTGATTTGAGATCATTCACTCAAGGTCGTGGCAATTATGTAATGCAAATGGGTCATTATGATCAAGTACCTAAGAGTATTGCAGAAGAGATTGCTTCAAAAAATACTCGTCAATAAGCAATAAACATTGCATTATTTGAGGGTTTATCTTAGAATGAATATGGTAAAATTGAAAAAATAGGAGGATTTGCAAAAAATGGCAAAGCAAAAATTTGACAGATCGTTAGAACATGTTAACATCGGTACAATTGGTCACGTTGACCATGGAAAAACAACTTTAACAGCGGCTATCACGAATCATTTAGCAAAACAAGGTTTAGCTGAAGCTAAAGCTTATGACGCTATTGACGTTGCGCCTGAAGAAAAGGCTCGTGGTATCACAATCAATACTTCACACGTAGAGTACACTACAGAAAACAGACACTATGCTCACGTTGACTGCCCAGGTCACGCTGACTATATTAAAAATATGATTACTGGTGCGGCTCAAATGGACGGAGCAATTCTAGTAGTTGCTGCTACAGATGGACCTATGCCACAAACTCGTGAACACATTCTTCTTGCTCGTCAAGTTGGTGTTCCAAAGATGGTTGTATTCTTAAATAAATGCGATATGGTTGATGACGAAGAACTAATCGAATTAGTTGAAATGGAAGTTCGTGAACTATTATCTGAATATGGATTTGATGGAGACAATACTCCAGTTATCGCTGGATCAGCTTTAAAAGCATTAGAAGGTGATGAAACTTGGGGTGAAAAAATTACTGAGCTAATGGCTGCAGTTGATGAGTGGATCCCAACTCCAGAACATGAAACAGACAAACCATTCTTAATGGCTGTTGAAGACGTATTTACAATCACTGGTCGTGGTACAGTTGCTACAGGACGTGTTGAACGTGGAAGATTAAAACTTAACGAAGAAGTTGAAATCGTTGGTATTAACCCAACAAGAAAAACTGTAGTTACAGGTATTGAAATGTTCCGTAAGTTATTAGACTATGCTGAAGCAGGAGATAACATCGGTGCATTATTACGTGGTGTTAACCGTGAACAAGTTGAACGTGGACAAGTTTTAGCAAAACCAGGTTCAGTTACACCTCACAAAAGCTTTAAAGCTCAAGTTTACGTATTAAGTAAAGAAGAAGGTGGACGTCACACACCATTTGTTAGTAACTATCGTCCTCAATTCTATTTCCGTACTACTGACGTTACTGGAATTATCAAACTTCCTGAGGGAGTTGAAATGGTAATGCCTGGTGATAACGTAGAAATGACAGTTGAATTAATTTCACCTATCGCTATCGAACAAGGAACTAAGTTCTCAATTCGTGAAGGTGGAAGAACTGTTGGTTCTGGAAGTATTATTGAAATCGTTAAATAGTTAAAACCAAATTAAAACACTTCGAATTTGAAGTGTTTTTTTTATGTTTAATTTAAGTTTTCGATACTTGATAGTATATCTTCTAGTGATTCTTTTGTTTGAGCTGTAGTAGTTATATTAAATATTTTTGAATCATATTTTAATACACATACTGTTTGAACTAAAGTGAAATCAGATATAGTTGATGACATATCAAAACAATGAAATGTATTTCCTCCAAAATCTCTTTGATATATGTTTTCGTCTATTTCAACAGTAGATGTTTCATCAGGGGAATTTTTAATATTTTGAATCATAGAATTTAAGTAAATTGATTCATTAAGTACAATTGGTTGAGCAGTTTCAGCCAAAATAATTATATTATTGTAGTTTTCATAATCAAATGCCATATATTCATAAAATAATTCATAGTTTTCTAAACTGTCATTTTCATCTATTTCCGCTAAAGATGCTTCCATTAATTCTTCCATTTGTTCTGTAGAAACTACTTCAAAATCTTTAGGAAGAGTTACAGTAATATTTAAAGATTCATTTACATATGTATTTCCATTTAGAATACCTAGTCTAAAAGATACATCTGCATCTTTTTTTACTTCATTTATTTCTTCATTTATTTCTTCATTTATTTCTTCTGTTACTTCTACTACTTCTTCATTTGCTACTGGTGTTTCTTCTTGTGGACTACATCCAAATAAGAATAATAACGTTAAAACACTTATAAATAATTTCATAATTTACCTTCTTTCCATTAAATTAATATTATCACAAACATTTTATTGATGGTTATGAAACTATTTTCAGAAAAAAGCGCTTGCATTTTTCTTTTATATATGTGATACTTTTCAATAAGTAAGGTGAATGTATGACAACTATGTTAGTTAACATTATTATTGTTCTCCTAGTTCTAGTAATAGTTCTGTTAGTCATGCGTGATGTTCATTTTATTCAAGAAATTTAGAATTAGGAAAAAAGTTTGTGCAGTGTTTAAGTAACCTTAACAATTGGCTTGAATAAAATAATAGCTAATAGTTAAGGTTTTTATTTTACACAAGGAAAGGGAAAAATATGGAAAAGGTAAAAATATTTGATACAACTTTAAGAGATGGAGAACAAACTCCAAGAGTCAGTTTAAATGTAAGCGATAAGATTCAAATCGCAAAACAACTTGAAAGACTCGGAGTAGATATCATTGAAGCAGGATTTCCTATTTCAAGTGATGGAGATTTTGAAGCAGTAAAAGCAGTAAGTGAAGCAGTAGAAAATGTGACAGTGTGTGCACTTGCAAGATGTAATAAAAAAGATATTGATAGAGCTGCAGAAGCTTTACAAAATGCAAAGCATCCTAGAATTCACGTTTTTATTGCTACTAGTGATATCCATTTAGAATACAAGCTTAAAATGAGTAAAGAGCAATGTGTTAATAAAGCTGTAGAAATGGTTAAATATGCGAAAAGTTTAGTTGATGATATTCAATTTTCTGCGGAAGATGCAAGTAGAAGCAATCCAGATTTCCTTGTGGAAATATTTGAAAAAGTAATTGAAGCTGGAGCTACTACAATAAATGTTCCTGATACAGTTGGATATGCGCAAAATGAAGAATATTACAATTTAATAGATTATGTAATAAAAAACACAAAAAATTCTGATAAAGTTACATTCTCAGTTCATTGTCATGATGATTTAGGTATAGCAACCGCAAATGCATTAGCAGGTGTTAAAGCTGGTGCAAGACAAATCGAATGTACAATTAATGGAATTGGAGAAAGAGCTGGTAATTCTTCACTAGAAGAAGTCGCAATGATATTAGATACAAGAGCTAATTACTATAATGTTTCTACTAATATTGATACTACTCAAATATATAAGACTTCTAAACTTATTTCAGCTATTACAGGAGTAAGTATTGCGAAAAATAAATCAGTTGTTGGAGAAAATTGTTTCTTACATGAATCAGGAATTCATCAAGATGGAATATTAAAGAATAGAGAAACATATGAAATTATGAATCCAGATAAGATTGGAATTCCAAAGAGTGATGGTTTAATTTTAGGGAAACATTCAGGAAGACATGCATTTGTAGCATTTTTAAAACATCATGGATTTGAAATGAGCGAAGAAGAAATTAATGAAAACTTTATTAAGTTTAAAGAATTAACTGATAGTAAAAAGTATGTAACTATTGATGATATTACATCTTTAGTTGGAAGACTTCCTTATAATGAAAATTATAAATTCCACAGTTATACAAGTTCCAATAATAATGATGGAACAGCTACTGTTTATTTAAATATTTCTCATGGAGATAATTTAATCACAAAAAGAGCTGTAGGAAATGGTCAAGTTGATGCGGCATTTAAAGCATTAAATAGTATAGTAAAAAGAGATATAGAAGTATTAAATTTTGAAATAAATGCGGTTTCTAGTTTATCTGATGCATTAGGTGAAGCTAAAGTTAAACTTAAGTTAGATGATCAAGAAATATCTACTTCAGGATTAGATTTAGATATTATTAAAGCATCTATACTTGCATATGTACAAGGAATAAATAAGTTTGGTATATAGATATGAATAAAATTATATGTTTAAAAGGTGATGGAATTGGTCCTGAAATAATGGACAGTGCAATAAAAGTATTAGAAGAAATTTCTGAAGATTTTAATTTTCAGTATGAAATGATTTATGAAGATTTTGGTGGAGTTTCTATTGATAAATATGGAGTTCCATTTACTGATGATTTAAAAGAAAAATTAAAAGATGCTGATGCAGTGTTATTAGGATCTATTGGTTCACCAAAATATGATAGTGCTCCTATTAGACCAGAACAAGGACTATTAGCATTAAGAAAATATTTAAATCTATATGCAAATATAAGGCCATTAAAAGTAAGTGATAGCTTAGTTCATTTATCGCCACTAAAAGCTGAAATAGTTAAGGGTAGTGATTTGGTTATAGTAAGAGAATTATCAAGTGGAATATACTTTGGAGAACCTAGATATTACAGTGATATAGAAGCATATGACACTATGAGATATAACAAAGAAGAAATTACTAGGATTGTAGATTATGCATTTAAAATAGCAAAATTAAGAAAAGGAAAAGTAGTTTCTGTAGATAAAGCAAATGTATTGTCTAGTAGTAAATTATTTAGAAAAATAGCGAATGATGTTTCTAAAAATTATCCTGATGTAACTTTAGAACATAGATATGTAGATGCAATGGCAATGGAATTAATTACTAAACCTTCTACATTTGATGTAATTGTTACTTCTAATTTATTTGGGGATATACTAAGTGATGAAGCTAGTGTGTTAGGAGGATCACTTGGTTTATTAGCATCCGCAAGCTTTAGTGTTGATGGTATTTCATTATATGAACCAGCTCATGGTAGTGCACCTGACATCGCAAATCAAAATATTGCAAATCCTATTGCGATGATTAGGTCAATGGCTATGATGCTTAGATATTCATTTAATGAAAATAAGATGAGTGATTTAATTGATGATTCAATTGATATTATCTTAAATGAAGGTTGTTATACAAAAGATTTAAACAGTGAAAATTATTTGTCTACTACAGATTGGACAGATAAACTAATAGAAAAGATAAAGGAGATTAAGAATGAGTACACTATATGATAAGGTATTTAACAAACATGTAATTACAAAAGATGGTGAATTATATCTTATTTATGTAGATAGACATTATATTCATGAGATTACATCACCTCAAGCTTTTGAAGGTTTAAGAATGTATAACAGAACTGTAAGAAGACCAGATAAAACTTTTGGTACAATGGATCATAATACTCCTACAACAAAAGAAGAAAGAGAAAACATTACTGATAAGTTAGCTAAAATGCAGTTAGATGCATTAAAAGAAAATTGTGAAGAGTTTAATATTGATTTAGTTGATATGAATCATGAAGATAATGGTATTGTTCATATAATTGGTCCTGAACTTGGTCTTACTAGACCTGGAGAAACAATTGTTTGTGGAGATAGTCATACTGCAACTCATGGTGCTTTTGGTGCTTTAGCATTTGGTATAGGTACAACAGAAGTTGAACATGTTTTAGCTACTCAAACAATATGGAATAAAAAACTTAAAAATTTAGGTGTTAAAATTACTGGTAAATTAAAAAAAGGGGTTTATAGTAAAGATGTTATTCTTGCATTAATAAAAAAATATGGTGTTTCAATTGGTAATGGATACGCAGCTGAATTTTATGGTGATACAATAGAAAATATGGATATGGATGAAAGAATGACAATCTGTAACATGGCTATTGAAGCTGGCGCAAAGGTTGGAATGATTAAACCAGATTCTACTACTATAGAGTATTTAAAAAATACTAAATATTATAAAGAAGTTAATATTGATGATTTATATACTGATAGTGAAGAAGACTATGACAAGATTATTACTTTAGATGTCAGTAATTTAAAACCTCAAATTACTTGGGGTACTAATCCTAGTCAAGGTATTTCTGTAGATGAAAAATTTCCGGAAATTAAAGATGAAAGCTATAAGAAAGCATATGAATATATGGATTTAAAACCTAATCAAACAGTTGATGATATTAAGGTTGAAGAAGTCTTTATAGGGTCTTGTACTAATGGAAGATATAGTGATTTGCTTGAAGCTTCTAAATATGTTAAAGGTAAAAAAGTTAAAGAAGGTATTAAAGCAGTTGTTGTTCCTGGATCTATGGCTGTATATAGAAAAGCTATAGAAACAGGGGTTAAAGATATATTTATAGATGCAGGTTTTGAGTTTAGATTACCAAGTTGTTCTAGTTGTCTAGGAATGAATCCTGACTTAGTTAAACCTTATGCACATTGTATTTCTTCAAGTAATAGAAACTTTGAAGGAAGACAAGGTGCTAATGCTAGAACACATCTTGCTTCTCCTGCAACATGTGCTGCTAGTGCAGTACATGGTAAGATTGTAGATATTTCAAAGGAGGAATATTATGGAGAAGTTTAGTGTTGTAAAAAGTAAGGCAATAAAAATCTTAAATGATAACATTGATACTGATATAATTATTCCTAAGCAATATCTTAAAACTATTTATAGAACAGGTTTCCAGGATTATGCATTTCATCCTTGGAGATATGATAAAGATGGTAATGAAATAGAAGATTTTCCAATAAACAAATATAAAGGTTATGAAATATTAATTAGTGGTAATAACTTTGGTTGTGGATCTTCTAGAGAACATGCAGCATGGGCATTAAGGGATGTTGGTATAAAGGTAATAATTGCCATGGGCTATTCTGATATATTTATGAATAATTGGTATAGCAATGGTTTATTGCCAATTATCGTCAGTAAGGATGTTAGAGATTATCTTGCAAGTTTAGATGAAGAAATTGAAATTGATTTAGAACAACAACTTATTAAAACAAATGAAAAAGACTTTAAGTTTGATATATCAAAGGTTAATAAGGATAGATTATTAAGTGGTAGAGATTATATAGATGAAACTTTAGAGTATGAGTCTTTAATAAAAGAATATGAGGGAGAATAGAATGATGATGAAGGGTGCAGAAATATTAGTAAAAGCATTACTTGAGCAGGGTGTTGAAGTTGTATTTGGATATCCTGGTGGTTCAGTGCTTGAAATCTACGATGCTTTATATAAGCATCAAGATGAGATTAGACACATAATTACATCTCATGAACAGGGTGCTTCATTTGCGGCAGAGGGCTATGCGAAAAGTACTGGTAAGGTAGGTGTAGCAATTGCGACTAGTGGACCTGGTGCTACAAACTTAGTTACTGGTATTGCGGATTGTTATTTGGATAGTGTTCCAGTAGTGTTTATTACAGGAAATGTTTCTACTAGTTTAATTGGTAAGGATAGTTTTCAAGAAACATATATTACTGGTATTACAATGCCTATTACAAAGCATAATTTTGTGGTTAGGGATGTTAATGAATTAGCAAATACTGTAAGAGAAGCATTTAGAATAGCTAAAGAAGGAAGACCAGGGCCTGTTTTAATTGATATTCCAAAGGATGTTACAATTAAAAAAGGTGTTTATAACCCAGAAAAGATTGAAGAACCAGAAATTTTAAAATATAAAAATGATAAGTTAATTAGTGAAATAGCTGATTTAATTAATAAATCTAAAAGACCTGTTGTATATTGTGGAGGAGGAGTTGTTGCTTCTGATGCATCTGATGAATTAAGGCTGTTAGTTGAAAAAGCTAATGTTCCAGCTACTTATACACTTATGGGTTCAGGATTATTAGGCTATGAAGAAAAGCTAAATCTTGGAATGGTTGGAATGCATGGACATGCAAGTTCTAATAATGCTATTGATCATTGTGATTTATTACTTGCAGTGGGAGTTAGATTTGATGATAGAGTTGCATCTAATGTTAAAAAGTTTGCGAAAAATGCAAAGATTATACATATAGATATTGATGCAAGTGAAATTAATAAGAATGTTATTGTAGATTATAGTTTAGTAGGAGATGCAAAAGATATTCTTGGTTTAATTGCTGAAAAGGTTCAACCTAATGAAAGAAAAGAATGGATGGATCAAATTAGAGAATGGCAAAAAGAAGACTATAAACCAACTGATGATGATTCAGTATTAAAACCTCATCAAATAATGAAAGTTATTTCTGATAATATTGGTGAAGATGGAATTATTGTTACAGATGTTGGTCAACATCAAATGTGGGCAGCTCAATACAATGGTAGAGTTAAATCAAGACATTTTATTACTAGTGGAGGTTTAGGAGCTATGGGATTTGGTTATGGTGCTGCAATTGGTACTAAAGTGGCTAATCCTGATAAAACAGTTATTCATGTAACTGGAGATGGTTCATTTAACATGAATCTTAATGAAGTTATTACTGCTGTAAATAATGGAATTAAAATAATTACTGTTTTATTTAACAATAAAGCATTAGGTATGGTTAGACAGTGGCAACATCATTTCTATGGAGATAGATTTTCTCAAACTGACTTATTTAGAAAAACAGATTATTTAAAGCTTGCGGATGCTTTTGGGGCAAAAGGTTATCATTGTGAAAACTTAAGTGAATTTAAAGAAGCATTTAAAGAAGCATTAGATGCTGATACTAGTGTTATTATTGAATGTGTAATTGATAGAGATGAAAGAGTTCTTCCGTTAATACCAGCTGGTGGTACAATTGAAGACATAATAATGGATTAGGTGAGAGATATGGAAAAAAGAGAAGTTATAAGTTTAATAGTTAAAAACTACTACGGAGTTCTGGGAAGAATTGTAACTTTAATAGGTAGAAGAGGTTACAATATTGATACTCTTACTGTTTCAGAAACTAATTATAAGGAAATTTCTAGAATTACCTTAACTACTAAGGCTGATACGTCTAATATTGATCATATTATTGCTCAAATTCGTAAGTTAGAAGAAGTTATAGATGTATTTGTAATGGAACCTGAAAAAGCTGTAATGAGAGAATTATTACTTATGAAGATTGGTATGGATGCTAATAATTTAGGTAAGATTAAGGATTTTGTGGATATTTATAGAGCTTCAATTGTGGATTTATCTCCTACAAGTGTTGTAATTCAACTTGCAGGAAAATCTAGTACAATTGATGGATTTATTACAATGGCAGAAGAATTTGAAATTTTAGAAATGTGTAGAACAGGAATTACTGCTTTGTCTAGATAAAAGGGAGGTAAAAAGACAATGGTTAATAAATATTATGAAGAAGATTGCAACTTAGATTTACTCAAAGATAAAAAAATTGCGGTTATTGGTTATGGAAGCCAAGGGCATGCACATGCATTAAACTTAAAAGATAGTGGAATGAATGTTTGTGTTGGTTTAAGAAGTACTAGTTCAAGCTGTGAAAAAGCAAAAAATGCAGGACTAAAAGTTGAAAGTGTAGAAGAAGCTGCTAAATGGGCTGATATTGTTATGATGCTTGTACCAGATGAAGTTATGGCTGATTTATATAAAGATGAAGTTGAACCATATTTAGAAGAAGGAAATGTATTATGTTTTGCGCATGGATTTAATATTCATTACAACTTAATCAATCCTCCAAAGAATATTGACGTTATTATGATTGCTCCTAAGGGGCCTGGTCATACAGTTAGATCTCAATATGAAATGGGAAATGGAGTTCCTTCACTAATTGCTGTTTATCAAGATTTTAGTGGTAAGGCTAAAGATTATGCTCTTGCTTGGGCTGCTGGAATTGGTGCAGGAAGAGCTGGTATTTTAGAGACATCATTTAAAGAAGAAACTGAAACAGATTTATTTGGTGAACAAGCTGTTTTATGTGGTGGTGTTACTGAATTAATGAAGGCTGGTTTTGAAGTTTTAGTTGAAGCTGGTTATGAACCTGAAATGGCTTATTTTGAATGTGTTCATGAAATGAAGTTAATTATTGACTTAATTAATAGTGGTGGTTTTGAAATGATGAGATATTCTGTTTCTAATACTGCTGAATATGGTGATTATAGTAGAGGTAAGAGAATAATTACTGAAGATACTAAGAAAGAAATGAGAAAAATTCTTGAGGAAGTTCAAAATGGTGAATTTGCGAGTGAATTTGTTCAAGAGTTTACAGCTGGAAGAAAGACTAGATTCTTAGCAACTAGACGTAAAGAATCTGAACATTTACTTGCTAAAGTTGGTAAAGAACTAAGAGGTATGATGAGCTGGTTAAAAAATAAGTAAGGAAGGTTAATATGAAATTATCAAGTGATAAGGTTATAAGGGGGCCTGAAAGGGCTCCTAATAGGAGTTTGTTTTATGCTTTAGGATATACAACAGAAGAGTTAAACAGACCTTTAATAGGTATTGTTTCTGCTTTTAGTGAAGTTGTTCCTGGTCATATGATGTTAGATAAGCTAAGTGATGCGGTTAAAACTGGTGTTTCTATGGCTGGTGGTACTCCTATTTTAGTTCCTGCAATTGGAGTTTGTGATGGAATAGCTATGGGTCATGTTGGTATGAAGTATTCTCTTCCTAGCAGGGAACTTATCGCTGATAGTGTTGAAACTATGGCAATAGCTCATGGATTTGATGCTTTAGTATTAGTTCCAAATTGCGATAAGATTGTTCCTGGTATGATTATGGGTGCTTTAAGAGTGAATCTTCCTACAATATTAGTTAGTGGTGGACCTATGCTTGCAGGATATAGCGAAGAAAAGAGTTTAACTTTATCTAATATGTTTGAAGGTGTTGGTGCTTTTAAGGCTAATTTGATAAATGAAAAAGAATTAGAAGAAATGGAAAAAAATGTTTGTCCTAGCTGTGGTAGTTGTGCTGGTATGTATACTGCAAATAGTATGAACTGTTTAAGTGAGGCTATTGGTTTAGCATTATCTGGCAATGGTACTATTCCTGCAGTTTATTCTAGAAGAATTCAACTTGGTAAAGAAGCTGGTATGAAGATAATGGATCTTTTAGAAAATGATATTTGTATTAGAGATATCATTAATGAAAAATCTATTGAAAATGCGATTGCTTGTGATATGGCTTTAGGATGTTCTTCTAATAGTGTTCTTCATTTATTAGCTATTGCAAATGAGGCTAAGGTTGATTTAGATTTAAATAAATTTAATGAAATTAGTGAAAAAGTTCCTAATTTATGTCACTTGGCTCCTGCTGGTCCTCATCATATGGAGCAGTTATATCATGCTGGGGGAGTTAGTGCGGTTTTAAAGGAACTTATGGATAATGATTTATTAAATGATGATTGTATTACTTGTACAGGTGAAACTGTTAAGGAAAAATTAAGAGACGCTAAGATAAAGAATAATACTATTATTAGAGAGTTTAATAATCCTTATAGTAGTACAGGTGGTATTGCAATATTATTTGGAAACATAGCTAAAAATGGTTGTGTTGTAAAAAGAAGTGCTGTAGATGATTCAATGCTTAAACATCAAGGTAAAGCAAAAGTATTTAATAGTGAAGATGAAGCAATTGATGCAATATATAATGGAAAAATAGTCGCAGGTGATATTGTGGTTATTTTATATGAAGGTCCTAAAGGTGGTCCTGGTATGAGAGAAATGTTAAATCCTACTAGTGCTTTAGCTGGTATGAAGCTTGATAAAAGTGTTGCACTAATTACTGATGGTAGATTTAGTGGTGCATCTCGTGGGGCTTCTATTGGCCATGTTTCACCAGAAGCAGCAAGTGGTGGAGAAGTTGGTTTAATTAAGGATGGGGATTTAATTAGTATTGATATTCCTAACTATAGTATTAATTTAATGGTGTCTGATGAAGAATTGGATGCTAGAAGAAAAGAGTTTAAAGTTAAAGAGAATAAAGTTGAAGGTTATTTAGATAGATATAGAAAATTAGTTCAAGGTGCTGATAAGGGTGCAATTTTGAAGTAGGAGATATTATGTTAAGTTTAGATAAGATGTATCATGCATCATTTATATTAAAAAATGCGGTTAGTAAAACAGAGATGATAAATGCTTTAGCTATTAATGGTGAAGGTAATTTATATCTTAAGTGTGAAAATTTACAAAAGACAGGTTCTTTTAAGATTAGAGGTTCTTATTATAAAATACATCAGCTTAATAAAACTGATTGTGATAAAGGGATAGTTGCTTGTTCTGCGGGTAATCATGCACAGGGTGTTGCATTAGCCGCAAAGAAAAATAATATAAAAGCTACTATATTTTTACCTGATAGTGCGCCTATTAGTAAGGTTGAAGCTACAAAGAGTTATGGAGCTAAGGTTAAACTTGTAGGAGAATCTTATACAGAATCATATGAGGCTGCGTTAAAATATTGTGAAGAAGTGGGTGCTACTTTTATTCATCCATTTGATGATGACGATGTAATTGCTGGTCAAGGTACAATTGCTTTAGAGATTCTTGATCAATTATCTGATGTTGATATGGTTATTGTTCCTATTGGTGGTGGAGGCTTAATTAGTGGTATAGCATTTGTGATTAAGCAATTAAAACCTGATTGTAAAGTTATTGGTGTTCAGGCTGAAGGTGCTGCTTCAATGTATTGTTCGATAAAAGAGGGTCGTCTTACAAAGACTGATGTTGTTAGTACTTTTGCGGATGGTGTTGCGGTTAAGATGCCTGGAGAACTTACTTATAAATATATTAATGAGTATGTTGATGACATTGTTACTGTTACTGAAGATGAAATTGCGACTGCAATATTAATGCTTATGGAAAAACAAAAACTTGTTTGTGAAGGTGCTGGAGCACTTAGTGTAGCAGCAGTTATTAGTAAAAAGGTTAATATAGATGGTAAGAATACTTGTTGTATTTTATCTGGTGGTAATATTGATGTTAATATACTTAGTAGAGTTATTAATAGAGGTTTATTAAATAGTGGTAGAACTAGTGATTTATATATTTCTTTAACTGATAAACCTGGTCAATTAGAAGGTGTTTCTAGAGTTATTGCTAGAAATGGTGGTAATGTTATTGGAGTTTTCTATGATCAAGGTGAAGAGAATAGTGATATTAATAGCTGTGTATTAAAGATTAAAATGGAAACAAGAAATTTTAATCAAATTCAAGATATAAAAGATGATTTGAATAAAAGTGGATTTTGTGTATTAAATAAGGTAATTTAGATTATATCTAAGTTACTTTTTATCTGGAGGTGTTATTTTTATGAAAGTTTTAATTATTGGTGGTACAGGTACTATTTCTTCTCCTATTGCTAGTGCTTTAGCAAACAATAGTAGTGTTGAATTATTTATTTTAAATAGGGGTAAAAGAAAAAGTGAAAAACTTGATGGTGTTAATTATTTAATTGGTGATATTAAAGATGTTGATGGCATTAAGGAATTACTAAAAGATTATAGTTTTGATGTAGTTATTAACTTTTTAATTATGGATGAAAATGATGCAAGAAATAATTATGAATTATTTAAGGATAAAACAAAGCAGTTTATTTTTATTAGTACAGTTGTTGTTTTAAATAGTCCTAATGATTGCATTATTGATGAAAATAGTGAAATTGGTAATAATTATTCACTTTATGGAAGAAATAAGGCAAAGGCTGAAAAATATTTTTTAGATAAATATAAAAATGATGATTTTAATGTAGTTATAGTTAGACCTAGCCAAACATATTCTGATAGTAGAATCCCATTAAGTGTTAAGGGTAAGAATTATTGGGGTGTAGTTTCTAGGATGATTAGGGGTAAGAAAGTAATAATTCATGGTGATGGTCAATCAGTTTGGTCAGCGACTCATGCGGATGATTTTGTGAAAGGTTTTATTCCTTTAGTTGGTAATGAGAAAGTTAATGGGGAAATATTTCAAATAATGAATACTGAAATATTTACTTGGGATGAGGTATATATGATATTGGCTGATTTATTAGATGTTGAATACAAGCCTGTTTATATTTCTTCAGATATTCTTTTACATAGTAAAAAATATGACCTTCTTTCTTCTATTCAAGGTGATAAGAGATGGTCTAAGATATTTGATATTAGTAAGATACAATGTGTTTCTGATTTTGAATGTGAGATATCTTTAAAGGAAGGGTTAAAGATGTATTTAGATTATATGGATAATCATCCTGAAGAAAAAATAGAAGATGAAGAGTTTGATAATTGGTGTGATAATACAATAGCTATTTATGAAAAATATAGTGCATTAATTAGTGAAGAAATTGAGTAAGTATAATATTAATGGCTATGATATAATTGTTATTGAAATTTAGGGAGGTGAAAAAATGAATTTAATAGAAGGTGCGTTTCCATTTTTTGTAGTGCCTTTAATTATTTCTTTTTTTACTGTTCCTATATGTAAAAAGGTTGGATTAAAGTTAGGTATATATGCGATTGAAAATAGTAGAACAGTACACCAAGGTAAGATAGTTAGAATTGGTGGTATGGCAATATATCTAGCTTTTATAATTAGTATGGCTATTTTTATGAAGGCTGATAAAACTATAAATGGAATATTATTAGGTGGTTATGTAGTTTTTATAGGTGGTTTATTAGATGATATTTATGATATTAAACCTTTATATAAATTAATATTTCAAATAGTAGGAGCGATTATTGCATTAACATTAGGGAATACTTTGTTAATGAATATATATCTTCCATTTAATATAACTATTAGTAATCCAATTATTACTTATGGAATATCATTTTTATGGATTGTTGGTATTACAAATGCGATTAATTTAATTGATGGATTGGATGGGTTATCAAGTGGAATATCACTTATAGTTACAATTACTATAGGTTTATTAGGTTTTTTTATGGGAAGAAGAGATATTAGTGTTATTGCATTAATATTATGTGGTAGTATACTTGGTTTTTTACCTTATAACTTTCATCCTGCATCATTATTTATGGGAGATTGTGGAGCTTTATTTTTAGGTTTTACAATTGCATGTATAAGTTTATTAGGTTTTAAAACAACTGCTCTTATTACATTAGGTTTTCCAATATTAATTTTATTTATTCCTATTTCAGATACAATAATTGCAATACTTAGAAGAAAGTTAAGTAATAGAAAAATATCTGAAGCTGATAGGGGACATTTGCATCATGTTTTAATGTATAAACTTAATTTAGGGCATAGAAATACTGTTTTAGTTTTATATGTTGTTGCGGCACTTTTTGGTTGTGCTGCAGTACTAGCATATTTCAATAAAACATATGGTTTAATAATGATTGTAATTTTATTGATAGGTGCTGAGCTTTTTGTGGAAGCAACAGGAATGATAAATCCAAAATTTCATCCTATAATTGGATTATGTAGAAGATTATTTGGATGGCCAAAAAAGAAAGAAGAGTTTAATGAAAAAGAATAACATTTATTTATTAATTGTATTTATAGTGGTTGCATCTTTTGTTTATTTTATGAATAATCAGCATATTAATTTAGAAACACAAACTAAAGCGAAAGTTGTTGTAGAAGAAGAATCTGATTTTAAAGTTGTTAAAGATGGTGTAGTTAAAATAATAAAAGATGATGAGGAACTGTTGATTGATAGTTCTCTTTTTACTGATGATGAAAAAAGAAGAATTATTAAAAATGTTAAATATATTGTAGAAAAACATGATAAATATTTATATCAAAGTGAACAGTTTAATAATGATATTAGTGATTTTGATTCTTTTTTTAATGAATATGAATATAAAGATAATGGAATTTATTTAAAACATACTGGTGATTATGAAGTTGGTTTTAGTATAAAAGAAAATCAAAGTATTAATTTTGTGAATTTTATTTCTGATAGAAGAGAATTAGATTATCAAAGTATAGACATTTTAGTTAAAGAAATAGAAGTGGATCCAAATAAACCTATGGTAGCATTAACATTTGATGATGGACCTGCGATTTATAATACAATGGAAATAGTTGATAAATTAAAAGAATATGATAGTGCAGCTACATTTTTTATATTAGGTTATCGTTTAGATGATAAAGCTGAAATATTAAATGCGATAATTGAAAGTGGAAGTGAGATTGGTGGTCATTCTTATGATCATAAAAAGATGATTGATTTAGATGAAAATGAATTGATGATGCAACTTACTTTAGTTAGAGATATTGTAAAAAATAAAACTGATAATAATTATGAAATTAAATTATTTAGACCTCCTTATGGGGCAATAGATGATACCTTAAAGGAAAAGTCACCTTATCCATTAATATTGTGGGATCATGATACATATGATTGGAAAGTTAAAAAACCTAAAAAAATTATTGATAATGTAATTAATAATTTAAATGATGGAAGTATTATTTTATTACATGATATTCATCAATTTACAAAAGAAGCAGTATTAGAGTTAATACCGATGATTAAAGAAAAAGGTTATCAAATAGTGACTGTTTCTCAAATGTTTGAGGCAAAAGGAATAGAACTTAAGCCTGGTGAGGTATATTACAGTATTCATAAAATAGGAGAATAAAAAAACCTTCTAATACATTATTAGGAGGTTTTTATATGAATTACGATAAGATACAAGAAATTATAGAGGTTTGTCCCAATCTTCCACTGTTTGAAAATAATAGTGATTTAAAAAGGGAATATTCTAGGGAGTGGCAAAAATATCTTAAGCATAAAAGAAATGTATATGAACATATTGATGATAAATCTATAGATGCAAATATGGTTAGTGAAGCTAATTGGATACTAAGAAATAAATATGTTTCTTGTGAGTCTTTTGGTGTAAATGCAAAAGCTGGAGATATTTGCTTTATAGATTTTGGTCAAGCTTATGTAAATGAAACAGGATATCAACATTTTGGGTTGATTATGAATTTTTGTAAGAGTAAGGCTTTAGTTATTCCTATGACTAGTAATTCTACACAATATCATAGAGCTTTAGATGAAGAAAATCCTGATGGTAGGATTCATTTAATGAGAATTGGTAAGGTACCAGGATTAAATAAGCCTTCAGTATTATTTATGAATGATATGAAGTTTATTAATAGTTCTAGAATTATAGATGTAAAAGCTCATATAAATGTTAATTCATCTTTGTTTAAAATGATTCAAAAAAGAATGGTTAAGATAATGTTTGGATGAATTATTTATAATGGAGATAATTTGTGTTTAAATGGTTTTTTGTTGTCCATTTATAGAAAATTGGATCAAATCTTTCAAGATGTTCTTTTCTTACATTACAGTAAGAGACAATATCTTTATCAATTTCAATATAAGCAATTGCTTGATTGTTATTATCAAATACACCATATGGTATGTTTTGAAAGTCTATTAGTAAATTATTATCGTTAATTAATGAAAAAAGGTTTATTCTTTTTAATTCACATTTAATTGGTTTAAAATACCAATTATTAATGTAGTTAAATTTAATGTTAATATTTTTATGATTTATTGGTATTGAAAATGTTGGTTTATAAGTTGATTCTACAAAAGAATAATTTGGTTCATTTTTAGTTTTCCACATTTTCATTTCTAGTTCTTTTCTATATGTACTCATAGAGTAATAATTAATTCCATCATCAAACATTCTTACATCATATTTTAAAAGCATTGTATAAAGCCAAGTTTTTCCTCTTATATCTTTTAACATTCTAAGAAAATAATATAAATTTTTATATTCATGTAAATAAGCTAATATTCTAAAAATATCATTGTGAATAAGAATTTGATTTAGAATATTTGAATCGTTAAATAATTTATATAACATTTCAATTTCATTTAAATAAAAAAATAAAGCAGGATTTTTAAACATAGTGTTTTTTAATGAATTTATATTTGGCAATTTAGAATTATTATAAATTTCAAAAACATATTTAAAGTTCTGCATTTTTTTTGCGATTTTTATAAAACTTGTATTTATAAAAATTGTTTCTTTATTTTGTAAGTTATAAGGAATAGAATAATAAAAATCTTTTTTATATCCTATAAATTTTGTAATGATAGCTAAGTTTTTAAAGTTGATTAATTCTTTACTTGATATGAAAGATGAATAATTATTTTCTTTTAAACATTTAAATATTTTATCTTTAGTAATAGAATCATTTTCTATTAAATAATATAGAGGATCATATATATCAAAAATAGAAATCTTTTTCACTTTTAATTTAGTTACAATTTTATTATTAATTTTTAATAATAAATTAATAGCACCATTAAAAAAATTGAACGTTAATATTTCGTATATAGAATCTGATGGATTTACTTCGAAGTCAAATTTAACCCACATCATTAATGATGTAAGAATATCATCGTTAATTTTATAAGAAATTATTAAAATATTTTTTTTATAAGATACAAATGTATTTTTAAAAGAGTCTTTTAAAATATCTTTGTGGATTGAAAGACAAACTGTTTTATTTTGCATAGTAGTATTCCTTTCTTTAAATAAAATATATAAGTTTATGTGTACCAATAAAGTCTCATCTACTTTTGTATATTATTGGTGCAAAGAAAAGGAGAATATTATGATTACATTCAATGAAGTTATAGGTTATGACACTATTAAAGAGGATTTAAAAATTATTGTGGATGTACTTAAAGGTGATAAAGATTCTATCAAGCAAGGAGTACCTTTAATAAAGGGTTTACTTTTATATGGAGGACCAGGAGTAGGTAAGACTATGATGGCGACTGCATTAATAAATGAAAGCAATAGGAAAGTCTTCATTTGTAAAAAAGATGAAATAGATTCTGATTTTATAAGGAAAATAAAAAATACATTTAAGGAAGCATCAAATAATACGCCATCAATTGTATTTTTAGATGATCTTGATAAGTTTGCGAAAAATGATAAACGTGAAGCAGAGTATGATGAATATGTAACAGTGCAATCATGTATTGATGAAGTTAGTGATAAGGATGTTTTTGTTTTAGCGACCGCAAATAAAATTAATTATTTTCCTAAATCACTTTTAAGAGTTGGTCGATTTGATAAGATAATAAAAATTGATAATCCTAATTATGTAGATACAGTAAAAATTATTGCATATTATTTAGAGAAAAAAGAATTTATAAAAGATATTGATATTGAATTTATGGGAAAGTTAATGCATGGTTATTCGTGTGCTGAAATTGAACAAATAATTAATGATACAGTGTTATTGGCAAATTATAATAATTCTAATGTAATAAATATAGACTGTTTTATAGAAGCTTATATGAGAAGATTTCATGATATAACTAATAACACTAATAAATATTTATATAATAAAAATGACATTGAAATCAAAAATAGAAATTTAATAGCGTATCATGAAGCAGGACATTTGGTTGTTTATGAAATTTTAAATCCGGGGACTGTTTTATTAGCAACAATAAATGGAAGTTATTTTTCGGGTGGGTTTGTAAAAAAATATGAAGAAAATACAGTGAATGATATAAAATCAATAGAAAGTAGAATAGTTGGAATTTTAGGTGGTAAAGCTGCAGTTGAATTAAAGTTTGGAATTTTAGATTTAGGTGCAAAAAGGGATATATCTATGGCAGAAAATTTAGTGAATGAAAGTATAAGTAGACTTTGTTGCTTTGGTTTTAATTTATATAGAGTATTTTCCGGTGAAAATCCTGATACAGAAAAAATAATACGAGTTGAGTTAGAGAAATATTATCAAAAGGCAAAAGAAATAATATTTAACAATATGGAATTTTTAGATAAAGTAGCAAATGCTTTATTAGAAAAACAAATGATAACATCTTTTGACATAGAAGAAATTAAGTCAAATTGCAAAATAAATTATGTAAGTATATGATGAGGTTAATAGAAACAAGTATGATGGGAGAGAAAAATATGCTTGTAAAACAACCTAAAAAAATGTTGATAATAAATATACTCGAAATATTAAAGAAATATTCTGATGAAAACCATCGATTAACACAAAGTGATTTTGTTAGAATTTTAAAAGATGAATATAATATGGATGTTGATAGAAAGGCTGTTAAAAGAAACTTAATGAATCTAGTTGAGGCAGAATATAACATTGAATTTGAAAAAGTTATTCGTATTAATAAATTTAATGAAGAAGAGGAACTATATATTAATTGGTATTTAGAAAAAGATTTTTCTGATGCTGAACTTAGATTACTTATTGATAGTGTTCTCTTTTCTAAACATATCCCACAAAAACAAGCTAAACAATTAATTGATAAAATAAAAAAATTATCTAGCAAGTATTTTCGAGTTAATGTTGGAAATATATTAAATCTTCCTGAAAACACTGTTAGAAATAAAGAATTATTTTATACAATTGAAGTTTTAGATGAAGCGATTGAAAAAGGTAAACAAGTAGAATTTATATATAATAAATTTGATATAAATAAGAAATTGAAGCCAAGAGTTAATGATGAAGGTGAAATTAGAAGATATATAATAAATCCTTATCAAATGGTTGCGACTAATGGAAGATATTACTTGATTGCTAATTATGATAAATATGATAATTTATCTCATTATCGAATAGATCGAATAACTAATATTAAAATATTAGATAGTAATGTTAAACCAAAACAAAAGGTTAAAGGAATTGAAGAAGGATTTAATTTATCAAAGCATATGGCAGAACATATATACATGTTTTCTGGCCCAAGTGAGATAGTATGTTTTAAAGCTAAGAAGGATATAGTTGATGAAATAATTGATTGGTTTGGTGATGGTGTTTATTTTAGTGATGAAACGGATGATGAAGTAACTGTAAAAGTTAAAGTGAATTTAACAGCAATGAAGTATTGGGCTATGCAATATGTTAAACATGTTGAAATACTTAGTCCAGATTGTTTAATTGAAGACATAAAAAAAGAATTAAGAGTTGGAATAGAGAAGTATAAATTATAAGAAGGAAGCTAGATATATATATATATATATTATGATTAATATGTCTAAAGATACATGTAAAATAAAAGGAGGATAATTTAATGAGTAAATATAATATTGATGTTTGGAGAATACATGCTAAGACAGGAGCAGATAATCCTAGTGAGGTAGCAGATTATTTTTTGAATAATAATTGTATAGCTGTAGGATGGAGCCTTTTAGATAAGGATATTAAAAAGTTAGATAAAACAAAAGAAGAAATAGATGAAATAATATATGAGAAAAATAATATAAAAAATGTTAATGATTATGAAACGTTTTATAAAAAATATGGAGATAAACTTTATCCGAATGATAAAGGAGGATTGTATAACACAAAAAGATTAGCAGAGCAAATGAAACCAGGTCATTTAGTGTGGATGAGAATAAAAGGTATTTATTATATTGGAAGAGTGTCAAAAGATAGTACTTATATTTTTTGTAAAGATAACCAAAATAAAAATCCCGATGCTAATCTTGATGTTGGAAATCAAAGGAATGATATCAAATGGTACAAAATAGGTGGAGAAAGCCACATTCCTGCAAAAGTTTCTACTTCATTTATTAGAGGTTATACACTTCAGCGGATAAAAAATAATGGAGTTAAAATATTTTCTCAATATATATTTAATAAGAAGTTAGATAAGGAAAAAGAAAATGGAGAAATTGATGAAAATATTTACAAAAAATATTATTTTCCAATCGAAGAAAATATTATAGATGAAGAACATGAATATTTTTTTAGTTTATTAACTACAGATGATTGTGAAGATTTATTATGTTTGTGGTTATATTCTAACGAAAAATATGGATATGTATCAATTCCCTCTACAAGTAAAAAATCAACTGAATTATATGAATGTGTTCTGCGTGACCCAAAAAGTGGAAACTATATATATCCCCAAGTAAAAAATGCAGAAATTAATGCAAAAGAATATGTTGAGTTAGCTAATGAAAATAATTCAGAAGTTTGGTTATTTACAACTAATAATTGTTATTTTAGTAAACTTAAAAATGAAATTGATAAAATTAATGAAGATTTTGGAGTAAATATTAAAACAGTATCTCCAAAACACATATACAATTTTGTGTGTAAATCTGATAATGATAGCAAGATTGAAAATATTTTACCTCATCATATTCTAGATATGTACGAATTTGTGAAAAATATTTAGTTAAAGTAAAAAATTAAAAATTATAATTAAAATAAAATTTCTAGAACGAAATATATTAAGCAAAACTTCAAAATGCATTGTAGAATCCTTTTTATCAAAAGTATACTTGATTATTAAAAATATGTAATACTTATACTACAAGAGGTGAATGCTATGGGTATGATTACATTAAGAGTATCTGAAGATGAAGAAAAATTGATTAAAGAATATGTATCAATTAATAATTTAAACCTTTCTTCTTTTATTCGTGAATTAGTATTAGATAAAATTGAGGAGGATTTATGCTTAAATGAAGAACGAATACTAGAAGCTGTTAATAATGCAAGAAAAGAAAGAATGATTGATTCAAAAGAAGTTTGGGATAAGTTAGTTATTTAATATGTTTTCAGCCAATTTTTTAGAAACATCATTTAAAGAACCATCTAAATTAGACAAATCAATACAAAGATTAATAATAATTTGATTATAAAAAAACAAGTGGACTATTTTTCAACTAATATTAGTTGGATTTTGGACCACTTTTAAATTAACAAAACATATTATGGAGATATAGAGTTAGTGATTATAGGTTTATTGCAGAAATAACGGATCGTGAATTGATTATTTATTTTATAAGGATCTAATTAACCGAATAAAAATCAAAAAATATTTATGTTATTTATAGCTTTTGGAAAATTAAAATGAATAATATTTGTTTAAATATATTTTTTGATTCATTTAAGAATTTTATTTTATAGTTTTGGCTTTTAATGCTTGTTGATATATTGCTAGCAAGCCATAATAATTTAAAATATCAGGATATCGATTTGCTGGGTGATAATAATTAATAATTATCACTTCTTCACCAAACAAATCAACAATAGTAAATCGATTTTCATTAATGTGCGGTAAGTTTTCTTCGTGAAGAATATTTTTCAAGAAATTATAGGTGTTTCCACAAATTATAATTTTGGGATTTATTATTTCAATTTGCTTCTTAATGTAATCTTTATCCGCCTTTGCATAAGCTGTAATTTCTTCCATATTAGAAGTAGAGTTACCATTACTTTTTTTTATATTAACTATAGCAATTTTCTGTAAAAAAGAATTGTTTTCAGCGAAATATAATTTTTTTATTAAAGGTTCTATATGATTCTCAGTAGTTTTCTCTAAACCAAATATCCATTGGGAAATTTTTTGCCACATACCCCAGGGAGCTTTTTTATTTATATCTTCTACTAGTGAGCTGTCTTGCTCATAGTATGCTTCTTTTAAAAAAAACATAATTTTTAAATTTTCGTTTTTTATCCATTCACTATGATTTACGATTCCATCTTTAACAAACGAACTATTTTTATGGCTAATTATATATTCATTGTTATTAATGATTATAGTTTCTTTTGGCTTATTCTTCCAACTTTCGAATAAGTTTATTTCTTTTTCTTTTATCATAAAATGTATTCTCCTTTTACAAATTATATAGCAAAATATAATAGAATTACAAGCTAGTTACTATTCAGCGATAAACTAGCTACTAAGTAACTTAATCATATTATGTAAAGGATTTTCTTTCCTTAATCTTGATGATTCAATAACTGAAAGTATTGTCGCATAATAATTTGCTGTATCTAAATTGTTATTTTGACCTGATACTTTCAGTTTTGTTTTGCCTTTTCTTATAAATAATTGATAATAATTGTTGCATTTTAAAATATTTATATTATAATTTAATTACAGTTAGCTTATGCTAACTAATATCTATATATGTAATCTTCCTAAGACATTTTTCTATTCCTGTTGATTTTAAATAATTACGTATATATTTATTTTGTAATAGATTCTTTACTAGAATTCTATTCTCCTAAACTTGATCAACTATTAATTTAGTTGATCTTTTTTATTTTTTTGATTATTGTATCAATTCGATATATTCCATATGTAAATAATAAGACTATTATTAAAAATATAAATGTACTATATAAATCATATTTATCAAAATCTGATGTAAACATATCAATAATGTTATAGAATAGGAAAAAACCTTCTATAACTAAAAATACAGTAAGAAACCTTTTGATACGCTCTAAATGTGAAATTTTAGATTCTTGATCGTTATATATTTCAAAAGGTTTACCATCATTTAATTTACGATAATAATTCCAATTAAAATATTTTCCAATTACTTCTATTCCAGTTTCTTCTAAAAAATCTATATAATCGTTTGAATTATCACTTACAAATTCTAATGCATAGTTATATTTATTTGGAGTATCTTTTTTGAATTTATAAAAACCTAAACCTGGACTTACTAATTGCCATCCTTTTTTTGACATTTCATTTAGCCATTGTTCTTCTTTTTCATAATCCCATACAAAAAATAATTTAAAAAATGTTTTAGTCATATTAAATTACCTCCATAATCTTTTTTCCGTTAGCTACCAATTCTTCTAATCTTTTTAATTCGATTTTTGCGATTTCTTTCCCTAAAGCAGTAATAATATATTCTTTTTTTCTACTTCCTTTTTCTTGTGGTAAAGCTTCTATCCATTCTTTATCAATTAAAGAAGTTAAAGCTCCATATAATGTTCCTGCCGCAAGAGTAAGTCTTCCGTTGCTCATAGTTTCAACTTTCTGCATAATTCCATAACCATGTAGAGGTTCAAAAAGTGACAATAATATATAATAGTATGCTTCTGTTAGAGTAATATTTTCCATATCTACCACCTACTATCCTTTAACGATATATCGTATCACGATACATATATAATATATCGTGACTCGATATAGATGTCAATATATAAATTATGTTATTTAATTTGGTATAATAATAAAGTATGGAATTACTAGATAAAGATAAAAAATACATTGTTGCAGTTTCTGGTGGTCCTGATTCAATGGCATTATTACATATGTGTTTAAAACAAAAGTTAAACATCTGTGTAGCTCATGTAAATTATAGAAAAAGAGATAATGCATTCAAGGAAATGGAATCGGTAGAAACTTTTTGTATTGAAAATAACATTCCTTTTTATTGTTTAAATAAGGAGTATAAATATAAAGGGAATTTTCAAGCTTTCGCAAGAAAGTATAGATATGATTTTTTTGTGAAGATAGCTAATAAATATAATTATGATTGTGTACTAATAGGACATAATGAAGATGATGTATTAGAAACATATTTAATGTATGAAGAAAAAAAACTAGAAGGTGAAATTTTTGGAATCGCAAAAGAATCTAGTTATAAAGGTTTAAAAATTTATAGACCATTATTAAGCTATTCTAAACAAGAGTTAATAGATTATTGTAATGATAATGATGTTATTTATTTTATTGATGAATCTAATCTAAGTAATGATTTTACTAGAAATAAAATAAGACATAGTAAAGTAGATAAGTTAAATAAAGAGGAAAGAATAGCATTACTAAAAGAAATTGAGATTAAAAATATAGAAAAACAAAAATTGGTAGATAAGGTAGAACCTTATACAAATATTAATAAAATAAATGTTAATATTTTTAATGATTTTAATCTTGATGAAAAACTTATGTTTTTAAGATTATGGTTTTCTAAGTTTATAAAAAAAGAAACCTATTCAAAAAAGTTTTTATTAGAGATTATTAAAGCTATTGATGGTGGTAATAATTTTGAAATTCCTATAGGTGATAGTAAATTTGTAAGATCTTATGAAGTGTGTGAAGTTATGGGAAATGATGAAATAGTTTATAGTTTTGATATAATATCTAACAGAGCTTTTAAAACTGATTATTTTACAATTTCTGATACAGGGAAAACAATAGAAGGTATTAGCGTTAAAGATGATGAATGGCCTATTACTATTAGAAACTATAGAGAAGGAGATAGTATTAAATTAAGATTTGGTACTAAAAAAATTAGTAGATGGTTTATTGATAGAAAGATACCAATAAATGAAAGAAAATTATGGCCAATTGTATTAAATAACAAAAATGAGGTTATTATGGTACCAGGAATTGGCTGTAATATTAGTCATTACACTATTAAGCCAAACATTTTTGTGATAAAATAAAGAATATTTGTGGAGGGATAATATGCACCCATTAATTAAAAAAGTACTTGTGACAGAAGAAGAAATTATTTCTAGATCAAAGGAATTAGGAAAAGAAATTAAAAAAGACTATGAAAATGAAGGAGCTCCATTACTTGTGGCTTTACTTAGGGGTTCTGTACCATTTTTAGCTGAACTGATTAAACATATCGATATGGATATTCAATATGACTTTATGGATGTTTCTAGTTATGAAGGAACTGAATCTCTGGGTGATATTAGAATACTTAAAGACTTAGACACATCGGTGAAAGGTTTAAACATTTTGTTAGTTGAAGATATTGTGGATACTGGACAAACACTTAGAACAGTTAAGAACCTTCTTATGAGTAAAGGTGCTAAAAGTGTTAAAGTAGTTACTTTATTAGATAAACCTTCTAGAAGAGTTGTAGATGTTCAAGCTGAATATATCGGGTTTGAAATAGAAAATGAATTTGTAGTTGGTTTTGGTTTAGACTTTAATCAACTGTATAGAAACCTTCCTTATGTGGGAGTGCTTAAGGATGAGTGTTATAAATAGTTTAGGAGTAAAAGATGCAAAGAAATAGGTTAGTAAATTACATACCTTATATGATAGTGGCAATATTCTTGTTTACTTTGTTTAATATGAATGATCAAAGTAATGCAAAGAGTATGACATATGGGGAATTAATCAAAACAATTGAGGAAGAAAAAATTGAAGAGTCATATGTGACTGTTGGGGCAAATGTTGTTGAAGTAAAAGGTACTTATAAAAACGATGAAGGAAATGCAATTGTTTTTAGTTCAAGAATACCTGCAACAGAAGAGCAAATTGATAATATTGTGGATATGCTTGGTGATAGCAATCTTAATATTGTTGATGCTAATGCTCAAAACATGTGGTTGGATTTAATAGGTTCTATATTACCTTTTTTAGTTATTAGTGGTTTTTTAATGTATATGTTTAATAGAATGGGTAGTTCTGGATCTAATGCAAAAGCGTTTGAGTTTTCAAAGTCTCGTGCAAGACTTGAAGGAAATATTAAAGTTAAGTTTAGTGATGTAGCTGGTGCAGATGAAGAAAAAATTGAAATGGCTGAAATCATTGAATACTTAAAATATCCAAAGAAATTTGCGAAGATGGGAGCTAGAATTCCTAAGGGAATATTATTAGTGGGTCCTCCTGGAACTGGTAAGACATTACTTGCAAAGGCAGTTGCTGGAGAAGCAGATGTACCATTTTATAGTATTTCTGGTTCTGATTTTGTGGAAATGTTTGTTGGTGTTGGTGCTAGTAGAGTTAGAGATATGTTTAAAAAAGCTCAACAAACTTCACCTTGTATGATTTTTATTGATGAAATTGATGCTGTTGGTAGACAGCGTGGAGCTGGTTTTGGTGGAGGTCATGATGAGCGTGAGCAAACCTTAAACCAATTATTAGTTGAGATGGATGGTATCCAAGATAATACTGGTATTGTAATTATTGCGGCTACTAATAGACCTGACGTACTAGATCCTGCATTACTTAGACCTGGAAGATTTGATAGACAAATTACAGTTTCTTTACCTGATAGAAAGGGTAGAAAAGAAATATTGCAAGTTCATGCAAGAAATAAAAAACTTTCGCCTGAAATTGATTTAGATGCTCTTGCGAAAAGAACTCCTGGATTTTCTGGAGCGGATTTAGAAAACGTATTAAATGAAGCTGCTATTTTAGCGGTTAGACATAAAAAAGATTTAATTTATATGTCAGAGCTTGATGAAGCTATTGATAGAGTTATGATGGGTCCTGCAAAAAGATCAAGAACTTATGATGAAAAAACTAAAAAATTAGTTGCTTATCATGAATCTGGTCATGCGATTATTGGATTGTATTTAGAAGATTCTACAGTGGTTCAAAAAGTTACTATTATTCCTAGAGGTATGGCTGGTGGTTATAACCTAATGACACCTAAGGATGAAAAAATGATGAATACAAAAAATGATTTATTAGCTATGATTACTGGTTATATGGGTGGTAGAAGTGCTGAAGAGTTATTTTTTGATGATATTAGTACAGGTGCTGTAAATGATATTGAAAGAGCTACTAATATTGCAAGAGATATGGTTACTTTATATGGTATGAGTGATTTAGGTCCTGTTAAGTATGATAGTGGAAATCAAAATGTTTTCTTAGGTAGAGATTATAATTCTCCTAGCAATGTTTCTGGTCAAATTGCATTTGAGATTGATCAAGAAATAAGAAAAATTATTGATGGCTGTCATAAAAAAGCTAAAGATATCATTACTGAGCATAAAGATGAATTGGTTTTATTAGCTGAGGCATTAATAGAATATGAAACATTAACAGCTGAGCAAATTGAAAGAGTTGTTAAAGGTGAATCAATTGCAAGTGATTTTGGAAAAGCGGATGTAATTGATGTAGAGGCTAGTGAAACAAATAAAAATTTAAGTTAATACAAAAATACTAAGTGTTAATAATACTTAGTATTTTTTTAAAACAATCCATAAAAAACTAGCCAATATTAAGTTGACTAGTATTTTTTTGTTTTTTTATTTAGCGTTTGCTGCTGCGTTAGTACCAGCAATTCTACCAAATACGTGAATATCTACTAAAGCATTTCCACCAAGTCTGTTAGAACCGTGGATTCCACCTGTAACTTCTCCAGCTGCATATAGATTTGGAATCACATTTCCATCAACATCTAATACTTCAGCATCTAAAGTAATTTCAATACCACCCATTGTGTGGTGAACTGTAGGTACTCTTGTTGAAGCAAAGAATGGAGCAGTAACTAATGGTTTTCCAAATAGTGTTCTTCCGAAGTCTTCATCTTTTCCAGCTTCTGCAAATGCATTAAATTCATCATGAGTAGCTTTTAGAACTGCAGGATCTACACCAATTTGTTCTGCTAATTCTTCAATTGTATCTGCTTTAAATACATATCCATCAGCGATTAGCTTATCGATATCATCTCCCCAAATTGTTTCATTTGGTTCTACTTCGATATAGTTTTCAGCTGAAGATATTACATAAGACATTGCATCTTCTTGAGCTAATAAAGCTTGAGTCATTGTATCACGACGTCCATCTTCTGCCATAAATCTTACACCATCTTTATTTATTTGATAGTAGTATTCTACACCAGATCCACCAACCCAAGCGTTTAGACCACCGTTAATAGGGTCTCCTAATGGTAATGATTGGATATATTCCATACCAATTAAGTTAGCGCCTACAGCTTCTGCCATCTTGATACCATCACCAGTAATTGCAGGTGAGTTTGTAGTTGGTAGTGTATCAATTAGAGATGGATCATATTCTTGTCTCATTTCTACGTTAGCTGAGAAACCACCAGTTGCAATAACTACTGATTTTGCTTTAATTTCCATTGGTTGTCCATTAGATGTACCAATAATTCCAACTACTGCACCATCTTCTACAATTAATTCTGTAGCAGGTGAATTTAATAGGATTTGTACACCTAATTCTTTTGCTGTTGCTTCAAATGCTTTGATGTAGTCTCCACCAGCTGCTCCTGCAGGGATATGAGCTCTTGGCCATAATCCACCAGGAACTGTTGAGATGTCATCAGTCCATGTAACACCGTTTTCTTCCATCCAGTGTAATGTATCTAATGAGCTATCTACTAGAACTTCAATAAATTCTAATTTAGCCATGTAGTCTCCACCATCATAAGTTTGTAACTTATGTAGTGCATTTGAGTCAAATAGTGATTTTTTATCACCACTGTTGTAAGCTTCGATATCAGCTTTTAATTCATCTTGAATTTCTTTGTGTCTGTCATTTTGTGCTTTAACTTCAGTTAGACCTAAAGCTCTATCCATTGATGCTTGATCAGATGGTGGTAAAGCGTTTTGTCTTTCTGGGTCTACTGCGTTGTATGGTCCACCAGCTCTGATTGTGTTACCACCTAAAGCTCCTGTTTTTTCAACAAGAACTACAGTTGCTCCTTCAGAAGCTGCTGCTACTGCTGCAGATAAACCAGCGCCACCGCCACCAATAACAACAACGTCAACTTCTAAGTTAACTGGTTCATTGCTAGTTGATACTTCTACATTTTTAAGAGCTTCTACATCACCACCTGCTTCTACAACTGCAGCTTCTACAGCTTCTAAGAATGCATTAGATGTAATTGTAGCCCCTGTAACGATATCAACATTTAGAGATTGGTTTGCAACAACAAATTCAATTAATCCTTCCATTGCTGCACCACCAATATCTGGTGTTTCTTCAGAACTTAATACTTCAATACTTTCGATTGCTTCTTCAGTAAATGTAGTTTTAAGCGTGATGTCGCCAACAAAGCCTTTAGCTGTTGTTTCGTAAGAGCCTGCTTTATAAGCCGCACCTGTTTCAGCTGGTTTAGTTCCTGAACAACCAACTAAAAGAAAAACAGCCAATAAAACAGCTAATACTCTACGTACTATTCTCATAGTTTTCCCCCTCCTTTTTATTGGGCAATATAAATATAACATATATTTAGGAAAATTTTCACAAATATTTCACAAAAACAAAAAAAAGGCCTAAATATATAAAAAGTAGGTTTATTTCATGTTATATAACAACCTACTAGAATTTTATAATATTAATAAATAATTAATTAGTAGAATACATTACTTCAATAAAACGTAAAGCTTCTTCTATATTCATATTTTTATTTATACACTTCTTTTTTATGTCCTACGTTTAATACCAAAACTATAACTTTGTAATCCTCTATTCTACAAAGAATTCTATAATTCCCGATTCTGTATCTCCATTGATTTTTTAAGTTACCTTTTAAAGGTTTACCTTTTTCCCGTGGATTTTCACAGCCCTCAATGTTTTTTAAAAGGTAAGCAATAATCATATTTCTAATATTTTTATCAAGTTTTTTTAATTGTTGTTTTGATGTTAAAGTAAACTTTACTTTATACATTTTCTTCATCAGCTAATTCCTTTATGACTTCTTCTAAAGAAAATGTAATTGGATTTTTTAGATATTCTTCAGAAGCATTTTCATATGTTTTTAAATCTAGCTCATCTTCAATTTTCTCAATAGCTGAATCTCTTAAAAGTTGAGAAATAGATATATTATTTAATTTTGCATAGTTTTTTAAAAGTAACTCATCTTCTTTACTAACTCTCACACTTAATATGCTCATTGATAACACCTCTGTATTACAATTGTAATACATTTGTTTTGGTGTTCAATATTTTTTGATTGACTCATTGTAGAACTTTTTAGTTGCAATTTGTTTCATAATTTTATTACCTTCCTATTAATATATTGTTATAAAATCTTTGTGTCCTAAACATATATTAGAGAGCATCTAAATTGATATATAATAATATTGTAATATACTGAAATTGGAAGAAATATGCTAACAATTTAAAAAAGTATTTCTAATTCCATTCAACTTTATATAGTTAAGAAGTAATGTGAACTTAAATGTTGTATAGTTTCATTTTTCATTAATTATATATACTAATTAATCTAATATAAGGCATTATTTATGAAAATTAAAAGATGTTTTTAAGTGTTTTAAAACAAGATAATATTTTAAAATATGGAATTAGAAAAACAATTAATATTATATTTAAGGAGGAAATAGATGAGTAAAAAAATAGTTGTAGTTGGTGGTGTTGCAGGAGGAGCAACTGCAGTTGCCAGATTAAGAAGGTTAGATGAAAATGCTCAAATTATATTATTTGAAAAAGGAGAATATGTTTCTTTTGCTAATTGTGGGTTGCCTTATTATATAGGTAGAGTAATTGAAGAAAGGGATTCATTATTTGTTTCAGACATAGCTTCAATTAAATCAAAATATAATATTGATATCAGAAACTTTTCTGAGGTAGTAAAGATAGATAGAGAAAATAAAAATGTTTTAGTGAGACAAAAAGATGGAAAAGAATATAATGAATCTTATGATGTTTTACTGTTATCAACTGGATCTACTCCATTTGTGCCTAATATGGAAGGTACGGATAATGAAAATGTATTTACATTATGGACTGTACCTGATACTGATAAAATTCATAATTTTATTCAAAAAAATAATCCAAAACATGCTGTTGTTGCAGGTGGAGGATTTATTGGTCTAGAAATGGCTGAAAACTTATATGAATTAGGTATTAAGGTAACTTTAGTAGAATTTGCAAATCAAGTTATGCCTCCATTAGATAAAGACATGGCAAAACTTGTGGAAAATCATATAGAAGAAAAAGGTATTAATTTAAAACTTAATTTAGGGGTTTCTAAGATTATTAATGATGGGAAAACTGTAGTATTAACTGATGGAAGTATTATAGATACAGAAATGACACTACTTTCAATTGGTGTTAGACCTAATACTGGTTTTGTAAAAGATGCTGGAATAGAGGTTAACCAAAGAGGCGGAGTAATTGTAGATGAATATATGCAGACAAATGATCCTAATATTTATGCAATAGGGGACATGATTGAAGTAGTTAATAAAGTGTCTAATTTAAAAACAATGATTCCTCTTGCAGGACCAGCAAATAAGCAAGGAAGAGCTGTTGCTGCTAATATATTAGGATTAAAGAGTGAAAAATATGAAGGAAGCATTGGTACAAGTGTTGCTAAGGTTTTTGATTTAACAGTCGCAAATACTGGTGAAAATGAAAAATCCTTACAAGCAAGAGGATTAATATATAATAAGGATTATTCTTATTCATTAATTCATCCTTTGTCTCATGTAAGCTATTATCCAGGATATACTCCTATGACTTTAAAATTACTATTTTCACTTGAAGATGGGAAAGTTTTTGGAGCTCAAATTGTTGGATACAATGGTGTAGATAAGAGAATAGATACAATAGCTACTACAATTCACTTTAAAGGAAATGTGTATGATTTAACTAAATTAGAGCTTGCATATGCACCTCCTTATAATAGTGCTAAAGATCCAGTTAATATGGCTGGTTATGTGGCAACTAATATACTTGAAAAACTAACAGATGTAATTTCTTATGAAGACTATATTAAAAATAAAGATGATTATGTATTAATTGATGTTAGAGAGGTAATAGAGTTTAATGATGGAAATATTAAAAACGCTATTAATATTCCTTTGTCTACACTTAGAAGTAAATATAAAGAATTAGATAAATCAAAAAAATATGTAATTAATTGTGCAGTTGGAATTAGAGGTTATATTGCAGAAAGAATATTGAAACAAGCTGGATATGATGTTAAAAACATGATAGGTGGATATAAGACTTATCAAGGAATAAAATATAAAAAAGGTGCCAATCTTGTTGATGTAGATATTGAACAAGAAAAACTTCCAAATTAAAAAAATGTAAAAGTGTTCTGATGATGAAGAAAGATCTGAGTCAAAAGTCGCAAGATAATACAAACTCCATGTAGATTCTTGCATGGAGTTTAATTTTTAATAAAATTATGAAAAATTTAGTAGATAAATTATATGAAAATAAAAATTTAGATAGGGAAGAACTTTATGCTTTATTAAGCAATTTTAATGATGTAAAAGAATATCTTTTCAAAAAAGCTGATGAAGCAAGAAAGAGTGTTTATGGTAATGATGTTTATATTAGAGGTTTAATCGAAATATCTAATTACTGTGAAAATGATTGTTTTTACTGTGGTATTAGAAAAAGTAATAATAAAGTATGTAGATACAGATTAAATAAAGAAGAAATATATGAATGTGCTAAAAAAGGATATGAAATAGGATTTAGAACGTTTGTATTACAAGGTGGAGAAGATTTATATTTTGATGACGATTTATTAGTTGAAATAATTGGTACTTTAAGAAAAACTTATCCAGATTGTGCAATTACTATTTCTTTAGGAGAAAGAAGTAAAGAAAGTTATTTAAAATTATTTGAAGCAGGAGCTAATAGATATTTATTAAGACATGAAAGTATAAATAAGCATCATTATTCAAAGTTACATCCAAAAAATTTAACTATTGATAATAGAGTAAGGTGTTTACAAGATTTAAAAGAAATAGGTTTTCAAACAGGTGCTGGAATGATGATTGGTTCACCATTTCAAACACTTGAAAACATTGTAGATGATTTAATGTTTTTAAAAGAACACAATTTTGAAATGGTTGGAATTGGTCCTTTTATTTCACATAAAGATACTCCTTTTAAAGATATGCCTAATGGCGATGTTGAATTAACTCTTGTTGTATTAGCTATTGTTAGGTTATTATTGCCAAATGTATTATTACCTTCTACTACTGCACTTAATACTATTAATGGTAGAAACATGGGTATTAAGGTAGGTTGTAATGTAATAATGCCTAATTTATCTCCTAATAATGTTAGAGATAAATATATGTTATATGACAATAAAATAAGTTCTAATCTTGAAGCTGGAGAAAATTTAAAATCACTACAAAATGAACTTAATTTAATAGGATATAACATTGTGATTGATAGAGGAGATTATAAAAACAATTAGTAATAGAAAGAGGAATTTATATGAGTACACCTAGATCAAATAGAATCCATATCGCATTTTTTGGAAGAAGAAACGTTGGCAAATCAAGCTTAGTTAATGCGATTACCAATCAAGAAATTTCAATAGTTTCTAGTATTAAAGGAACTACTACAGACCCTGTATACAAAGCCATGGAATTATTACCATTAGGTCCAGTAGTAATTATTGATACTCCTGGTATTGATGATGAGGGAACTCTTGGAGAGCTAAGAGTTAGAAGAACTAAACAGATATTAAATAAGAGTGATATTGCAATACTTGTAATTGATGAAAATGGTATTGTAGAAATTGATCAAGAATTAATTGATTTATTTGACAAGAAAGAAATTCCATATTTAGTTGTAAACAATAAATCAGACATTAAGATTGTTGATAATGCAAATATTAGTGTTAGTAGTATTACTAAAGAAGGAATTGAAGAGTTAAAAGAAAAAATTGCTAGATTAGTTAAGTTTGAAGATAAACAGCTTATTGGTGATTTATTAACTAGCGATGATATGGTTATTTTAGTTACTCCTATTGATGATAGTGCACCTAAAGGAAGATTAATTCTTCCTCAAGTACAAACAATAAGAGATATATTAGATACAAATGCAACAAGCATTGTAATTAAAGAAGATAAGATAAAAGAAACATTAGCTAAATTAAAAGAGAAACCTAAACTTGTAATTACTGATAGTCAAGTATTTAATAAGGTTTCTAAGGATGTTCCTGAAGATATCTTTCTTACATCTTTTTCTATTTTAATGGCAAGATATAAAGGATTTTTAAAAACTGCAGTACAAGGTGTTAGAAGTATTGAAAATTTAAAAGATGGGGATATTGTTTTAATTAGTGAAGGATGTACTCATCATAAGCAATGCGATGATATAGGAACTGTTAAAATACCTAGATGGTTAAGAGAATACACAAAAAAAGACTTTGTGATAGAAACTGTTTCAGGTGGTGATTTTCCTGATGATTTATCAAGGTATGCATTAATTATTCATTGTGGTGGCTGTATGTTAAATGAAAGAGAAGTAACATATAGAATGAAATGTGCTATTGATTTTGGTGTGCCTTTTACTAACTATGGAATCATAATTGCATATATGAATAAAATACTTGATAGAAGCATTCAAATATTTGAAGATTTATGATAATAATATAAATAAGGAGATGATAATATGAGCGAAAATAGAATTGCAGTTGCTGCAGTAATCGTAGAGACAAAAGATTCAATTGATGAGCTAAATGCTGTATTACATGAATATGGAAATTATATTATTGGAAGAATGGGTATTCCAAATACTTCAAAAGGTGTTTCTGTAATTAGCATTGCACTAGATGCACCAAGTGATGAAATTAATGCACTTGTTGGAAAAATCGGAAAGATTGATGGAATTAGTGCTAAGACAGTTTATTCAAACTAAGATTGACTGATATTTATATATCAGTTTTTCTTTGCAAAATAGATTATAATAGATTATATGAAATCTTATTCTAAATTTAGTGAAAAATTTAATAGAGAGAAACCACTTCAAAAATATCCTAGACCAAATCTAGTTCGTGATAGTTATACAAATTTAAATGGTATTTGGAAATATCAAATTGTAAAAAATAATGTTGGATTTAATGAAAACTGGAAGGATATTGTGGTTCCTTTTGGTGTGGGTTCTTTACTTAGTGAAGTGTTAGATGTACTTAAACCAGATGAAGATTTATGGTATAGAAAAACCTTTAAATATAAAAAAGTAAAAGAAAAAACAATATTACATTTTGAAGCAGTTGATCAAGTTTGTTGGATATATTTAAATGGTGAGTTTATAGGTAAAAATGAAGGGGGATATAATCCTTTTAGTTTTGATGTTAGTAACTATATTAAAGAAGATAATGAATTGTTAGTTAAGGTAAATGATTATAGTGAAACTGGTATTTATGCCTATGGTAAACAAAGATTAGATAATAAAGAAATTTGGTATAAACCTATTGCGGGTATTTGGCAAACGGTTTGGTTAGAAGATGTTAATAAGGGATATATTAAAGAATTATTTATTACTCCTATTTTTGATGAGAAAAAAGTTATTTTTTCTTTAATTGGAGATTATAATCAAGCTATTATTACTATTTTTGAAAATAAAAAAGAAGTTGTAAGGACAATTACTAGTGAAGATAGTTTTGAATTTGAATTTGAAGAGTTTATTGAGTGGAATATAGATGAACCTTTTCTATATGATGTAACAATTGAAACTGAAGATGATTTTGTGAAGTCTTATTTTGGGATGAGAAAGATATCTAAAGAAAAAGATAAAAAAGGTCATATGAGGGTTTATCTAAATAATAAGCCAGTATTTGTTAGTGGGATATTAGACCAAGGCTATATCAGTGATGGAATATATACATTTCCTAATGAAGAAAGTATGTTATATGATATAGCAATCGCAAAGGAATTTGGTTTTAATATGATTAGAAAACATATTAAACAAGAAAATAGAAGATGGTATTACTTGTGTGATATTATGGGTATGCTTGTTTATCAAGATATGCCTAGCGGTGGAAAACCTGTTAATTTAATTAGTTTTAATCAAGCTGCAGGAACCTTAGATATTAAATTAAAAGATAATAACTATAAAAGATTTGGAAGAGAAAAAGAAGAATCAAGAAATATGTATTATCAAGAACTTAATAATATGATTCTTACTTTATATAATCATCCTTGTATTGTTACATGGATTCCATTTAATGAAGGATGGGGTCAATTTGATGCAAAACAAGTAGTTAGCTTTATAAAGAAAATTGATTCTACTAGATTGATTAGTCATGTCAGTGGATGGTTTGATCAAGGTGTTTCTGATTATGATAGTAGACATGTTTATTTTAGAAAGTATAAACATAGGAAAGATAAACATAATAGAATTAGTTTTTTAAGTGAGTTTGGTGGATATAGTTATTTAGTTAAAAGACATTTTTTTGGTAAAAACACTTATGGTTATAAGATGTTTAATTCAAAAAAAGAATTAGAAAATTCCATTATTAGATTATATAGGTATGAAATATTACCTAGTGTATCCATGGGATTAAGTGGCTGTGTTTATACACAACTTAGTGATGTTGAAGATGAGTGTAATGGGTTAGTTACTTATGATAGAAAAGTATTGAAAATTAATCCAAGAAGGCTTAAGGCTATTAACTTAAGAATAAGGAAGGTTATAAAAGATGAATGAAGTTTTGATTGGGACTGCCTTAGATGATAAGGTTAGAATATATTGTTTAAATTCTACTAATTTAGTTGAAAAAACAAGATTGTTACATGATTTATGGCCTACAGCAAGTGCTGCTTTAGGTAGAGTTGAATCAGTAGTTGCAATTATGGCATCGCTTCTTAAAGGTGATGATGAAAAGATTGTTGTATCTATCAATGGTGGAGGACCTATTGGCACAATATTGGTAGAAGCTAAAGGAAATGGAGATATTAGAGGTTTTGTGTCTAATAATGAAGTTTATTTAAAATATGATAATTCTGATAAATTGGCTGTTGGTTTAGCGGTAGGGACTGATGGCTATTTAAGTGTTTCTAGAAATATGGGATTAAAAGAATCATTTACTAGTAAGGTTAAACTTCAAACAGGCGAAATTGGTGATGATTTTGCATATTATTTTGCGGTGAGTGAACAAACATTATCAGTTGTTTCTGTTGGTGTTTTAGTAGATGTGGATTATAGTATTAAAGCTGCTGGTGGTTTATTAATACAGTTATTACCTAATCATACTGAGGAAACAATTGTACAAGTTGAAGAGTTATTGAAAAGACTTAAACCTATTTCTTCATTAATTGATGAAGGATATTCTAGTGAAGAAATTATGAATGACTTATTTGATGATGTTAAGATTTTAGGTAAAAAAGAAATTAGATGGAATTGTGATTGTAGTAAGGAAAGATTTAGAGCTGCTTTAGCTACTTTAGATGTAAGTGATTTAAAAGAAATGATAAAAGAAGATCATGGTGCTCATATAAAATGTGAATTTTGTAATAGTGAATATGAGTTTAATGAGGATGATTTAAAAAATATAGTGGAGTTTAAAAGTGGATTTTAATAATTATTAATTTATTAATTTAAAGTTAAAAAGAAGAGTAGATTTTATTACAGTCTACTCTTCTTTTGTTATTTTTATCTAAGGTAAAGCTTTTTCGATAAGGTTGTCGTACATTTCATCTGTTAGAGTGCAATCGTAGAAGAGTTTATAATACTCTTTAACTTCAGTTTTTAAATCGTATTCAGTGTATTCAGGGTAAAGCAATTCGCCTAACCATAGAAGTCCTAGATATCTTTGAACAGATGGTGGTGAAGATAACCAGCCATAAGGACCGTAAGGTGTTTGGTAGTAATTTTTATTATTTATAGCTGTAACACCACTCCATGAAGATTCAGAATCTACAGTGTCATAGATACTTTCAGGGCTAAATACTATTACTTCAGGATCCCAATTCATTATTTGTTCAATATCAACTTCATTTCCTCCTCCAGAAGATACAACATCTTCAATTACGGCTAAGTTATTTGACATAAAGTTGATTGTTTCAGCATGGAAAGAGCCTTCAGCGATAACATTGATACCAGCATCTCCTAGACAGTAAAGTAATGATTTTCTATTTCCATCAGCATCTACTTTTTCCATCATATCTGAAATCATTTTATATGTGTCTTCACACCATACTGCAAGTTCCTCCGATTTTTCAGTTTTTCCAGTTAGCTCACCTAATTTTCTGTATGCTTCTGGAGCAGTAGCAACTGTTGCATCAATATGTACAAAAGGTATTCCAGTTTGTTCGCTAAGTGCATCCATATCTTCTACTATGGATTTTTTAGCTTCACCTACATCAATTACAACATCAGGGGCAGCAGCTAGTAATGCTTCTAAATCCATTTCACCCTTACCACCATAGAGTTGACCTAGTTTTGGTAAATTAAGATATTCTTCAGGAATATACAGTGAAGCATCTTCTGAAAAATCACTTGCAAATCCGACCATCATTTCTGGACAAAGTGGTAAAACATATAATTGAGTAAGTGGTCCAGAGACAGCTATTTTGGTTATTTCTGCAGGAATTGTTACAGTACGTCCTGTAGAATCTGTGAATTCTCTGGTTGTGTTTGAAACATCTTCGATTTGTTCTTCTTCATTGCTTGAATTACTTACTTGTTCAGAGGGTTTTGAACAAGCTGTAAGAATAAGAGAAAAACAAAGAATAAGTATGAATGGCAGAAATCTCTTTATTTTTTTCATTATTATTGCCACCTTTCTATTAAAATTTATAGATTATAAGCAGTGATTTTTTTAGTTTTCATTAGAAATTATGGATGTTGGCACACAAAATCGTGCCCTATCATCAAAGAGGCTAAAAACCTCCATATCTACTTCATAAAGTGATTTCATGGTTTCTTTATTTAATATTTCAGAAGGAGTCCCGCAAGAAAGTACAGTACCATTTTTCATAGTAAGTATTTTGTCAGAAAACATATAGCTATGTTCAGGATCATGAGTTGTTTGTATTATTGTATAACCTTCTTTAGCGAGTGCTTTTATTTGTTTTAAAACAAGTATTTGATTTCCTCGATCTAGATTTGCGGTAGGTTCATCAAGTAATAAAACAGGAGCATTTTGAACTAAAGCACGTGCTATCATCACAAGTTGTCGCTCTCCACCAGAAGTATGATGAAAACATCTATCAGAAAGTTCTAATATACCTAATTTTTCAAGTGCTTTATCAACTTTGGCTTGTTCAGTAATTCCTGGAGAAGAAAATAATTTAAGATCATTGGTTGTACCCATGAGTACTATATCGCGTACGCTGAAATTAAATACAGGTTCTGATCTTTGAGGAACATATGCAATCTGCTTTGCGAGCTCTTTCACACTTAAGCTAGAAGCATCTAAACCATTGATAGTTATTTTTCCTGTATATTCAGTTAAAAATCCTAAAATACACTTGAAAAGTGTGCTTTTTCCTACTCCATTTGGCCCTAATATTGAAAGAACCTCTCCTTTATAAGCAGTGAAACTCATATTATTTAAAACTAATTTTTTATCATATGCAAATGATAGTTCTTTTATTTCTAAACTCAATATCTTTCACCTCTTCTAGTTATTAGGAAAATAAAGAAAGGAGCTCCAACAAATGCTGTTAAAATACCGATAGGAATTCCTGAGGTTGTCACATTTCTTGATATGTTATCTACTAATAATAGGAATATGCTACCACCTAGCATTGAAACAGGCATAAGCCATTGATAGTTATTTCCAACAATTCTTCTCATCATATGCGGTATAACAAGACCAATCCAACCTATTACTCCACTTACAGAAACCGCAGATGCAGTTACAAGAGTAGCTGATATTATGGTAGCTATACGAATCTTTTCTGCATCTACACCCATGGATCTAGCTTCTTCATCCCCCATGGTTACAACATTAAGTCTCCAGCGAAGAAGGATTAACGGAATTATGCCAGCTAACATTGGAAATATTACAAACTTGATTTCACTCCATTTAGCGCCTGCTAAAGAACCCATTAGCCAATAAGTTATCTGTGGTAGTTTATTAGTTGGATCAGCAACCAATTTTATAAAAGATGTTCCTGCATTAAAAAGGGAACTAACAATTATTCCTGCAAGAACAAGTCCTAGTACTTTTCCTCCTTTTACATAGTTGCTAATTCTAAAAACAAGTACAACTGTAATAAGACTCATTACAAATGCAGAAAGTGTAATGTTTACGTGTTTTAAATCTAAAAATATTGCAAGGGCTGCTCCAAAACCAGCTCCTGCAGATGCTCCTAAAACATCTGGAGAAGCCATTGGATTTTGAAAAACACCTTGGTAAGAAGCTCCTGCTGCTGAAAGACATGCACCAACTAAAATAGATAATATAACTCTTGGCAATCTTACATTCCATACTGCAGCTTCCATCTGGTCTGTCCAAAATTTTTCTGAACCATTAAAAAGATTAAAGATTTTATTTCCAAGTATAGCTAGTAGCTCTTTTAGTGGAACAGGATATCTTCCAAGTGTAAAAGATAAAAGCGTTAAAACAATAAGTAAAATAGCAAAAATTATTATTGCTGAAGGTCCAGATAATTGTTTGTTCGAAGATATTTCGCTATTTTGTTCAGTTTTTATTTTTTTAGTGTTTTGTTTATTCAAGTTTTCACCTCATAATAAGAAAGTTTTTCCAAATTCATAAGGAGGACCTGAAATTCCAGAAGTTTGTCGGTTTTTCAAGCCATTTGTATCAGTAATTACTAATCCAGCAAGTCTATCAATACCTAAATTTAAAAGTTCTGGGCAAAGTGGAACAGTAGGTCCAGCAAGTATTGTATAAGCATTTTTAGATAATTCTAAAAGACGAGGAAGTGTTTTATTAATAAGGCTACTTCCAGTAATTATTACTATGTCACATTCTGGAAGTATCCATTCACATGCGGAAGCAGGATAGTCATTTGGTTTAGGATTAAGTTCAAGTATATAATATTTGGCTACTGCTTCTTTAACTTCTTTTGGCATTTTAAGATGTCCAACTATTCCTAATTTTTTTCCTGATAAATCAAGTCCTCTTGTACAATAATTTTCATAAGGTTCTTCACAGTTATACTGTTTCATTTTTTCTTCAGTATTAAGATATGCATTTGCAGATGCAAGACCAAGAGAAGCTTCTTCAAGATTCCAACTTTTTATTGCTTGTGAAGCTTTTGAAACATCCATTCCAATAAGACTTTCTTTAAATATAGGAGGACGAGTACTTCCTAAAGTAGTCATAGCGATACCTACATTATTTTTATTAGTTTCTACTAATGACCATGAATCACCCATAATAGTATCTACAATGATTTCTCCTTTAGGAATAGAATTTATTATAGTGTCATAAATTAAATTTTTATTCATTGTATTTCTCCATGTTCAATATATTTTTCTTTCCACTTTTTAAGTATGTTTAATGCATTTTTATCTTTATAATTATTAATTTCTATTATTTTTATATCAGAATCTGATAATAAATTTAAATGAAATTGTTTTGTTGCTTTTAAGAAATCTGGATGAAGATTTGTAGTTTTCAAGAGTTTTTCAGCGGAAGGAAGTGATTTTAAAACTCCAACACATGGAACTTGTGATTTAAGAAATAAATTGAAAGCTTCCATAAATTCAGGTATTAAAATTTCAAAACCACCAATTTCATCTATAACCGCAAAAGGTTTAGTGGTAGCATCTTTTAAAAGGTTTGAAGCAAATATAGAAAATGCTTCATTGTTTTTAACAGTCTTTCCTTCTTTAAATGTAAGAAATCTAACATGTTTATTATCTTTGCCTAAACCAAGGCTTACTATATCAAAACCTATAAGTTTATCGTGTTCTATTACTCGCTTAGTAATAAAACCACCAGCATAGTTAAGATTATCACCTAACACATTTTTTATAAGTGTGCTTTTACCACATCCTATGGGACCTGTAATGAAAATTTTTTTCAAGATTTACTCCTAGTAGCTCTTAGTTCTATCATTTGAGCACATATGGAAATTGCTATTTCTTCAGGTGTTTCAGATTTTATATCAAGTCCTATTGGTGTTGTTATTCTTTCAAAGTCTTTTTCATTAAAGCCTTGTTTTCTAAGCTCTGCTTGGACTCCAGCTATTTTATATTTACTTCCAATTACTCCAATATAACATGCAGGTGTTTTTAAAACTTGTGCTTGAACTATTGTGTCGTGAGAGTGTCCACGTGTCATAATACAAACATAATCTTCAGGCCCTATTGTTATCTTTTCTAAGATATTATTAAAATCTACAAGAACAACATCTTCAGCATCGGGAAAGAGTTTTTTATCAGCAAATTCTGGACGATCATCTGCGGCTATACATCTAAATCCAACATATGAAAGTATGGGAACTAGAGCTTGGCCTACATGACCACATCCAAAAATATAGACTTTACCAGAAAATCCTATTTGTTCAGCATACATATCCATATTTGTTTCTTTTACTCTTGTTGGTTGACGTGAAAGTTTATCAATAACAATTTCTGGTATATCAAATCCAAAACTTCCATCTGTTTTTGACCAAATAGCAAGTTTGCTTTCTTCTTTGATATCACTGATAAGCCAGATATCTTGGCCTAAATCAAATCTTCTTTCTGCTTCATTTAAAAGAGATAGAGTATTTTGATCTTTAGCGGGAATATAGTGGAAGAAAACTTCAACAGCACCACCACAAATCATACCTAGATTTTCTACATCATCTTTTGTAAGAGCAAAATTATGTCCGCTAGAACGTTTCTTTTTTAAAATTTCTGTAGCTATCTGTTCTGATTTAAATTCAACAGCACCACCACCAATAGTTCCTGTAAGCCTACCTTCTTTTCCAATAAGCATTCTTGCTCCTGTTCCTCGAGGAGTAGAACCTGATGAAGCAATTACTGTTACAAGAACTAAATCTTCTTTTAATAAGTAATCACTCATAAGTTTAAACATGTTTCGCATTTTGGCCTCCAATCTTTTTTGTTTAAAAATATTCTTATAATTTAATTATTTCTTGATTACATATTTTATTTATAGTTTCAATATTTTTTTTATTTATTTCAAACTTTTTTTCTATTATTTCCTTTAATTCATCAGTTTGAAATTTTTTAGCGCTTCTTTTAAATCTTTCATTTAGACCCACAACTTTATCTTCAAATACAACACGATCAGCAATAATTAATACTGCAAGTTCATCTATATTTTCAAAAATATAATTATCACAGTGTTTACCTATTATTTCTGCTTCTTTGTGATAACCTAATGCATCAATCCACTCTTTTCCAACTTTACAATGGTTTTTATTTGTTCTAGCTATATCGTGAAGTAATGCCGTGTTTGTTATTAAATCAATATTTAAGTTGAATCCTTTTTCAATTAAACATAAACCTATTCTCTTAGCTTCTTTTGCTACTGCCATACTATGTTTTATTACATGTTCTGGTGTATTAGCCACATTAAGTAGTTGTAAACATAGATCTTCTGTAAGTAAAGGATTATATTGTTTTCCTATATATTCATCTGTAATAATATTGTTTTTTAAATTAAGTTTTGATATTGAACAATAAGGTAAAAGTTTTCTGCCAGGTGGTAGCTCTTTTTTTAAAGTTTTAGAAAGAAAGGCATGCATTATCGCAGAATGAGAAACTATGATAATATTTCCTTTTGTTTCTTTTAATATTTTTTTTAAAGCAAAATTAAATCTTATAAAAGCTTCTTCTTGATTTTCTGCACCTGGAGGTTGTAAAAAAGGATCTTTTCCTCTAGCTTCATAAAGTTTTGGCCATCGAACTTTAATTTCATCAAAAGAAAAACCATCCCATACACCAAAATTCATTTCTTCTAATCCATCAATTATTATTGGATTATTAAAGAATTCTGCTGTTTGGATGGCGCGTTTTAATCTACTACAAAATACATTTGAGATATCAATGTCATTAAAATATTTTTCAGCTAAAAATGCTTGCATTTTTCCTATAGTAGAAAGATGCAAATCGGTATGTCCAATACAAACCTTTTTGCCATCAGGAAATTCTGGTAAACCATGGCGTATAAGATAGATTTCTCGCATTTTATTGGTCTCCATTATTTAAGTATTTCAGATAGATATTTTTCATAAAGCTCTATAGAAGCTTCTTTCATTGCTTTTTCATATTTACGATATTGTTCTAATAGCAACTTACCTTCTGGAGTTAGACTACTGCTACCTCCTCTAGAGCCACCTTGTTTACGTAAAACTAAGTCAAAGCCTGCTTGAGATTCTATTGAATTAAGGGTTTTCCAACCTTTACTATAAGAAACTTGTATTCTTTGACAGGCTGTTTTAACTGATTTTGTTTCATCTATAAGCTCGAGTAAAAGTGCAATATTTGAGTCAAAAAACCTACTTTCTTTTTCAAGAGAAAGTTTAATAACAGGGCGCATCAATTGATTATTATGATATTCCAAAAGTTTATCAAATTCTTCAGGTGTGTCTGCATCGTATAATATGCCTTCATCTTCTATATAAACAAAACCTTCAGAAATATCTAGTTGTTTAAGAGCTTTTGCAAGACCACCTTCTCCGTTGTAATCTAATATAAGATTAATTGCTTTTGAAGAAAGAAGTATAGGATGACCCTTAATACCACAACAGATTGGATACACTACATCACTTCGTTTTTTTAAAAGTTTTTTTACAGTATCAGCTCTAAAAAGAGGGATGTCAACAGGTGTAAATAAAACACGATTACATTTATTTTTAAGGTAATTTAAACCTATACATGCTGAATCAAACATTTCAGTATTTTTATAATCTTCATTTCGAAGAAAAATCACACCACTTTTTGCAAGGTGCTTTTCAAGAACATCAGCATTATAACCAGTTACAACTACTATTTGAAAGACTCCTGCTTGTTGCAGTGTTGCAATAACACGCTGAGCCACGGAAATAGAACCTATGCTTAACATAGGTTTGAAATCTCCCATTCTAGATGACATACCAGCAGCTGTTATTACTGCTCCTACTTTCATGTATTCACCTTTCTTTCATATCAAGACAAATTTAGATTATTATTTGATGCTTAGTATTATAAAATTATCAATAAACATATAAAAATAGCCGTTATTATTATTTATATTATAACACTCGCCTTAGCGAGTTGTAAACGTATACAACTTGTAAAAACAAACAACTTGAAAAGGTATTATACGCTTGTTATATTATAGATAGAGATAAACGGCTATTTTAAAGCTTGTATATATAATTAAAAAATATAGAACGATTTTAATCTTCGTGATTATCACAGCGATGGACATCAGGTCCACCACCTGTCATATCTCTAAGACCAAGGAGTCCTTGTTCAGTATAGAATATAAGCGAAGTAGGTTTTCCTTGAATGTCTTCAGCAGAAAGTCGAAGAAAATTAGATGTTTCCAGATAACTTACAGGAAGTTTTCTAACATAAGCTTTTCCTGTCTCTTTATCGACTACTTTTACTTCTATTTCATCTGCACTGATTTTATTAGGCATATCGGCATTGCTATTCATAAACTGTCTCCTTTCATATAATTATATGGTAACAGTTTATAACAAAAAATACACATAAGTATAATTTATTTTATACAAATATGGGCAATGTCTTAATGTAATATTCATAATTGAAAATTAGGAGAATTTAAGAATCAAAAAGAAAAGGAGGTTCAAGAATGAGTAAAGGATTAACCAAAAAGATTTTAAACATCAACGGAGCAAAGAGAAGTATTCTTGTAAAAGGTGATGAAAAACTCTCAACTATACTCCGTGAGCGTCTTTTGCTCACAGGATGTAAAATCGGTTGTGGGGAAGGTCACTGTGGAGCATGTAATGTAATTTTGGATGGCAAGGTTACAAGATCCTGTGTTGTACCTATTTCCAGAGTTCCAGATTTTGCGGAAATTACTACAATAGAAGGAATAGGTACGCTTGATAACTTACATCCACTTCAAGTTGCTTGGATGGCTTATGGATGTGCACAGTGTGGATTCTGCAGCCCTGGCTTTATTGTTAGTGCTAAGGTTTTATTAGATCAAAATCCTAGTCCTACAAGAGAAGAAGTTAGAGATTGGTTCCACAAATGTCGTAACCTTTGCAGATGTACTGGTTACAAGCCATTAATCGATGCTACTATGGCTGCAGCTGAGGTATTAAGAGGTGAAAAAACTAAAGAAGATCTTATGTTTACACCAACAGATAATCGTATACTTGGTACCGACTATGTACGTCCTTCAGCAGCAATGAAGGTAACTGGAACTTGGGATTTTGGTGCTGATGATGCACTTTATATGCCACCAGATACTTTACGTTTAGCTCTTGTTCAAGCAGAAGTTTCACATGCTAATATTAAAGGTATCGATACTTCTGAAGCAGAGAAAATGCCTGGAGTTTACCAAATTATTACTGCAAAAGATGTTCCTGGTAAAAACCGTATCAACGGACTTGTTATGTTACCTTTAAATAACAAGTGTGATGGCTGGGATCGTCCAATACTTTGTGATGAAAAAGTATTCCAATTTGGAGATGCAATTGCAATAGTAGCTGCAGATACTGAAGAAAATGCTAGAGCAGCCGCAAAAGCTGTAAAAGTTGATTTGGAAGTTCTTCCTGCATATATGAGTGTTCCTGAAGCACTAGCTCCTGATGCAATAGAAATTCATCCAGGAATTCCAAATGAATACTATGAAACAAATTGTATTAAAGGTCCAGATTTTGATTGGGACAGTGTTCCTGAAGAAAATCAAGTTGAAATTGAAAGTTATTGTTCACGCCAACCTCACCTATATCTAGAACCAGATAATGGTTATGCATATATTGATGAAGATGGTATGTTGACTATTCATTCAAAGAGTATAGGTATCCATTTACATATGCCTATGATTGCTGATGGTATTGGTGTAAGTATGGATAAACTAAGATTAGTTCAAAACAATGCTGGAGGAACATTTGGTTATAAGTTCTCTCCAACTAATGAGGCTTTATTAGGAGTTGCAGCATTTGTAACTAAGAGACCAGTTAGTTTGAACTTTAATATGTATCAATCAATCACATATACTGGAAAGAGAAGTCCAGGATTCATGAATATTAAGTTAGCAGCTGATGATGATGGAAAATTGCTTGCACTTTGGGGTCGCAATTACATTGACCATGGTCCATATTCAGAATTTGGTGACTTATTAACTCATAGACTTACTCAGTTTGTAGGTGCAGGTCTTGATATTCCAAGTATAAGAAATAAGAACTCAACAGTATTTACTAACCATGCATGGGGTTCAGCATTTAGAGCTTATGGTTCACCTCAAGCATTTATGGGAAGTGATATTGCTATTGATTGTCTAGCAGCTAAGATGGGAATAGATCCATTTGAAATGAGGGCTATGAACTGTTATAAGGAAAGCGAAGATTCTCGCACACCGACAGGTTGTAGACCAGATGTTTATTGCTTAGAAGGTCTTTATGATTTAGCTCGTCCTAAGTATCAAGAAGGTAAAAAGCGTGTAGAAGAAAAGAATGCTGCTTCTGATGGAAAAATCAAATACGGTATTGGAGTATCTTTAGGTATTTATGGTTGTGGTTTAGATAACTCAGATGTATCAGAGTGCTATGCAGACTTACTAGAAGACAATACTGTACTTGTTAGAAACTCTTGGGAAGATCATGGACAAGGTGCTGATATTGCAACATTAACTGCAGCACATGAAGCACTAAGAGAAGCAGGATTTAAGCCAGAAGATATTAAATTATTCCAATGCGATACTAAGCATACGCCTAACTCAGGTCCAGCAGGAGGAAGCCGTTCTACTGTTATGACAGGTAATGCTACTCGTATTGCGTGTGAAAATTTAGTTAAAGCAATGAGAAAAGAAGATGGAACATACAGAACTTATGCGGAAATGAAAGAAGAAGGAATAGATACTCATGCAAAAGGTGTATACACTTACACTGCTTCAGTTTCACTTAACCAAGAAACTGGACAAGGAGAACCATTCCCAGCATATATGTATAGTATCTTCCTACCTGAAGTTGCAGTTGATACTGAAACAGGTAAAGTTAAGGTTGAAAAGTTCACTTGTGTTGCTGATGTAGGAACTATATTAAATAAGACAACAGTTGATGGTCAATTCTATGGTGGTCTAGTTCAAGGTATAGGTCTTGCATTAACAGAGGATTTTGAAGATCTTAATAAACATACATCACTTATAAGATGTGGAATTCCTTATCCATTAGATGCACCAGATGATATGGAAATTATCTATCAAGAAACATATCGTCCAAACAGCTTATTTGGAGCTGCAGGTTGTGGGGAAGCACCACTTGATGCACCTCACCCAGCTATACTAAACGCTATATATAATGCTACTGGCGCACGTATAACTAGAGTTCCTGCAAAACCAGAGGTTGTTCTAGAAGCATTAAAAAATATATAATATAGTCAGAGATATACCTGGCTAAAAGTATAATTTTAAAAGAGGCAGGGTATACTGCCTCTTTGTTTATTTAATCCGTTTTCTAACAATGTATTGCAAAAGAATGGAGATAATTTATGGATCATTTTAAAGAAAGATCTACTAGAGATTACTTTCAAAAAAAGCTCTATACTATGGAGGAACTTTTTAAGCGTGAAAATCGTTGTATTTATGAAGAACCTGCATTTTGTCATGCGGCGTGTCCTCTGGGTTTAGATGCAAAAAAACTTGCATTTTTCATTGAAAAAGGAGCTTTTTCTGATGCACGTGCAATGCTTGAACACATAACTCCTTTTCCTATGATACTTGCTTATGGTTGTGATGCACCTTGTGAAAAAGCTTGTAGGATGAATGAAGTAGGAGAAGGTATTAATATAAGAGGACTTGAACGTGCAGCAATGTATCATGGATCACCAAAGGGTGGAAAAGGATTGTTTAAATTTAAGAAAAAACAAAAGGCAGCGGTTTTTGGTTCTGATTTATTTTCACTTTTTTTAGCTGGTGAATTAGCTAGGAAAAGCTATCCTACAAGTTTCTATGTAAATCAAAAAGATGCAATTTCTCTATTAAAAGACTGTGCTCCTTTTTTATTAAAAGATGATTTAGTTAATGAAGCTAAAAGACTTGAAAATATGGATATAAAAATATTATATTCTTCTAATCTTACAAAAGAGTTTTTTGAAAGTGAGAAAGATAATTTTGATATAATTGCAACTTCACGTAGTTTTTTAGATATGTGTTTTCCAAATGATATTCCTAACAAGGAAACTTTATTAGCGCCTATTTCTAATATTCTAAGTTCTCAAGATAGTAATCCAAGTGTTTTACAATCTATTTTTGATGCAAGAAGAGCGGGAGTTTCTGTAGATCGTATATCTCAAGGATTAGACCCTGCAAGCTCTCGTGGAGAAGAGGGTTCTAGAGAATCAAGACTTTATACAAATATGAATGAAGCTATACCATCAAATCAAATTTATGAACCAGAAAATGGATATATTACTAAAGAAGCAATAGAAGAAGCTTCACGTTGTATACAATGTAAATGTGAAGAATGTATAAAACATTGTGTTTTCTTACAAGATACTGGTAAATATCCTAAAAAGCTAACACGTGAAATATTCAATAATGTAGATATTATAATGGGCGATCACATGATGAATAAAACAATAAATTCTTGTTCTTTGTGTGGACAGTGTACTGTTACATGTCCTAATGGTTATGACATGGCTGAAATTTGTTTAGATGCTAGAGAAAATATGGTTAGTACAACTAAGATGGCTTTGGCTTATCATGAATTTGCTCTTTTAGATATGCTTTTTTCAAACAATGAAGCTTTTCTTTCTAAACCTCAAGTAGGATATGAAAAGTGTAAATATGTATTTTTTCCAGGTTGTCAAGCTGGGGCTATAGCTCCTGATGCTGTATTTAAAGCTTATGTTGATTTGTCAAAAAGACTTGATGGAGGAGTGGGGCTTATAAATGGCTGTTGTGGTGCTATAGCTAAATGGGCTGGTAGAACTGCAATTTATGAAGAATGCGAAGAACAATTAAAAAATGAAATTAATAAATTAGGAAATCCTTTAATAATAGCTGCTTGTCCTACATGTAAAAAAACACTAGAAGAAATGCTTAAAATAGAAGTTAAAGGGATATGGGATGTTCTTAATGAAATAGGTTTACCAAAAGGTGCCTTAGAATATGATAGACCTCTTATCATGCACGATTCTTGTAGTGCTAGAGGAGATAGTGATATGCAAGCTTCTATACGTAAACTTACAAATAGTTTAGGTTGTACATTAAAGGATGTTCCATACAATGGTGATATGAGTGAGTGTTGTGGTTATGGAGGGCTTGTAAGTTATGTAAATAAGGAACTTGCATCTAAGATGGCTCAAAGTTGTACTAAGGATGAAGATGTGCCTTTTATTAGTTATTGTATGGCTTGTCGTGATCGTTTTGCTAGAGAAAAAAGAGAGAGCATGCATGTACTAGAATTAGTTTATGCAGCACCTGCAGGTAATCCACCTGATATTTCTAAAAAGCGAAAAAACAGGTTAAGTTTAAAGAGAAAGTTATTAGAAGAAATATGGAAAGAGGAGGTCATAGTGATAAATCCTGAATATAAGATAGTAATATCAGAAGATGTAGCTAAAATTCTTGATGAGCGTATGATACTAGAAGAAGATGTATATTCTGTTATAGAAGCTTATCATGAAGATGGAAGTGCTGTTTATGATGAAATAGATGGTACACTTACAAGTTCTTTAAGAAAGGGTAATGTTACATTTTGGCTTAAATTTAAAAAGGATGAACCTGATGTGTATATTATTCTTGGAGCATATAGCCACCGTATGAAGGTGAGAGTGAGGTATGAATGACAGACAATAAAGTATACTACACTGTAGAAACTGGGGATAATCTTATTTGTCAAAAATGTGGTATTCCTTTGGTGAAGACTGAAGCAGTTTTTGAGTATTTAAATAATTCATTTCCTGTTGAACTTCCTGCTTGTCCTAAATGTGGTTTTGTATATGTTCCAGAGGATTTAGCATTAGGAAAAGTTCTTTCTGTAGAGAAGGTATTAGAGGATAAGTAATGGATGCATTAAAGTCTTCATGTTTAAATAAAAAAAATGAAAGACATCCTGGAGGATATGATACAACAATGTATTTAATTAAACTTTCAAGTATAGAACCATGTAAGATTTTAGATATGGGTGCTGGAAGTGGAACTACTGTAAAGCTTTTAAAAAAACTGGGATTTGATGCTTTTGGGATTGATTTAAATCCTGGAGAAGGTGTAGAAAAAGGAGATATGTTAAATACGAATTTTTCTAATGAAAGTTTTGATGCAATTATTTCAGAATGTTCATTTTTTATTACAAAAGATTCTTGTAAAGTTCTTAAAGAAGCTAATAGGATTCTTAAAAAGGGTGGAAAACTTCTTCTATCAGATATATTTTATGGTGATGAAAAAGAACTTTGTAAATTCTTAATGGAAGGTGGATTTAAACCTTTACTGTATAAGGATATTACTGACAAGTGGAAACATTATTATATAGAAAGAATATGGGATGGAACTGCAGATGAATTTTGTAATTTAAAACATGATAGTTATAGTATTAAAAAATTTAGATATTTTTTAAGTGTCAGTGAAAGGATGTGAATTTTATGAGTGATATTTTCGAAAGGATATTAGAATATTCTCAAAAAGGTTATTCTTGTTCACAGGTTATGTTATTGATTGCTCTTGAAAGTGAGGGTAAGGAAAATCAGGACTTGGTTCGTGCGGTAGCTGGTTTAAGAAGAGGACTTGGTGGAACAGGTGGAGTTTGTGGAGTTCTTAGTGGTGGAATGTGTTTTTTAAGCTATTTTGGTGGAAAAGGTAGTGATGACGAAGTAGAAAATGAAAATTTAAAAATCATGTATAAAGAACTTTATAATTGGTTTGTTGAATATACTGCTGAATATGGTGGTATTAATTGTAAACAAATAATAGCTGATGATTCACGTAACTATGTACAACGTTGTCCAATACTAATTAGAGATACATTAGAACAATGTATCTCTATCTTACAAAAATACGATTTAATATAAATAATTTATTTTAGGAGGTTTTTAAGTGATTGAAATTATTTCAAAAACTAAAAGTGTTTGCCCTATATGTCTTAAACGCATAGATGCAAATAAGATAGTAGGAAAAGATGGATATATTTATATGCAAAAGTCTTGTTTTGAACATGGAGATTTTGAAACTCTTATTTGGGAAGGAGATTTAAAAAGTTATTTAGATTGGGCAAAATTATCTAAAGAAGGATTGTCACCTACCAACACAAAAAAATCTGAAAAGGGTTGCCCTTATGATTGTGGGCTTTGTGAAAATCATAAAAGTGAAAGTTGTTGTGTTCTTTTAGAATTAACAAATAGATGTAATCTTAAATGTCCTGTGTGTTTTGCGACAGCTGGAGAAGGTGTAGAAAAAGATTTGAGTTTAAAAGAGATAGAGACTCAATTTGATATGTTACTAAAAAGAAAAACACGTAAAGGACTTTTTAATATACAGCTTTCAGGAGGAGAACCGACATTAAGAGATGATTTAGCTGATATTATTGCTCTTGGAAGAAAAAAAGGTTTTTCTTATTTTCAATTAAATACTAATGGTGTAAGAATAGCTAAAGAAACAGGTTACGCAAAATATTTAAAAGATGCAGGAGTATCTAGTGTGTTTTTACAGTTTGATGGACTTAGGGATTCTACATATAAAATCTTACGTGGAATACCTCTTTTAGATATAAAATTAAAAGCAATAGAATATTGTGCAAAAGTTGGGCTGGGTGTAGTTCTTGTCCCTACTGTAACTTTTAATGTAAATGAAGATGAGATAGGAGCTATTATTGATTTTGCACAAAGTAAGCATCCTGCAATAAGAGGTGTTCATTTTCAACCACTTAGCTATTTTGGTAGATGTGAGTTAGAAAGTAGAACTAAAATAACTATTCCACGTATGCTAAAACATATTGAAGAACAAAGTTTTAATAAAATAAAAGCTAGTGATTTTTCAGGTGGAGGAGCTGAGAGTCCATATTGTTCTTTTCATGCAAGTTATAGAAGGATGAGTGATGGAACATTTAAGTCATTACCTAAAAAACAAGATCAATCATGTTGTGATGTTTCAAATGCAAGAAATTTTGTTTCAAGACAATGGAGTGGTCCTAGTATTGTGGGTAATACAACTTCTTGTTGTTCTACTAAAGATCCATTTGATGAATTTATAGAAAATACAATTAGAGATACATTTACAATATCTGGGATGGTTTTTCAAGATGCATATGATTTAGATCTTGAAAGACTTAGACGTTGTAAAATTTGTGAGGTAGATAGTGAATATGGAATGGTTCCTTTTTGTTCATATAATCTTACAAATATAAAGGGAGAGGCTTTATATAGAAAATGAAAAAATCTGCTTTAGATAAATGGATATGTGAAAAAGAGAATATTAGTTATTTAACTAGAGACATATTAGATGAATTACAGTTAACTAAGTTAAATAAACTTTTATCAAGGGTGAAAAAGCGTAAGGGATTTTATTCTTGTTTACCAGAGTATCTAACTAGTTTAAAAGAATTAGAAAATTTACCTTTTACAACTACAAAGGAATTAGCTGAAAATGCATCTTCTTTACTTTTAAGTTCTCAATCGGAAGTAAGTAGAGTTATTTCAGGTTCTACAAGTGGAACCACAGGTCCTTCTAAAAGGATCTTTTATTCTGATAAAGATTTAGATAATACTTTAACTTTTTTTGCGGCTGGTATATCTGAGATGGTATCAGAAGGTGAAAGTGTTTTGATTACCATGCCTTTTTCTGGAGGATTAGGTGAACTTATCGCAAAAGCGGTGGAATCTCTTGGTGCTAGGCCTATTAGAGCAGGTTCAAACTTAACTTATGGAGAGCTTTGTGAAATTATGAAACAAGAGTGTCCTAGTTCATATATAGGTATGCCTATACCTTTACTTTCTTTACTTAGATTTTGTAATGGAAAATCCACTTTAAAAAGTGCTTTAGTTTCTGCGGATGTATGTTCTTCTTTAGTTCAAAAAGAAATTGAAAACTTACTTGGTAGTAAACTTTTTCCTCATTATGGACTTAGAGAATCTTGTCTTGGAGGTGCTATTACATGTAAAGCTCATAAAGGTATGCATGTAAGAGAAAATCATATAATTCCTGAAATAATAGGAAAAAATGGAAGACCTGTTGAAAATGGTGAGTATGGAGAGTTGGTTATAACAACTATTGGAATGGAGTTAATGCCACTTATTAGATATAAAACTGGTGATAGAGCTTGTATATTATCAAAACCATGTCCTTGTGGATCAGTGTGTGTAAGGATAGAAGTAGAAGGACGAATGGATGATAAATTACGAATGTCAGATATTGATGATGTATTATTTGATATAAAAGAATTGATAGATGTAAAAGCTAAATTTATAGGAAATACATTAGAGGTTAGTGCATATGTTTTAAAAGATAATGAAACACAAAAAGAGATTCAAAAACGTATTTCTTTGTTATGTCCTAATAATAAAATAAATATTGAAGTTTGTGATAATAATTGTAAATCTTTATATTTAGGAAAAAGAATAATTGAATAAATTGTATTTATTATTTGCTTATGTTTAGATTTTATATAAAATAAAAGCTAAAGAATATTGTGGAGATTAAAAGTGGCTTTTAAGATTGGTGAAGTTGAAATAAAAAATCCTGTAGTAATCGCTCCTATGGCTGGAGTTAGTAATAGTGCATTTAGAACTATTTGTTTTGAATTTGGGGCAGGACTTGTTTATTCTGAAATGATTAGTGATAAGGCTATTCATTATAGAAGTAAGAAAACATTAAAAATGATTAGGATGTTTGAAAATGAACATCCTTTAAGTATGCAAATATTTGGGTCTTCAAAATCTACTATGGTTGAAGCCGCAAAATATATTGAAGCTAATACGGACTGTGACATTATTGATATTAATATGGGATGTCCTGTCACAAAGATAATTAAATCAAATGCAGGAAGTGCTTTAATGAAGGATATTGATAAGGCGGTTGATATTGCAAAAAGTGTTGTAGAAGCTGTTAATTTACCAGTGACTGTAAAAATGAGGCTTGGTTGGACTAAGGAAACTATAAATTGTGTAGAATTATCTAAAAAACTTGAAGAAGTTGGTGTTAAGGCAATTGCAGTTCATGGTCGAACCAAGGGTCAAATGTATGAAGGAGAACCTGATTTTTCTTGGGTAAAAAAAGTTAAGGAATCAGTTAGTATTCCAGTACTTGCAAATGGGAATATCAATAGTGTTGAAAAGGCTAAAGAGGTTATAGGGTATACAGGGTGTGATGGAGTTATGATTGGTAGAGCCGCAATTGGTGATCCATTTTTTATAAAAGAGTTAGTTTCTTATTATAATAATGAAGAAGTTAAAAAAGTTACTTATGATGAAAGAATAAATATGGCAATATCTCATGCAAAAAGGCTTAGTGATTTAATTGGTGAAAACTATGCGATGAAACAGATGAGAGGTTTAGCTAGTTGGTATATTACTGGTATGCCTTATAGTGCAAGGATAAAAAATCAAACTAGTCGTTTAAATACATTAGATGATTTAAAAAAATTATATTTTGGATACTTAAGTGATATTAAAAAATATGAAAGAGAATATTCAAAAGAAGTTTAATACTTCTTTTTAGGTGTTAAGAAATAAATACAAATATTTAAATAAGGTAGTTTATATGTTGCCCCATCTAAAGAAATAAATGTATAATTTCTTTAGATAAAAGGAGGTGTGTTATGCCTGTAATTAAATCAAGCACTGATCTTCGTAACAATTATAATGAAATATCTAATTTTTGTAATGAGACAGATGAAACAGTTTTTATAACAAAAAATGGTAGAGGCGATTTAGCTGTGATGAGCATTGAGACTTATGAACGTCTTGTTGGGAAAAACGAACTTTACTTACTTCTTGAAGAAAGTGAAAAATATATTGGCAAAGGAGAAAAAAAGCCTTTAAAAGATGTAATTTCTACTTTAAGAAAAGAGATAAAACATAAAAAAATATAATATATATGTTTCTTATCTTGCGGAAAAAGATTTAGAAGAGATAGTTTTATATATTCAAAATAAACTCTATGCACCAAAAGTAGCGCTAGAGTTTTTAGATGGATTTGAATTATTTATTGAAAACTTAAGTGTTATGCCTTTTAAAAACCCATTAGTTAAGGATAAAAGATTAGCTTTAAAAGGATATAGATATTATATTTTTAATAATTATTTGGTTTTTTATACTATAAATGAAAAAGAGTTATGTGTAGATATACATAGAATTCTTTACTCAAGAAGAAATTGGATGTATATGCTATGAATTAATGCTTGGTTTGTTGTATTTTATTTTTTCAAATGTTATACTTGCAGTGTTAAAAGCGTTGATTAATATTAGTAGTTATTAACAATTCTATTTAGAGAGCTCTTGGATGGTGTAAAAGAGTTAGAACTTAATAATGAATAAAGGATTATGAGCTTACCGTGAATTCGCGTTAAGAATGACTTGTTAAGTCACTAAGGCATCAATAGAGATATTGATGTGAAATAGGGTGGTACCACGAAATTATCTCTCGTCCCTTGTAGGATGAGAGTTTTTATTTGGAGGAAGTTATGGAAAGAGTATTAAATGATCAAGAAATAGTTAGAAGAGAAAAAGCACAAGAGTTATTAGAAAAAGGAATAGATCCTTTTGGAAGTGCTTTTGAAAGGACAAGTAATTCAAAAATATTGCATGATACATATGATGATAAAACAAAAGAAGAACTAGAAGAATTAGATATAAATGTTAAGGTTGCTGGAAGAATAATGACTAAAAGAAGGATGGGTAAATTAGGTTTTATCAACCTTCAAGATAAAGATGGTCAAATTCAAATAGTTGTTAATAAACAAGTTGTTGGTGATGATGTATATGAAATTTTTAAAGCTAGTGATATTGGAGATATCATTGGAATAGATGGTCAAGTTATGAAGACTAAAACAGGTGAATTATCAGTAAGAGCTAATGTTTATACACATCTTACAAAAGCATTAAGACCGTTACCTGAAAAATTCCATGGTTTAACTGATGTTGAAGAGAGATACAGAAGAAGATATGTTGATTTAATAATGAATGAAGATAGTAGAAGAGTTGCAATGTTAAGACCTAAAATCATTAGAGCTATTCAACATTATTTAGATGGACAAGGTTTGATAGAAGTTGAAACACCAGTACTTCAACCAATTTTAGGTGGAGCTAATGCAAGACCGTTTGTGACTCACCATAATACTTTAGATATGGATTTTTATTTAAGAATTGCGACAGAACTTCCTTTAAAAAGACTTTTAGTAGGAGGATTAGAAGGTGTCTATGAAATAGGTAGATTATTTAGAAATGAAGGGATGTCTACTAAACATAATCCTGAATTTACTACAGTAGAAGCTTATGTAGCTTATTCTGATATGTATGGAATGATGGATTTATGTGAAAATTTAATTTCTAGTGTTGCAAAAGAAGCTATTGGAAAAGAAGAGTTTGAGTGGAATGGAAAATTAATTTCTGTAAAACCTCCATTTAAAAGAGTTCATATGGTTGATTTAATAAAAGAGGTTACTGGAATTGATTTCTTTAAAGAAATGACTTATGAAGAAGCTTTAGAGATTGCAAAAGAAAATAATGTGAAAGTTGAAAAACATGAAAATAGTGTTGGACATATTATCAACTTATTTTTTGAACAATTTTGTGAAGAAACAATTATTCAACCTACATTTGTTTATGGTCATCCATTAGAAATTTCTCCTTTAGCTAAAAAAGCTAAAGATCCTAGATTTACAGAAAGATTTGAACTATTTATTGATGGAACTGAATATGCAAATGCATTTAGTGAATTAAATGATCCTATTGATCAAAAAGAAAGATTTGAAAACCAATTAAAATTAAAAGAATTAGGTGATGAAGAAGCAAATGAGATGGATATTGATTTTGTGGAAGCACTTGAATATGGAATGCCTCCTGCAGGTGGTATAGGAATAGGTATTGATAGATTAGTAATGTTTTTAACAGGACAAGAATCTATTAGAGAAGTAATATTATTTCCTCATATGAGGAATAAATAATAAATTAAAATATATTAAATATAATCTAAACTTATCAAATTCGATGAGTTTAGATTTTTTAATAGTTCAAATTAGTGAAACAATCTTTTAGATAATATTAAATATATATTGTAAAACTGAAAAGATAGATAATTATGGTGTGAAAATTGGGTTATCAATTACTTAAAAAAATTGTTATTTAAATAAACATAAGTTAATATTAAGACATCTAAAGGAGGTGACTTATCATGTTTAAAAGACTTAAAGAAATTAACATTGATAAGATGGAAAACAAAATACTTTTAGGTCAAGTAATTATATGGTTTATACTTGTTTCATTTAAAGATATAATTCCAAGCTATTTAAATACATATATTTACTGGGGAATTTTTATGCTTGCGACACATATTTGTATGAAAAATAAAAAAGCTCTTATTCCTATCGGTATCTATTTAATTTTTGCATTTCTAACTGAACCGTTTATAGATTCTTCTTATTTAAGAGAATTAATTAATAGAACTACAGGAATTCTAATAGGATCTTTAAGTATACTTTATTTTTTCAAAGATTCTGAAAGACAAGTGCCTATACAAGTTGAAAGATTAGCCACATATATGATGGCATTTCTATATTTTGGTGTGGTTTTTGGGGCTCTTTATGGTATTTTAGAGCTTATTGATTATTTGTTTTCTGTAGATATTATGTATAATGATTTTACTGAAAATATTATACTTGGGATAGCATCTTCTATAGGTATTTTCATATTATTTTATAAAAGAGATAATGAAGAAGAAGGAATAGAACTTTATAAAGAAAGTGGAAAGACAAATCTTTATGGAACATTAGTTCTTAAGGTACTTCCTCCTATTTTAATTGTATTTAATATTTTGGGAATCATAGCAACTACTAAAGGTATTATTTTTGCACTTTCAAATTCGCCTTCTTATAATTCGATTGAATATGTAATATCTATTAGTTTGTTTAGTCTTAATCATATAGTTGCTTTTTATAAAGCGGATAGAACCCAAAATTATTTTAGATATGCAAATTTTTATTACATTTTATATGTAGCTATAATAGCTTATAAAGAATTAACGCATTTTCAAATATATCCTTTTTTCTTAATCGTATGGTTTGCAGGTATAACTGCATATCTTAACTTTGTAAGTATTAAGGAAAATTCTTATAGAAGTATACCCAAATTACTAATTATTTTTGCGACGATTTCTTTTATACCTTTTATAGGTGTTGCTTCTAACGATTATTTCAATTATCTTACAGAAAAAAATAAACCATATGATGAAACATGGGGGATAATTAATGAAACTCCATCTACATTTAGAGAATATATGTATAAAAAGATAAATGATGGTTACAATAAAGCTCCTTATAAGTATTATATTGATAACAAGAATAATAAAAATTATTCAACTGAATATAATATGTATAAATCAATATATTTTTCAGCAGGGTATATTTTTTCAGAAGATAAATATGACTATGATGTATCTAAATTTAACACATTATCACCTTTTGATACGCATAGCATGGAGTGGGGAATGGATTACAAATTAAAGAACTTTACTATAAAAACGAAAAATAATGAATTAATTATTCAAGATGGTAATACTACTATTTGGTCTATCAATATAGAAACAATGGATAGTCAAGAATTATATTCGCAGGCTGAAGATAAACATTATATAGAAATTAGAACAGATTCTGGTATCATACTTATCTCTGAATTATCTATAAATTCTTATGATAAAATATTGCGTTGGTCAATTAAGGGACTTATTATTAATTAGATTTAAATAAAGGATTAAGTACTTAATTACTTATAAATGTTATAATTTTTCTTAGTTAGGTTAAATATGAAGAAATTAATAGTTTTAGTTATATTAATATTTTTATTTGGTTGTAATAGTGTAGATAAGGAAAAAGTATTTGACGAGTATAATAATGCTTATAATTCTTTTAACAGTATTCAATCTTTTAATGTTTCTATGGATAGTAAATATAATATTTCAAGAAAATTAAATAAAGATAGTAAAGATGTTTTAGAAATCATTAAGCATAGTGTATTAGGAGACTTAAGTAAAGAAGGTAATAATTATAGTTCTTATTATTTATCTAGTTTAGATAATATTAAGACATGGTATATTGATAAAGTTGTTTATATGGATAATGGAGGATTTAAAATATCTTATAAAGATAATCTTCAAAATTATTTCAATCAAACAAAATTATATTATTCAATAATTCCAATTGAATTATTAAAAGAAGATATTAAAGAGATAAAAAAATCATCAATTATTGATGGCTTTTCTTATGAATTTGTTTTAAAAAAATCAGGATCATTGAAACTTGTAAAATCAAGTGTATTTAATAATATAGGTTATGATTATGAATTGTTTAAGATAGAGGATATTAATTCTAGTTATATTGTTGATATTGTAAATGGAAATATTGAAAGAATTAATATTATTGGTAATTTAAGTGGTGAATTTATTAATGAATATATGTGTATAGATTTTTCTAGTGATATTAAATATAGAAATATTAATTCTACTATAATTAATATTCCTGATGGTTTAGAAGAGTTTAGCGTAAGTGATGCTAGTACAAGTATTTATAGTATTAAAAATTTAGAAGATTACAAACATTATTTATTAAAAGTAGGATATTCTAAAATTGATGATTACACTTATAGTATTAAATTAAATGATAATGCAAAATATATTTATGATTTTGAAAATAAAATATATTCTTATGTCTATAACAATAGTACGTATGTATATGATTGGAATAAAGATTATGGATACAACAATACTTATGAAATAAATGATGATAATGAATACATCAATTTATGTGTTTATGATTTTAAAAGTGATTCTGTTTTAGAAGGACAGTGTAACAACTCTCAGATATTTTATTTGAAAGTAAATAAAAATAGTTTTATGTATGATATAAATAATTCAAATATTATTGATTATAGTGTTTTTGATAAATAATCATAAGGGAGATATTATATGAAAAAATTATTAGTTTTAGTTTTATTGTTAGTTTTAGTTGGTTGTGGGTCAAATAATTCATTGACAAAAAATGTCCTTGAAGAATATCAAGGAGCATATCAAAAATTTAATGAATTAGAATCTTATAGTTCTGAAGTATCAAATGAATTGGTTGTAAATACATTTGATGAAAAAGGTAAAATTAATGTTTTTATATCTACTATTGATGGTAAGTTTGTTTTCACAAAATTTGATGCATATAGTAAATTTGTTATGGAACCACAGCATCTTAATATGGAATCTTGGTTTAGTGATGGTAAACAATTCTTAGATGTAAATGGAGATAGATATGCTTATAATTTAACTTATCAAGAATATCTTGATCAAATATATATTTATACACAATTAAAGCCAATAGATTTAATTGATAAAGATATTGAATCTGTTTTAAATGAAAGTAATGCATATAATTTTAAGTTAACTGAAGCAGGTGCTAATAAATTATATGAATCAAACGATATATTTTTTGATGCTGTAATGTCTGAATCTTTTATAAAAGAAAGTGTTAAAGTTGATAAATATAAAGTTACAATTGAAGGTGGAAACATTGTAAAATTAGAAGTTTTTGCGATTGTTAATGGAAAACTAAATGATGAAGATTATGAAATTGAATATAGCGAAACTATTGATTATTATGATTTAAATACTGCACAAGTTAAAGATGTACCTAATGAAGATGATTTTATAACTATTAAAATGGATCCACCAGTTACTGATGGTATTGTAGTTACAAATTTAAATGAATTTAAAGATTATTTAACCTCTATAGGATTTGTGACTAGTGATGATGATATATATACACTAGCTTTGGAAGATGTAAGCTACAGTTATAAATTTTCTACACAAACGCATTTTATGGTTTATCAAAATGTAATATATGAATATTATTGGGATACTGATACAGGAAGAGTAAATGATTGTGTTGCGGATTTTAAATTAGAAGTATTAAGTGAGTCATGTACTACTGAAGATTTTACCAACATTGAAAATGCAAGAAAGAGTTTCTTTTATGATATAGATTATTTAGGTATAACTGATTATTCAATTCTAAAATAAATCTGAAAGATTGTTATAATTTGTAACAATCTTTTTTAATGGAAATTCTTTATATCTATTTAATAAATTTTCATTATATATAGCAATTACATCTTTAACACCAGCTTCATAAGCACCTTTAATGCCTGTAATTGAATCTTCAAATATTAAAGTTTCTTCTGGGATAAAGTTCATTACTTTTAATGATTCTTTGTACATTTGTCCTTTGTTATTAAATCTGCCATCATCATAAACTATAGTACTTACATCAAAAAAAGAATCTAATTTAAAAGTTTTTATAAAAAAATCAATATTTTCTTTTATAGATGCACTTGATATAGTAAAAGGAATATTTTTGTTAATTAAAAAGTTAAAGAAATCTGTAGCGCCATCAATTAGTTTTGCACCACCTTCAATTTCTTTTACAATGTCTCTATATATAGCTTCTTTTCTTGATGATTGATATATTAACTCTTCTTTTGAAAGAGAGTCCTCAGTAACATATTTAAGAATATTTTCATTTGTATATCCATTTAACTTATGATTCATTTCTTCTATTGTAAGAGGATAGCCTCTAAGTTCTTTAGATACAATTCCCCAAGCTACTTTATGATATTTTCCATCATCAAATAATGTTCCATTAAAATCAAAAATCACACTTTTTATCATAATTTTTACCTCATCTAAATTCTATAAAAGATTAAACATTAAAACAAGGTTTGTAGTATAGTTATATAGAGGTATAGAAAAATGAAATATTCAACTATTATTGTGGCCGCAGGACTTGGTACTAGAATGAATCTAGGTTACAACAAGGCATATTATAAATTTAAAAATAATAAGACTGTTCTTGAAACTACGATGGATAAATTTTTAAATGATGAAAGATGTGCACAGGTTATTGTAGTAACTGATATTGATGATTATAGAGATAATATTAAAAAAGATTATAGTGGGAAAATTGTTCTTGCAAGAGGAGGAAGTTCTAGACAAGAAAGTGTTTTTAATGGATTAAAGGCAGTAAGTGAAGATGTCGTTTTAATTCATGATGGAGCTAGACCTTTTGTAAGTAAGAAGATAATTGATGATGTTATAAAGATGATGGAAGATAATGATGCATGTTGTGTGATGATTCCTGTAAAAGATACAATAAAAAAGGTTGTTGATAATAATATAGTTGAAACTATTGATAGAGATACAGTAAGGTTTGCACAAACACCTCAAGCATTTAAGACTGATTTGATTCTTAAATGTATGAAACAAGCATTTAATGATAACTATACTGGTACTGATGATGCTAGTTTAGTTGAAAAATATAGTGATGTATTAGTTAAAGAAGTAACGGGTGATGAAAGCAATTATAAGATTACAACACCTGTAGATATTGAAAATTTATAGGATTAATAAAAATATCTTCTATATTTTATAGGAGGTATTTTTTAATGCTTTGTCCTAGATGTTTAAATGAAGATCAAAACTATTTTTATTATGGTAGTAAGGGTTATTATTGTAGGAAGTGTATTTCTTTTAAAAGAGTATTACTTGAAGAAGAGTTAAATGTTTCTATTTTAAATGAAATTAGAGATGATGCTTATGAATACACCTTAAATTATCCATTAACTGATAAACAAAAAGAAATAAGTGATTTGTGTCTTAAAAACATTGATTATAATGATGTTTTAATAGAAGCAGTTTGTGGGGCTGGAAAAACAGAGATTGTAATTGAAACAATTTCTTATTATTTAAAATTAAAGAAAAAGGTTTGTTTTGCGATTCCTAGAAGACAAGTAGTAATAGAAGTGTCCAAAAGATTACAAGAAATATTTAAAAATTCTAAAGTGGTGGCTGTTTGTCAAGGGAGCACAAGTGAAATTGATGGTGATTTAATAGTCTGTACAACTCATCAAGCTTATAGATACTATAAAATTTTTGATTGTTTAATATTAGATGAACCTGATGCATTTCCTTATAAAGGAAATGAAGTATTAAAAAATATAGTAAGAACATCTTGTAAGGGTAATATTATTTATTTAACTGCAACAATAGATAATTATTTAAAGAAAAGAATAAAAGATAAATCGATTGTACATTTAAAACTAAATAAAAGACCTCATGGATATGATTTAATAGTTCCAAAAGTTATAATTTGTAGTTTTATTATGATGGTTATTAATTTGATTAACTTTTTAAATGAACATGAATATTGTTTGGTGTTTGTACCTACAATAAAAATGTGTGAAAGTTTATACAATTTTTTAAGATTATTTTTTGATTTAGATTATTGTCATAGTAAATTAGAAGAAAAAGATTTAATAATAGATAAATTTAAAAATAAAAAAACAAGAATTTTATTATCTACTACAATTCTTGAAAGAGGCGTGACTATTGAAAACATAAATGTTTGTGTTTTTTATAGTGACCATAATGTGTTTGATTTGGCTTCTTTAATTCAAATGAGTGGAAGGGTTGGAAGAAGCTTTGATTATCCTTATGGAGATTGTTTGTTTTTAAGTAGTAGTAAAAATGAAAATGTAGATAAATGTATAGATATTTGTAAGAGGGCAAATTATGAGTAGATGTTTACTTTGTGATAATGATTTATCTTATAAGGCCAATATGTATGAACTTTTTTTTATAGATGATGTAATATGTTTTAGTTGTAGAAACTTGTGGATAAAAAATAAAAATAAATTTTATATTGAGGGTATTAAAGTTGATAGTAGTTATATTTATGAAGAAAACTTTTCTAGGGCTTTATTACAATATAAAGAATGTTATGATGAGGCTTTATATAAGATATTTTTGTATGGATATTTAAATTATTTTAAAATTAAATATTTTAACTATAGCATTATTCCTATGCCTAGTAGTAAGCAAAGTTTAAATGAAAGAGGCTTTAATCATTTAATTAAAATATTTGAAGAAACAAATATGAAAATTATTAATTGTTTATATAAAAAAGATAATGTTAAACAACTTGGTTTACATTATAAAGAAAGATTACAAATAAAAGATTCTATAGATATTATTGATATGAAATTACCTAAGAAAGTTGTTTTAGTAGATGATGTTTGTACAACAGGATCTACATTAAGAGCAGCTGTTAAATTAATTAAGCCAAAAGTAAAAAAGATAAAAATTTATACAATTTCTACTAATTATAAAAATGTGGGCGATTTATGAGTAAACTAACACATAATTTACACAACATTTTTGTGTATACTTGTTTTATAATGGTATAATTACACAGTTAATGGAGGTTTTATGAGTAATATATTTGATAGAATATTTAACGTTGATAAAAGACGTCTTAAAGAAATAGAGAAAAAAATAGAACCTGTTTTAGCTTTATCTCAAACTTATAGAAATATGAGTGATGAAGAGTTAAAAGCAAAGACAGAAGAGTTTAAAGAGAAACTTGCAAATGGAGCAACTTTAGATGATATCTTAGTTGATGCTTTTGCGACTGTAAGAGAAGCAGCTTATAGAGTAATTGGTGAGTATCCATATAAAGAACAGTTAATGGGTGCTGCAGTTATGCAAGGTGGAGATATTGCGGAAATGAAGACAGGTGAAGGTAAAACACTTACATCTGTAATGGCAGTATATTTAAATGCATTGACTGGAAAAGGTGTCCATGTAGTTACAGTTAACGAATATCTTGCAAAGCGTGACTCTGAGTGGATGGGAGATATTCATAGATTTTTAGGTTTAACTGTAGGATTAAACTTAAGGCAATTAACGCCTTTACAAAAAAGAAATGCGTATCTTTGTGATATTACTTATACAACAAATGCAGAAGTTGGTTTTGATTATCTAAGAGATAATATGGTAATTAAAGTTGAAGATAGAGTTTTAAGAGAACTTAATTTTGCGCTAGTTGACGAAGTAGATAGTATTTTAATTGATGAATCTAGGACTCCATTAATTATTTCTGGAGGAGAAAAACAAACCGCAAATCAATATCTACAAGCTGATAGATTTGCAAAACGTTTAAGCAAAGAAGATTATGATATTGATATTAAAGGAAGAACGATTCAGTTAACTGAAAGTGGAGTTGCAAAAGCTGAAAAAGCTTTTAAAGTTGAGAATTTATATAATTTAGATCATACAAATACACTTCACCATATTAATCAAGCATTAAAGGCTAATTATATTATGGCTAAGGATATTGAGTATGTAGTTGATAAAGAAAATGATGAAATAGTAATAGTAGATCAAAACACTGGTCGTATGATGAAGGGTAGAGCTTATTCAGATGGTTTACATCAAGCAATAGAAGCAAAAGAAGGAATAAGCATTAAACAAGAAACTACAACTTTAGCTACAATTACTTATCAAAACTTCTTTAGATTATATAATAAGCTAGCGGGAATGACAGGTACCGCAAAAACTGAAGAAGAAGAGTTCATGAGTATTTATAATATGAGAGTTTATGAAATACCTACTCATAGACCTGTAATAAGAATAGATTTACCTGATGCAGTATATGGGACTAAAAAGGCTAAGTATGAAGCGTTAGTTAATAAGATAAAAGAACTTAATGAAAAAGGACAGCCTGTTTTAGTTGGTACTATTGCGGTAGAAACTTCTGAATTAATTAGCAAGATGTTAAAATCTAGAAAAATTAGACATGAAATATTAAACGCAAAAAATCACCAAAGAGAAGCTGAAATTATCGCGAAGGCAGGTAGAAAAGGTGCTGTTACAATAGCGACAAACATGGCTGGTAGAGGAACTGACATTAAACTTCAAGAAGGTGTAATTGAACTTGGAGGCTTAGCTGTATTAGGTAGTGAAAGACATGAATCTAGACGTATAGATAATCAGTTAAGAGGAAGAAGTGGAAGACAAGGAGACCCTGGTTTTTCTCAATTCTATGTTTCTGTACAAGATGATTTAATGGTTAGATTTGGTAGTGAAAGAATGGAAGGTCTATTTGCATCATTAGGTGATGTAGCTATTGAATCAAAACAAATTACTAAGGCAATAAGTTCTGCACAAAGACGTGTTGAAGGTGTTAACTTTGATGGAAGAAAAGCTTTGCTTGAATATGACGATGTATTAAGACAACAAAGAGAAATTATTTATGAACAAAGAAATTTCATCTTAGAAAATGATGATGTTCATGGAATAGTTAAAGAAATGTTTGATAGAGTTGTAAGAAAAACTGTGGAAAATAATACAGATTATACAACTAGAATACCAACTATAAATAGTGTTGAATTAATAGATAGTTTAAATAAATTAGGATTTAAAGAAAAATTTGATGAAGCAACTTTTGACAATAAAGAAGTAGAAGAAGTTGTTGAAGTATTAAGTGAAAAAGCTTGGAATGAATATGAAGAAAAAATAAAAGAAGTTAAAAAACAAGTTTTACCAATTGAAAAGGCTATGGTATTAAAGATTATTGATAGAGCTTGGGTAAATCATATTGATACAATGAGTAAACTTAGAGATGGTATTCATTTAAGGTCTTATGCACAGGATAATCCTTTACAAGCGTATGTAAATGAAGGTTATGAAATGTTTGAAGGCATGATGCAGGATATTTCTATGGAAATAGTTAGATTCTGTATGAATGTTAGAATTGTAATGGAACAAAGGAAAAGATAAAAAATGGAAATATATGAATTAAAACAAACGATTGATGAAATAAATGCTAAGTTAAAACAACTTGGCCAATCTCTTTGACTTAGATAAAAGAAAAAAGTTAATAGAAGAAAATGAAGTTTTAATGACTGATGAAAATTTTTGGAATGATCCAAAAAAAGCACAAAGTATCATTCAAGAAACTAATATAAATAGGGAAATGATTTCTACTTATAAAAAACTTTCTGATGGTTTTAAAGATATAGAACTATCTCTTAATGAAATAAAAGATACATTTGATGAAGAGCTTAAAATATTAATTGAAGAAGAATATGAATCATTAATAAAAAAATTCGATGAATTTGAGATTAGAGTTTTATTAAGTGAGCCTTATGATAAATCCAATGCGATATTAGAACTTCATCCAGGAGCAGGTGGGACAGAATCACAAGATTGGGCACAAATGCTTTATAGGATGTATTCTAGATGGGCAGAAAGACATGGATATAAAACTACAGTATTGGATTATCAAGCTGGTGATGAAGCAGGTATAAAATCTGTAAGTATTCTTATAGAAGGATATATGGTCTATGGATATTTAAAGGCGGAAAAAGGTGTTCATAGATTAGTAAGAATATCCCCATTTGACTCTTCTGGTAGACGTCATACATCTTTTGTATCTGTAGATGTTATGCCTGAGTTTAATGATGAAATTGATTTGGTAATTGATGAAAAAGATTTAGAAATTACTACAATGAGGGCAAGTGGAGCTGGAGGTCAACATGTAAATAAAACTGATAGTGCAGTTAGAATTTTACACAAACCTTCTGGTATTGTAGTAACTTGTCAAGTTGAAAGAAGTCAAATAAAAAATAAAGAACGTGCAATGAATATGCTTAAAAGTAAGTTATATTTAAAAGCAATTGAAGAAAAGAAAGCTAAGTTAAATGAAATCAAGGGTGAACAAAAATCAATTGAGTGGGGTTCTCAAATTAGATCCTATGTATTTTGTCCTTATACAATGGTTAAAGATTTAAGAACTAATTATGAAGAGACTAATGTTCAAGCGGTAATGGATGGAGATATTGATGATTTCATCTTTAGTTACTTAAAATCACAAATTTCTTAAAAAAAAATGAACCTTTTTGATGTTAAAGTACTCTTTATTATGAAGGCACCAAAAAGGGAATGTAAAATATGTAAAAAAGTCGTAACTATAATAAGCGACTTTTTTATATTTTATTGTTTTTAAATGCACTTATAAGCTCTTGAGTTAATGATGTATTATTTTGAAATTCTGGGATTTCTTCTCTATAAAGCCATCTAGCTTCTGATAATTCAATTTCATCAACAGTTATTGTATCATCACCATCTAAATCACATATAAAACCTAATAATAGTGAATCTGTAAAAGACCAAGGTTGAGATTTATAATATTTAATATTTTTAACTTTTAAACCAACTTCTTCTAAGACTTCTCTTTTTACAGTTTCTTCTACAGTTTCTCCTATTTCACAAAAGCCAGCTACTAAAGCATATTTTCCTGAGCCTCTTTTATATTTTGTAAGAACAGCCCTATTTCCATCTTTAATTAATACAATTACTGCAGGATTTATTTTTGGGTAGATAATATTGTTACAATTATTACAAATTAATGCTCTTTCATTAATGCTATGATTCATTAAAGAAGCACATCTTCCACAATACTTATTATCTATTAACCAATTGTTAATTTGATAAGCAGTAATACCAACAAATGAAACCCAGTTATTATTAAAATATCTAAGTTCTCTAATTTCTACTTTTTTAAAATCGGATTTTTTAATTGAATTAGTTAAAAATACATTTTGATTATCGATTGAAAATAAATAATATAATTTAAGTTCTTTATCTTTTATTTGACTATATTTTATAAAACTATTGTCTGTATTTAATAAAATTGCGTTATTTTCAAATTGTACAATAAAATCATTGTCTTTAGCTTCTTTGACAATGTATTGATTATTAAATATTTTAGGTAATATATCTTGTATCATATAAACAAAAAGGCATTCATGCCCAACACAATAATTATATAATAAATATAGATATATTAACAGACTACAAATTTAAAAATACTATAGTATCATAAAGGTACATAAAGGAACGTTAATATAATAAGAAGGAAAGGTTTGATTTTGTGATGAAGGAGATTCTACTAGAATATTAATTCATGTTCTTAATTATGTGCAGAATAATTAAGGACGGACAAAAAAACTACAATACGATTCAAATAAAAATAGAAAGAGAAAGTCTGCATAAGAGGGTAGACCAATGGACACAGAATTTTTAAAAAATTGAATAGATTTAGATAAATCAGGGAAACCTGATAGAAAGAATACAGTTTCTTAATTTAATAATGAAAGTAGAGAACAATCATAGAGGATTGTTCTTTTGATTATGTGTTTTTAATACAAAAAGTTTTATTAATCCATGCTAGAATAATGATGGAGGTAAACACAATGAATAAAGAAATTAAAAAAATAATACCTGCTTACAAAGATTATTTATGGGGTGGTACTAAACTTAAGGAAAAATATAATAAAGAAAGCAATTTGGAAATAGTTGCGGAAAGCTGGGAAGTATCAACTCATAAAGATGGATCTTCTATGATTGATGGAATAACACTAAAAGAATACATTGAAAATAATAAAGGTATTCTTGGGACAAAAGTTGACGGAGACAATCTTCCTATTTTAATTAAATTAATAGATGCTAAACAAGATTTAAGTATTCAAGTCCATCCAGGAAATGAATATGCTAGAAAATATGAAAATGATAATGGAAAAACAGAAATGTGGTATATTGTTGAAGCAGAAGAAGGGTCATTTTTATATGCTGGTGTAAGTAAAAAAATGGATAAAGAAGAACTTTCTGAAAGTGTAAATGATGGAAGTATTACAGATAAATTAAATAGAGTTTATGTAAAAAAAGGCGATGTATTATTTATTGAGCCAGGAACTATACATGCGATTGGAAAAGGGATTATAATATATGAAATCCAACAACAATCAAATGTAACATATAGATTGTATGATTTTAAAAGAAAAGATGCTTTAGGTAATGAAAGAGAATTACATATAGATAAATCGATGGATGTTTCTAATTTAAATCCTCAAGAGTGGAGTTTAAAAGCTGATGAAATATTAATTGATGATGAAAATCAAAAAGTAAGTAAGATAAGAAGTTGTGAATACTTTAATGTTTATCATTATCAAGTAAAAGATGAAGTTATTATGAAAAACACTTCAGAAACAATTGTGTTTATCACAATGTTAGATGGTGAAGGAAAAATAGTAGGCGAAAATACTTTAGATGTAAAAAAAGGAGATACTATTTTAATTCCTGCATATGATGGAGAAGTTAAATTTGTAGGAAATGGAGAATATATTTATTCAACATTATAAAGAATAATCTTTAAGATTGTTCTTTTTAATTTGTTATATATTAATTTAAAATAATATTAAAGAAAGTTATAATACATTTTTTAGATGGAAGATACTATGAATACAATTTGGTCTGATTATATACAAGGTATAGGTACACTTTATTTTTCTCGAAGTTTAAGATTTTCAGATGAGTATAAAAATAGTTATATGAATATTTTTAATATTGATGATAAATCTCGTATTTTAGAAATAGGTTGTGGACCAGGAGCTTTGAGTGAGTCTCTTTCAAGATGGTATCCAGATTCAGAAATAATTGGTATAGATCAAGATTCATCTTTTATAAAATATGCAAGATTGCAATCTCCTCATATTAATTTTTTAGAAGCTGATGCGACTAAATTACCTTTTGAAGATAACTTTTTTGATGTTGTAATATCAAATACTGTTCAAGAACATATTGAGCCATCTAAGTTTTTTAAGGAACAATATAGAGTTTTAAAAGAAGGTGGAATTTGTATTGTTTTATCTATGAGAAAAGGTATAGAAATAATGTCGGATTGTATATTATCAAATAGTGATTATGAAAAAGAAATATGGGATAGGGTAGAAGATTTTAATAAAAAAATAATACAAGATAATAATGTAGGTAAATATGCTAAAAGTGAAAAAGAATTACCTATAATTATGGAAAAGTATGGTTTTAAACATGTTTCAACTGATTATTTAACTATTAATCTTACTCCTGATAATTCTAAAAATTCAAAAGATTTAGCTTGTTCTATTATAAATTCTTGGCGTCAGACAGACCTTGATGCGATTAATTCATTAAGAAATATTAAACCTATAATAGTAGATGAAGAAGAAATTTTAAAAATGCTAAAAATCATAAATAAAAAATATGATAAACGTATAGAACTTTATGATAAAGGAATAAAACAATGGGATACAAAAGTATCATTAATAATGATTTTAAGAGGTAAAAAATAAGTTAATATTGTAAAGATATTATACGTACAGTTAATTTTATGAGATAATATTTCAAAAGGAGATTTGACTATGAATAAGGAAAAATTAATTAATGATTTAAAAGGGGAATTAATAGTTTCTTGTCAAGCTTTAGAAGGAGAACCATTATATAGACCTGAAGGTGGAGTTATGGTGCTTATGGCTAAAGCAGCTATAGAAGCAGGTGCTAAAGGGATTCGTGCTCAAGGAGTTGTTGATGTAAAACAAATCAAAGATGCATTTGATGTTCCGGTAATTGGTATTATTAAACGTGCTTATGAAGGTTATGATGGTTACATTACAATAACTATGAAAGAGTTTGATGAACTTATGGAAACCGGCTGTGAAATTATTGCGTTTGATGCAACATTACGTAAACGTGCTGATGGCTTAACTCCTGCTCAGTTTATTGAAAAAGTTAAAGAAAAATATCCAGATGTATTAATAATGGCGGATTGTTCAAGTATTGAAGATGCACTTGCAGTACAAGATGTTGTTGATTTCTTAGGTACTACAATGAGTGGATATGCTGGTGTTCCACCTAAAGTTCCAGGACCTGATTATGAACTTATGAAAGACATAGTTGAAAAATGTAATAAACCACTTATTGCTGAAGGTAGAATTCATACACCTGAACAAGCTAAGAAAGCATTTGAATGTGGTGCTCATTGTGTTGTAGTTGGAGGAGCTATTACTCGTCCATTAGAAATTACACAAAGATTTATGAAAGGAATTAAAGGATAATAACTGTAATACCTACCTTTTGGTAGGTATTATTAAAAAGGGGTATTTAATGATAAAAAAAGCGACGGCTCAATTATTTTTAAATTCATCAGAAATTTTAAGAGGTGAAGGTGTTAAAAAATATACTAAGAAAGTAAGTGAACTTGCATCTGTATTTTTAAATAGTGAAATGGCTAAAGAAAATAATGAAATTGCTTATGAAGTATATTCAATTAATATTAGTGAAGATAATGATGAATCTTTACAATATGGTGTAACAGTTTTAAAACCTGTAACAGTTGATGGTGAGTGTGTTTTAACACGTGGTCATTTTCATGCGGATTCAAGTTATGGAGAAGTTTATCTTGGATTAAGTGGAGAAGGCTTTTTGTTGAAATGGGATGGGAATGAAGAAGTTGTACTAGAAAAAGTAATACCTGGATCAGTACATATAATTGATGGAAAAGAAGCACATAGACTTATAAATATAGGAGAAACTGATTTAAGTGTGGGTGCTATTTGGAGTAAAAATGCAGGTTATGACTATAATACAATTGAAGAAAGAGGATTTCCTGTTCGTGTATTTAAAAATAATGGACAAATAGAAATAAGGGGTAAAAATGGCGAAAAAAGAGAATGTTAGAACTTCTGCCGGACGTCAAGTTATGGCAGTGTTTGATAATTATAAGGCTTATGATGAAAGTACAGCTTTAACAATTAAGGACTTTGAAAAAGTTCCTTTATCTAGTGAAATGATTGCATATACTTTTGGAAATATGATTGATGAAAAAGTTATAATTCCTGTAGGAGAAGATCGTTTTTACTTAGATAAAAATAGTTTTAAAAGATTAGAAAAAAAAGTTAATAGAATTTATTGGGTAATGCTATTAGCTCCTTCTGTGGCTTTAATAGTGTTTTTAATAATTATGAATTATGACAAGATTTTTAATTGGTTAGGGGGTATAAAATGATATATCAATTAAAACCAATTACTGATATTACTATTTGGGGTGGAAAAATTCTTAATGAAATAAGAGGACTTAAAGACACTAAGGGTGGAACATCTTGGGAAATTTCATTTCATCCTTATGGTATAAATGAAGTTATTGGTTTAAATACCAACTTAAAAGAATTGTTAGATAAAGATCCTAAAGGCTTAATTGGTGATATTGATAAAGAAGAAGTTTTAAGACTTGCTTATTTAGACGCAGATGAATGGCTTTCTGTTCAACTTCATCCAAATAATGATTATGCTTTAAATAATGGATATGATTATGGGAAATTTGAAGCATGGTATATTATTGATGCTAAACCTAATGCTAAGTTAATGGCGGGAACTACCATTGAATCTAAGGAAGAACTTATAGAAGCTATTGAAAGTGGAAATATAGAAGAAAAGATGATTTATCATCCTGTAAAAAAAGGTGATTTTATTTATATTCCAGCTAATGCATTACATGCTTTAGGTAAAGATATATTAGCTATTGAAATTAGTACAAATTCTAATACAACTTTTAGAGTGTATGATTATAAGCGTAAAGATAAAGATGGTAATTTAAGAGAATTACATTTAAAACAAGTAGTTGATTGTGTTGATTTAAGTCTTTTACCAACTGTTATTTCTAGTGATGATAGTGTTAAAAATGAATTGATTCCTTTAACACAAAATGAATATTTTGAAGTTTATCGTGTAAATATAGATGAAAAATTTACTTTAAATAACATTGAAAATGATGCTTGGTATGTAACTATATTAAATAAAGGCTTAGAAATTGAGACAATTAAGACAAAATTATCTGAAAATCTATTAGTTAGCGCAAAAATAAATAGTTTTACAATCAAAGGAAATGGAAGTATACTTTTAAGTAGGACAACAAAATGAAAAATTTATTTAGTAATTTTAATCAGTATTTCTTAGATAAAAGAAACCGCACAATTTATTATGACTCGAAAAAGAAAGTTGGATATATAGTTCACGAAAAAGATAGGGTTATAGTGAATTTTTTTCATAACCGTTTAACTGCAGGAATATTATCAAGTGCTTTATTATTAGCTTATAAAATTAATCCAGTTATTAGTGTAGCTGTTGGTATTCTTGTTTATGTTGGAATGGACTTAATGTTAAAAAAGAGGTATTTACCTTCTTATACAATGCTTGCTAATTACAATATTGAAAAAGAAAAAGCTTCTATAAAGGAAAATCAAAAAAATCCGATTTGGATTATAGTATTAAGGCTTGTTCTTTCTATTATATTTTTAGGAGTAGTTTATTATGCTAGAAAAGAACAAGAATCTTATCAAACAATAGCCTTAGGTATTGTTGGTCTTTATTTTTTAGTTACAAATATTAAAGAATTGTATACTAGTTATAAAGACTAGATGAGTTAAATAGGGCGGAAAAATTCTTGTAAGCCTTTACATTTTATTGTATTATAAAAGTTGAATATGGATAATAGGAGATGGATATGAGATATTTATTTTTAATTAGCCATGGTGATTTTGCACCTGGACTTCAAAGTGCTGTTGAAATGATGGTAGGGGAAAAAGAAGATTTAAAATCTGCATCATTGCGTAACGGCGAATCTACAGTTGATTTTGGAGAAAAATTTAATAAACTTCTTGATCAATTACAAGACGATGATGAGCTTATCTTGATGTGTGATATTTTAGGGGGCTCACCGCTAACTACTGCGCTTGCTTGTTTATCAGATTATAACAAGATAGATAAAACTTTAGTAATTACTGGTATGAACATGCCTTTAGCTATCACAGCGATGACAATGAAAGATAATATCGATGATATGGAAGCGCTAAAAGATATGCTATTATTTGAAGGCAAGGAAAGCATTAGCGAATTTAAGATTTCTACAGAAGTTGTAGATGATGACGACGAAATTTAAAAAAGGAGAGATAATATTATGATTTCATTTATTCGTATTGATGACCGTATGGTTCACGGTCAAGTAATTACGCGTTGGGCAAAGGAAAAACCATGTGATGGTTTAATCATTGTTAATGACCGTGTTGCTAAAACTCCAGTTCTTAAAAACTCATTTATCAATTCTACAGACAAAAAAGTGTTCATTTGGACAATTGATGAGTTTATTGAGAGACAAGATCGTATTACTGAAAGTAATCGTAACTACTTTTTAATTACAAAAGATCCAATTGACATGAAAAAACTTCTTGTTGATAAAAAATTTGTACCAAATGATATTAAACATATCATTGTTGGACCAGCAAATGATCGTCCTGGAACAACTAAACTTGGTGGAAACCAATCAATTACTCAAGATGAAGCTCAAGCAATCGAAGATATGGTAAATGCGGGCTATGAAGTTGAGTTTGCTTTAGTTCCAGAAACAAGTATTGGTACATGGTCTAAATTTAGGTCTCAATTTGGATTTTAGTGTGGGAAGCTAAAAGACAATTTAGATAAAAAAGAGAGATGAAAGGAGATTTAATATGCAAATTTCTCTAATTGAAGCGATTCTTCTAGGTGTAATGAGTGTACTTGCTGGATCTACTCCTGCTGCTTTAGGTACAACAGTTGGAAACTACACATTAAACAGACCTTTAATTGGTGGTTTATTTGTTGGACTTATATTAGGAGATGTTCCAGGGGCAATTCAAATTGCTATTCCTATGCAAGTATTATATATTGCATTAGTTACGCCAGGAGGTACGGTGGCAGCGGACTTACGTGCTGTTTCGTACATAGGCATTCCTTTAGCCTATGTTGCAGTTAAGGGGGCAGGTCTTGATTTTGGTTCAGAACAAGCTGGAGGACTTGCTGTAAGTATTGCAGCTCTAGTTGGTACAGTTGGAACTGTTATGTTCTATGGTACTGCTATGATGAACTTATTCTGGCAACACTGGGGATGGGCAGAACTAGAAAAGAACAATTTTAAAGTATTACCTATTGTTGATGCAGTTCTACCTTTAATTACACACTTTGTAATTTCATTTATCCCTACAGTATTAATGACATACTATGGACAATCTGTTGTTACAGATATTCAACAAGCACTTCCAATGGATGGGCTTATTATGAAAACAATGTTTACAGTTGGTAACATTTTACCGGCTGTCGGAATTGCTATCCTATTAAAGTCAGTTGTTGACAAAGCATCTGATTTAATTCCGTATGCATTTGGATTTGTTATTTCTAAGAGTTTAGGATTAACATTAGTGGCAGCTTCTTTAGTTGCAGCTATCTTTGCTTTATTCCATTATAGAATGGAGATGGCTAAACTATCTTCAGGAAGTGGGCACAGTAAATATGACGAGGAGGATATCTAATGAGTAGTAGAGTAGAAAAGAAAGTATCTAAAAAAGCATTAAATGCATCCTTCTGGCGCTGGTGGTATGGTAACTTAACTTGCTTTACACACGAACATATGCAAACATTTGGTTACATGTGGTCTTTATTCCAAGTAATCGATGATTTATACGAAACAACTGAAGAAAAAGGTGAAAAACTAAGAGCTTATTGGCCGTTCTTCAACACTGAACCACAAATTGGTTGTATCGTTGTTGGAATTACAGCTGGGCTTGAAGAAGCACGTGCTAATGGAGATCCAAACGTTGATGATGAAATGATTAACGGTATCCGTGCAGGTCTAATGGGACCTCTAGCAGGTATTGGAGACTCATTAATTGTTGGAACTTATATTCCAGTACTATTAGCAGTTGCTTTAGGTCTATCAGAAGGTGGATCTGTTATCGGGGCATTATTCTATATAGTAGTTTGGAATGCTACATCAATTTATTTCCAATACACTATATTCATGCGTGGATATGAACTTGGTGGTACAGCAGTAGATATTATTGTTGGAGATCAAGCTACAGCACTTCGTGGTGCAGTTGTATTACTTGGGCAAATAATTGTAGGGGCAATTAATGGAGCTTGGGTTAATATTACAACACCATTAGAATTTAAAAACGCACAAGGCGAAGTATTCTTAAATTTACAAGGTCAGCTTAATGGTATTATGCCAGGGCTACTTTCTATAGGATTTGTTCTTCTATGCTGGTGGTTAATGGCTAAGAAGAATATGAAACCATTAACAGTTATGTTATTGATGATTTTGATCGCATTTGTTGGAGTTCTTATCGGATTCTTCGATCCACAATTACATTACTAATAAAAAGAAAAACCCTATACTTCCCACATAGGGTTTTTAATTTAGTGGAGGATATATGAGTAAGAAGCTAACTAGAAAAGAAAGAGAACAATTAAAGTTTCAAATTGTTCAAGATAACCAAATGCTCATTAAAATGAGAAATTTTAATCGTGTTTTATTTAGTGTTAGTGCAATGTTAATTATTTTATCTGTGTTTTTGTATAATGCAGATACTTTTCTTCCTAATTTATTTGGGACAGTATTAAGATGGATATTATATATTGCAACTGTAATTGCATTTATAGTGAGTATTTTATCGCTTGTATCATTTTTTAATGCAAAGCGAAGAATTAAATATTATATAAATATTTATGATGGGAAAGTTGAACCTCTTCCAAATAAAAACACTTCTGAATAATAATTGGAAGTGTTTTTGTTTGGAAGTTATTTAACTTTCTTTTTTATATTTGTTTATTGCTAGTTTTGCTTCTTTTTCTGAATATATTCCACCAAATAATATATTATCTTTACTTGAATTATCTAAGGTATTATTATCTTTAAAATCAAAGATTTGTGTATCATTTTGTGTATCTTTTAAATGTTTATCAAACAGGGTAATTAAACCTGTTTTTTCACAGAACCAAGACAGTTTAAAATAATCAGTTATAAATCTTATATCTTGAATAAGAAGTTTAGCTCCTTCATTTGATATTGCAAAATAAGGAAGACCTTGTAATACTTCAAAATTTAATCTTCTTCTAATACCTAATGTATTTAGTATAAAAGCTGTAGCTTTAGAATAATTTTGTACAAAAGCATTTGTGGAAAATGATTTAAAGTTAGTAAAAGGATAATATCTGTTTATTCTTTTTGGGTCTGGTTTTTCTTTATCTATAATATAAAAGTTTTGTGGGTAATATTTCTCGAAAAAAGAAATCATTTCTTCATCATTTTTTAATGGAACCATACGTGGATCTAGTGAAATAAAATAATCAATGCGATATTGTTCAATACCTTTTTTCATCATATGTAGATAAAAATAAGAAAGTGATAAATCACCTATATTAGCATATGGTAAGTCTTGTTCAATATGAATTAATCGACTCGTAGAAAAATTATAAAAAGCTTCTTGTCGATCTTTATCATCATTGATTATTATAAAAACGGCGTGGTTATTATTTGTAAGTGCACGTATTAATTGAATTGTTTGTCTTTCAAGTGTGTCTGTTTGAATTAAAAATCCTAATCTCATATTAAAAACCTCTAATAAAGTATAACATAAAAATAATTATCAAAAATTATCAAAAATAAGCAAAATCTTTCAAAAATCTTCATTAAATCCTTGTATGTATATGTTAAAAAAGCTATAATTTTTTATAAGAGAAGGATAATGATATGCAATTACTAGAAATGAAAATTGACAATATTGATACTATTGATTTTAAAAGAATTGATAGATTAAGGAAGATAATGCAAAATCGAAAGGCTAGCTTATGTAGTGAAAGAGCTAAAATATATACTGAAGTTTTTAAAGAAACTGAAGAAGAACCTATGATTTTAAGAAAAGCTAAAGGTTTAAGTAAAACATTAAATGATATGTCTATTTATCATTTAGATGATTCTCTAATTTTTGGAAATCAAGCTAGTAGAAATTTTGCGGCTCCAATTTTTCCTGAATATTCTATAAAGTGGTTACTTGATGAGGTAGATAGCTTTGAATATCGTGATGGTGATGTATTTAATGTTTCTGATGAAGTAAAGAAAGATTTAAGAGAAATTGGGAAATATTGGATTAATAAAACACATGAAGATAATGTAAATAATAATATTCCTCAAATTAATCTTTTGGCTGAAAAACAAAAGGTACTTCATAGAGGAGGAATTTCAAATTCTGGAGATGGTCATATTGTAAGTGACCATAAATGGTTATTAGAAATTGGCTATTCTGGAATGGTTGATTTAATTAATGAAAAATTAAAAAATCCTGATTTATCAGATAATCAAATTAATTTTTATAATGCTTCAAAAATGACACTTATTGCTGGATTAAATTATGCAAAAAGATTTGCGAATTACTTTAAAGAAAAAGCAAAATTAAATAATGATAAAAAATTATATTATTTAAGTGAAATAGCTAATAAGGTTCTTGATGGACCATGTGAGTCTTTTCATGAGGCATTACAAGCTATTTATTTAAATCATGTATTTTTAATGATTGAAAGTAATGGTCACTCATTTTGTTATGGTCGTATTGATCAATACTTATATCCTTATTATCAAAACGATATTAAAAAAGGTGTATTAACTAAAGCTAAAGCACTTGAGCTGATTACTCATTTCTTTATAATGAATAATTCACTTAACAAGATTCGTAGTAATGGTCATACACTTTTTTCACAAGGTTATCCACTTTATACAAATGTAATGGTTGGAGGCTTATTACCTAGTGGAGAAGATGGTACTAATGATTTAACTTATTTAAGTGTTGAAGCTATGGGTTTATGTAGACTTAATGAGCCTAATTTTTCTATGCGTTATCATAAAGAGTCACCTAAAGAAATATTATCTCTTGCGTCTAAATTAATTCGTACAGGTTGTGGTATGCCTTCAATGTTTAATGATGCTACTTGTATTAAAGGGTTAATTGATTTAGGGATTGATAAAGAAGATGCATATGATTATGTTGCTATTGGGTGTGTTGAAACAGGAGTACAAGGAAAATATGGTCATAGAGCTACTGGAATGACTTATATGAATTGGGGTAAGATTTTAGAAATTGTTTTAAATAGAGGTTTTGATCCTAATACAAATATAAGATTATTTAAACTATCTAAAGAACCTAAATCATATGAAGAATTATGGAATGATTGGAAGAAAGCTCTGGCATTTTATTCAGAATTATCTTTTGAAAGTGATAGAGTTTGTGATAGGTCTTTAGAAATTTATGATTCTAGTCCTTTGGGTTCAATTTTCATTCACAATTCTTTAGAGTTAGGAAAAACTTTAAAGGAAGGTGGTTGTGAATATGATGTTGTTTCACAATCCAATATAGGAAGTTCAGTTGTTGGAAACTCTTTAATGGTATTAAAGAAATTAGTTTTTGAAGATAAAAAATATACTTATTCTCAAATAATGGAAGCTTTAAAAAATAATTGGCAAGATGAAGAAATTCATAAAGCTTGTTTAGAAGTAGAAAAATTTGGGAATAATAGTGATCAAGTTGACTTAATAGTAAAGGATGTTTTTGATTCATATCTTGAATTACTTGATGGAGTAAAAACTATAAGATATAACAGAGGTCCAAAGATTTCAAAATATACTATGTCAACTAGTAATATTACTTCTTATATTCCTAATGGTAAAAATGTTGGTGCAACTCCAGATGGAAGAAAAGCTCAAAGTCCTCTTAATGAAGGGTGTTCACCAACTCAAAATACAGTAAGTAAAGGTCTTACTGCATTAATAAATTCAGTATCAGTATTACCAAATGAAAAAGTTGCAGCAGGTCAATTATTAAATACTAGAATTTCTTATCAATTACTTAATAATGAAGAAAAGATAGATAAGTTTATCAGTTTTTTAAGAGTAAGTGCTAAAAAAGGAATTTATCATAATCAGTTTAATGTTGTAAGTAACAAAGTTTTAAAAGATGCTCAAATACATCCTGAAAATCATAGAGATTTAATAGTAAGAGTTGCAGGCTATTGTGCACAGTTTGTAGCTTTAACACCAGAAGCTCAAGAAGCAATAATTCAAAGAAATGAGTATGGCGCATGAAGAAGGGATTAATATCAAAAGTACAGCGATACAGTATTAATGATGGACCAGGTATTAGAAGCACTGTATTTTTAAAGGGCTGTAATTTAAATTGTATGTGGTGTTCTAATCCTGAATTGATTGATTTTAGCCAATCATATTTAGATGGAAAACCTGTAGGAGAATTAATAAGTGTTAAAGATGTTGTAAAAGAAGTTATAAGAGATATTGATTTTTATAAAGAATCTTTAGGAGGAGTAACTTTTTCTGGAGGTGAACCTTTATTACAAAGTGATTTTTTACTTGAATGTATTAAATTATTAAAAGATTATTCAATCCATATTGCAATAGACACTGCACTTTATGTTGATAAAAAAATCATTAAAAAATTATTGCCTTATGTTGATTTATGGTTAGTTGATTTAAAGAGTATAGATGATATAACGCATATTAAAACTACTAATGTTTCAAATAAAATTATTTTGGATAATATTAAATTTCTCTATAAAAATAATGTGAATATGTGGATTAGATGTATTTTAGTTAATAAAGAAAATTATGATTTAGATGAATTAAAAAAACGTTTAAATTTTATTGAAAGTATTAAAAAATGTGTAAAGCGTGTTGATATATTAGGGTATCATCAGTTAGGAGTTAGTAAATATCAAAAGTTAAATAAAGAATATTTATTAACTAATGAAGCTTTATTAAGTGATATACAAGAAAAAGAAGTTGAAGAATTAATTAAAGAATATGTATTACCAATATATTTTGAAAGGGGGATTTGATGTTACAGAATGATAGATATGATTTTATCCTTAATTTATTAAAACAAAATAAATCTATACAGGTTAAAGAAATTGCAAGTTTATTAAATATTTCTGAATCAACAATTCGTAGAGATTTAATCAATCTTGAAAAAGAAGGTAAATTAAATAGAGTTCATGGTGGGGCAATTTTAGGTGAAGGAATGACTATCTATAATCAAAGTAAAGAAATCAAAATTTCAGATAGAACCCTTGTAAATATAGATATTAAATTAAAGATTGCTCAAGAAGTCAGTAAAAATATTCAAGATGGACAATGTATTTTTATAGATGGTGGATCATCTCTTGCTCCTTTAGCTGATTTATTAGCTCATAGAGATATAAATATTGTTACTAATAGTATTTTGTTTTTACAAAGATTAGAAAATTCTTTCGCAAATGTTTATTGTTTAGGAGGAGATTATTTAGATAAATATCAAATGACAATGGGACCTATTGCGACTGCTCAACTTTCAACTTTTAATTTTGATGCGGCTTATATATCTTGTGCAGGAGTATCATTTGAAAATAATATGGGGTATACAGCTGAAATAGGTACAAATGTAATAAAACAACAAGCTAAAAGGCAAGCATTGCACTCTTATCTAATAATTGATGATTCAAAAATTGAAATGATTGGTTTTTGTACAATTGATAAGTTAGATGCTTTTGACAAGATTTATTGTAATAAGATTGATGATATAGAAAATGCCCCAGAAAACATGGTATGGGTTTAATTGGAGATAAGTATATGAAAGATATTAAATTTGTGATATTTGATGTTGATGGAACTTTAATTACAAAATCAAGTAGAATTTTATTAGATTCAACAATTGATGCAATACATCAATTACAGAATAAAGGTATAAAAGTAGCGATTGCGACAGGAAGGGCAATGTATGCATTAGAAAAATCAATTATTGATAGAGTTCATTTTGATTATTATGTTTGTTCTAATGGAACTTTTATTTATGATAATGATGATAAGAAGATTGTATATAAACGTATTGTTCTTAATGAAACTATTAATGAATATACTAATTTATGTGATAAGACTAATTCAGAAGTTTTATTTCAATTTGAAGATGCAGGATATATTTATTCTGGAAATGGAAAACTTAAAAAAATAATTACTAAGTATTTAGGAATTAATGATTTTATTATTAACCATCCTGAAAGAAATCATCATTTAAAAAATGAAGCTAGTGCAATAGTATCTTATATTGATGAAAATCATCTAGAAACATTTAAAGATTCTTTTTTAGATTATGATTTTGTACCATTTGCGCAAGATTATTATGATTTAAATCCAAAATCAATAAATAAGGCTACAGGTATATTTAAGATATGTGATTATTTAAATATAGATTATAGTCAAACTATGGCATTTGGTGATGCAAATAATGATTATGAAATGATTGAAGAAGCAGGAATTGGTATTGCGATGGGAAATGCACTTGATAATATAAAAGAAATTGCTAAATATATTACTGAAGATACAGAACATCATGGAGTTCATAATGCTTTAGTTCATTTTGGTTTAATAGAAGGTGAAAAATATGTATGATAAATTTCCTACTACAAAGATTTCATCAGATTCATCTAAGGTTTATAAAGATTTATCCATTTTTAAGGATGAGTCTTTAGTAATTGTTGAAACATTTCCAGGAGTCAGTGATGATGTTTTAGAGTCTTTTAAATCTTTAGGATTTAATAAAGTAATTAATACTATTGACTTATTTATTTCAGAAGAAGAAATGAATAAGTGGTTAAAACCTATACTTACAAAAGATAGAGTTAGAGGTCGTAAGTTTTTTGGTGAAATTATTGATTTTATGGATGAAGATAAAATTGAAGAAGCTAAAAAAGATATTGTTAATTCTAATAAAGTTCTTGTATATGGGTTTGGGGCTAGTTTATTAAGTCATGAAGGGGTTTTGGTTTTTGTAGATGTTCCTAGATGGGAAATTCAAATGAGATATAGAAAAGGAATGCCAAATTTTAATGCTTCAAATTATGATGAAGATAATTTAAAGAAAATTAAAAGAGGTTATTTCTTTGAGTGGCCAATGGCTAATAAATTAAAGAAAAAAGTGTTTAGAAAGATGGACTATTATTTTGATAATGCAATTAAAAATAATATTAATATGATTAGTTCAACAGATTATTTTAAGGGGTTAAAAATAATCGCAAATCAACCATTTAGATTAGTTCCATTCTTTGATCCAGGTGTTTGGGGAGGACAGTGGATGAAAGAAGAATTTAATTTAGAAGAAAATAATTCTAATTATGCATGGTCATTTGATGGAGTTCCTGAAGAAAATTCAATTAATTTAGGATTTGGAAAATACGTTATAGAAACTCCTGTAATAAATTTAGTTTTAGCTTATCCTTTAGATTTATTAGGTAGATTTGTATATCAAAGATATGGCGCAGAGTTTCCAATAAGATTTGACTATTTAGATACTGTTAAAGGTCAAAATTTATCTTTACAAGTTCATCCTCCAGTGGAGTTAATTCAGCGTGAATTTGGTATGGCATATACACAATCTGAATCATATTATTTAATGCAGTCATTTGAAGGAGGGGTTGTTTATTTAGGAGTTAAAAATGATGTTGATAAAAAAGAAATGTTTGATGATTTAAGAAAAGCTCAGGAAGGAAAGATTATTTTTGATGCTGAAAAATATGTAAATGTATTTCCTTCTAAAAAACATGATCATTATTTAATTCCACCTGGAACAATTCATTGTTCTGGATCTAATACAGTTGTTTTAGAGATATCTACAACTCCTAATATATTCACATTTAAATTGTGGGATTGGGGAAGGTTAGGATTAGATGGTTTACCTAGACCTACTCATATAGATTTAGGTGAAGAAGCAATAAATATGGATAATAATACAGATTTTGTAAATAAATATTTAGTTAATCAAAGTAAAATAATTTTAGATGATGGAGAAAATTTAGTAGAAGAAACAGGTTTAACTGATGATCAGCATTTAGTTACAACTAGAATTCATGTGAAAAAATCATTAACTTTAAATAATAATGAAGTAGTTTCAATGATGAATTTAGTAGAAGGAGATTCTTGTGTAATTAAAACAGATAAGATAGATTATGAGATTCATTATGGTGAAACATTTATAGTTCCAGCTTCTGTAGATTTATTTACGATTGAATCAAAAGAAGCAGTTATATTAATGAGAGCACAGGTTAGAAAGTAGGTATAAAAATGAAATTACAAATTGCATTGGACACATTGACTTTAAAAGAATGTATAGAGCTTTTAGATGAAACAAAGGATTACATTGATATTGTAGAAGTAGGAACACCTTTTATTATTGAAAAAGGTATGAAGCCTGTTAAGAAATTTTCAAAACGTTATAAAGACCTTGAAATTTTAGCTGATACTAAAATTATGGATGCAGGAGAACTTGAAGCTGAAATAGCATTTAAAGCAGGTGCTGATATAGTAACTGTTTTAGGTGTTACTCATGATGAAACAGTACAAGGAGCATTAAAGGCTGCTAAAAAATATGGTGGTAAAATCATGATTGATATGATTGGTGTTAATAATATTGAAGAAAGAGCTAAAGAACTTGAAGATATGGGTGTTGATTATATTTGTGTTCACACAGCATTTGACATTCAATCAACAGGTCATAATCCATTAGAAGAGTTAAAAAGAGTTAATAAAGTTATTACAAAATCAAAGACTGCAGTTGCTGGTGGTGTAAAGCTTGAAACTGTTGATGAGATTGTATCAGAAGGTGTAGATGTAGTTGTGGTAGGTGGAGCTATTAGTAATGCATCAGATCGTGTTTTAGCCGCAAAACAAATTAAGGAGAGATTAAAATGAAGGATTTAGTTAAAACTATAATTAATGAACTTGATACAACATTAAATTCAATTAATGAAAAAGATGCAGATGCATTTGTAAAATTGGTAGATGAAGCTAATGAAGTGTTTTGTGCTGGTGCAGGGCGTAGTGGTTTTCAAGTTAAGGGTTTTGCGATGAGATTAATGCATATGGGTGTTAATAGTTATGTTGTTGGTGAAACATGTACTCCTAATATTACAGATGAAGGTTTATTAGTAATATGTAGTGGTTCAGGAGAAACAAAATCTTTAGTTAATCATGCGACTAAAGCAAAAGAAGTTGGTGCTAAGATTGCATTAATTACTATTAATCCACAATCTACTATAGGAAAAATGGCTGATGTAGTAGTTGAAATATCTGCACCATCACCAAAAAGTGCTAAAGAAGGTCAGATTAAATCAATTCAACCAATGGGATCTTTATTTGAACAATCAGAAGGATTGTTTATGGATATTGCAATTTTAAAATTAATGGAAATTAAAAACATGACTTCTGAAACAATGTTTGGTCGTCATGCGAATATGGAATAAGGAGGTAATATAATGACTAAAAAGAAAGCTATTGATATGTCAGTATCAGAACTAGCAAAGTACATCGACTATTCAGTGTTGAAGCCTGAATTTACCGAGGAAGAAATAGTTGAGTTAACTAAGGATGGAGTTAAATTAGGATGTGCAACTATTTGTATTAATCCTGCTTATATGGATTTATGTTATCCATATGTTAAGGATAGTGAAACAAAACTATGTCCAGTAGTTGATTTCCCATTTGGTACAAGTTCTACAAGATCTAAAGTTGAACAAGTTAAAATACTTACTGAATATGATCATGTTGGTGAAATTGATATGGTTTTAAATTATGGATGGGTTAAATCAGGCAAGTATGATGAAGTTACTAAAGATGTAAAAGCTGTAGCTGATGTTTGTCATGAATCAAATATACCTATTAAGGTAATATTTGAAACAGATGCATTAACATTTGAAGAAATTGAAAAGACAATTGAATGTTGTATAGAAGCAGGTGCTGATTTTATTAAGACAGCGACAGGTTTTTATACAGGAACTTGTTTACATGGCGATAAAAGAGGTGGCTTTAGAGAGATGATTAGCTTTATGATAGAAAAAGCTGATGGAAGATGTAAAGTTAAAGCTTCTGGCGCTATTAGAGATAGACAACACTTTTTAGATTTAATTGATATGGGTGTTGATCGTATGGGTATTGGATATAGATCTGTACCTGTGGTATTAGATTTATAATTGTATTAATATATATTTATGAAAATAATTATTTCTCCTACAAAAAAGATGGTAATTGATAATGATAGTTTTAAACATAAATCATTACCATTTTTTATTGAAGAGTCAAAAACAATAAAAGAAAAGCTTTTAACCTTTAATAAAAAAGAACTTAAGTCTCTTTGGAAATGTAGTGATAAGTTATTAGAAGAAAACTATGAAAGATTAATTAATATGGATTTATATTCTAATTTAACTTGTGCAATTATGTCTTATAGAGGATTACAATTTCAATATATGGCACCTTCTTTATTTACTAAGGAACAATTAGAATATGTAGATAAACATTTAATTATATTATCTGGATTTTATGGAGCTTTAAAACCTTTTGATGGAGTTACTCCTTATAGATTAGAAATGCAAAGTAGATTAAGTATTAATGATAATAAAGATCTTTATGAATTTTGGAGTGAAAAGATTACAAAAAAATTAGAAGCAGACTTAATAATTAATCTTGCTTCTAATGAATATAGTAAAGTAATAAATTTAAATAAAATAAATATTATTTTTGGTGAACTTATTAATGATAAGGTTGTTGAAAAGGGAACTCTATGTAAGATGGCAAGAGGTGAAATGGTTAGATACATGGCTGAAAATAATATAAAAGATGTTGATAGTATTAAAAACTTTGATAGGTTAGGTTATAAATATAATAAAGAATTTTCAGATGAAAATAACATTGTATTTATTAAAGATTAATTATTTTATATTTCTTTATTAAATTTATTGTTAATAAATATATAATTGTTATATTTAAATATGGTGTTATATATGTAATAAATGATAAAAATGATAATAATACTAAGCTTCCATATATTTGGATAAATAATGATATTTGATTATTAATAGTAAATATAGTGTCTTTACTTTTATTCATTAATTTTAATACATCATCTATATTAGGTTTTACAACAATAACATCAGCATTATGAATATCAAAATTGATACCTGAATTTATTGAAATATTTACTTCTGTATTTTCTGGTATTTTTTTAATTGGATTTGAAATATATACAGTTTTTAAACCTTCTGAATACAATGAAGCTACTAATTTTGATTTTTGAAGATTTGTAAGATTACAATGATATTCAGCAACATTTAACTTTTTTGCGTAATACTTAGTTATTTCTGGTTGTTCTTTATCTAATAGAATTATTCTTTTATTTAGTTTAATTAATGATTCTATTGTAGACGTAACATTATCTTTTAATATGTCTTGTATTGTTAGGATTCCAATTATTTTATCTTTATAAGTAAACATAATTGAGTTTTTACCTTGAGATAAAAATCTTTGTATTGATGGTTCAACCTTAGATAAATTAAAGTTTTTATTCTTTAATTGTTCATATGTAGAAAATCTATAATTTTTAAATATTTCTTCTTTTGCGATAGGTTTTCTAGTAGTATTTTGAAATTGTTTAGGATCAACTTCACTTATGTGTACATTTTTTAAATAGTTTCTAATAGTAGATGCATATTTTGTTTTTGAGTTTTTAGTTAGGATATATGCAACATGATAGAAATCACTTGGAATAATTCCTTCTGAAATAAATACATCTTTTACATCAGGTTCATCCTCTATTAATACTACTTTTTCTATCATTACTATTTCACAATCATTTATTTTTTCGATTGTATTAGAGTTTTTTACAAATATACCATCTTTTGATAATTCTATAATTGTCTTATAAACATTTAAAGGTGTTATAAATTCAAATATTTCAAAGTTTATTAATGCTAATAGAGAAATTAGAAATGATACTGATGCAAGAATATTTTGTGATTTTATAAGTAAAACTAAGAATAATATTATTGATGTTCCTATCATTATTTTAGGATAATAAGTATGTAAAAAAATTAATGAGTTTCCTAAGTTATTTTTTGATGATATAGCATCAAGTATTAAATTATTTCTTTTGTTTATTGTGTTTTCATCATTAGTAGATGTTGCTCGATATTCCATATATCCACTTTGATTTATCATACCTGCTATAACATTTTGATGTTTTGTTTTATTTGCGATAGGTATTTCACTTGTGTACATTGATTGATCTACTTGTGTAAATCCATCTATAATTACTCCATCTACTGGAAGTGTGTATTGGTCTTTAACAATTACAATATCATTTGGTTTTATTTCATGAGGTTTTACTTCTAATTGAACATTATTTCTTTTTATTAAAGCTTTTGTCTCAGTATTTTCTTCTTTTTTAAATAGTTTGCTTTTTAATAAGACTAATATGTATTTATAAATTGTAATAGAACAAAGAATAAATGTGATTAGTGTTAATGATATTTGTAAATTAATTGAAATAAATAATAAAGATAATACTATTAATACTATAAACATAAATGAATCGTTGAATACATTTACATTTAGATAATCTTTATTTAAATATAAAGATATCAAAGTAATTATTAAACCTATTAATAACTGATAAGAGTCATTTATATTAATAAATAAATTAATGATTTGAATGATAAATAAAATTAATAATATAATTGATTTATATTTTAGTTTATTTTTATTTTTAGAAATGTTTTGTATTACTTCGTTAATTGAATTTAATTTAATTACATTTATATGATTATTAATAAAAAAGTCCATTATTTCACTTTCATCTTCGTATTCAATAAAGAATGATGAAAATAAGTGGTTGTAATAGACATCACTTACAGTTGAAATATGATTTAATTTATTACATATGTATTTTGCATTATACGCATAAGATACATTATTAGAATAAAAAATTGATTTCATTTTAACTCCTTGATAATAATAAAAGCATACCTTAAAAGATGGTTTGAATCAATTAAAGCAGTATGAAAAAAGAGTGAAAAAATATATAATAAGACACGAGGTGATTATTTTGATAAAAGATAGAATTAAAGATTTAAGAAAATTAATGAAGGAAAATAATATTGATATTTACTATGTTCCTACTGATGACGATCATATGAGTGAGTATGTCGCAAGTTATTTTAAAAGTAGAGAATTTATGTCTGGCTTTACTGGTTCAGCTGGTGTTTTAGTAGTTACTCAAAGAGAAGCTGGATTATGGACTGATGGCAGATATTTTGTGCAAGCTGAAAAAGAGCTTAAAAATACAGGTATTAAACTATATAAACAAAGAATAAAAGGAGTTCCAACTGTTTCAAAGTTTATTGAATCAAAAATAGGTGAAAATGGTGTTTTAGGTTTTGATGGAAAAGTTGTAAATCAAAATATGAAAGAAACATTTGAAAAATTAATTAAGTCTAAAAATGGAACTATTGTATTAGATAAGGATTTAGTTAATGAAATATGGAATGATAGACCTTTGATGCCTAAAGATAAAACTTTCTTTTTAGATGATAAGTATACTGGTGAATCAGTTAGTAAAAAAATAGCTAGAGTTAAAGAAGAAATGAAAAAGAAAAATGTAGATACATTAATCTTTAGTGTTTTAGAGGATGTTAACTGGCTATTTAATATTAGAGGTTATGATATTTTATATACACCAATAGTTTATAGTTATGCATTAATTGATGGTGATGATGTTATCTTATATATCGATAGTGATAAATTAGATGATAGAAGTAAAAAAGAACTAGATAAAAATAAAGTGATTATCAAAAATTATGATGATATTTCTAATGATTTAGGAAATCTTAATAATAAAAAGGTATGGATTGATAAGTCTAAATTAAATTCTTATTTATTTAGTTTTATTAATGATAGTAATACTATAGTTGATAGTTATAATACTACTGGTACATTAAGAGCTATAAAAAATAAAACACAAATGAAAAATTTAAGGAATTCACATCTAAAAGATGGAATTGCGATGACTAAGTTTATTTATTATGTAAAAAATAATATTGGAAAAGAAGAAATGAGTGAAATTTCAGTAGCTGATGTTCTTGAAGGATTAAGAAGAGAACAAGAAGGTTTTATTATGCCTAGTTTTAATACAATTAGTGCTTATAAGGGTAATGCGGCAATGATGCATTATAGTGCTAGTAAAGAAAGTAATGCGACTTTAAGTAATGAAGGATTTTTACTAGTTGATAGTGGAGGTACTTATTATGATGGTACTACTGATATTACTAGAACTATTGTGTTAGGTAAGATAACTGATGAAGAAAAGAAATTATATACCTTAGTATTAAGAGGAATGTTATCTTTAATGAGAGCTAAGTTTTTATATGGAATTACTGGTGCTAATTTAGATATTTTAGCTAGAGGACCTTTATGGAACGAAGATATTGATTATCAATGTGGTACAGGACATGGAGTTGGATTTGTAATGTCTGTACATGAAGGTCCAATAAGTATTGCATGGCATTATGCAAAACATGCGGCAGTAATTGAAGAAGGTATGGTTGTGACTAATGAACCTGGAGTTTATATACCTAATAAACTTGGTATAAGAATTGAAAATGAGATGCTTGCATTAAATGGAGCTAAAAATGAATATGGTCAATTTATGTATTTTGAACCTATTACATATTGTCCAATTGATTTAGACGGGGTTGATACAAGTTTAATGACTTATGAAGAAATAGATACCTTAAATGAGTATCATAAGATGGTTTATGATAAGATTAGTCCTTATTTAGATAGTAAAGAAAAAACTTGGTTGAAATTACAAACAAGGAGTGTTAAAAAATGAAGTTAATATCTTGGAATGTAAATGGATTAAGAGCTGTAGTTAAAAAAGGATTTATGGATTTTTTTGATGATATAGATGCGGATATCTTTGCATTACAGGAAACTAAAATGCAGCCACATCAATTAGAACTTGATTTGCCAGGATATTATCAATATTTTCATAGTGCCGAAAGAAAAGGTTATTCTGGTACTGCAGTTTTTACAAAAAAAGAGCCAATAAATGTTTCTTATGATTTTGAAAAAGATATTCATAATGATGAAGGTAGAGTTATGACTTTAGAATATGATGATTTTTACTTTGTGAATGCTTATGTTCCTAATTCTCAAGAAAAACTTAAAAGGTTAGATTATCGTATGGAGTGGGAAGATGAACTAAGAAATTATTTAGTTAATCTTGATAAAAAGAAGCCTGTTATATATTGTGGTGATTTAAATGTGGCGCATAATGAGATAGATTTAAAAAATCCTAGTACTAATAGAAAAAATGCTGGATTTAGTGATGAGGAAAGAGCGAAATTTAGCGAATTATTAGATGCAGGATTTAGTGATACTTTTAGGACTTTATATCCTGATAAAGTTGAATATAGTTGGTGGTCTTATAGATTTAATGCTAGAGCTAATAATGCAGGGTGGCGTATTGATTATTTTGTAGTGTCTGATAGGTTAATGGATAAGGTTAAAGATTCTATAATATATGGAGATATTATGGGTTCTGATCATTGCCCTGTTGGTTTAAAAATTTCTATGAAATAGTTATTATATGGTACACTTAGAACAAATAAAGGGGAGGAAAAATTATGGATATAAAAAAGTTTGTAGATAATTATAAACAAGATATGATTGATGATCTTTCAAAATTAATTTCAATAGAATCTACAATGTCTGATCCTATAGAAGGAGCGCTTTTTGGAAAAGGTCCAAAAGATGCGCTACTTGAAGGATTAAAACAGTGTGAAAATTTAGGTTTTAAGACTAAAAATATTGATAACTATATAGGATATGCGGAAATAGGTGAAGGAGAAGAAGTAATTGGTATTCTTGCTCACTTAGATGTTGTACCTGTTGGAGATGGTTGGAAAACTGATCCATATAAACTTACTATCATAGATGATGTTATGTATGGTAGAGGTGTTAGTGATGATAAGGGTGCAGCTGTAGCAAGTATGTATGCATTAAAAATTATTAAAGATTTAAATATTCCTTTAAATAAAAGAGTTAGATTAATATTAGGGACTAATGAAGAAAATGGTTCTAATTGTTTAAAACATTATGTAGAAAAAGAAGGACATATAGATCTTGGATTTACTCCTGATGGTAGTTTTCCTGGAGTGTTTGGTGAAAAGGGTATAATGCATTTAGATTTTCATTCAAAAAGTACAAATATAAAAGATATATATGGTGGTCATACAAGAAATATTGTTTGTGATGATTGTACAATTAAGATTGAAAAAAATACGTATAGTAGTAAAAAATTAGAAGATTATTTTAATAATCATAATATTGAATTTAGTGTTAATGAAGATGGTGATGATGTAGTTATTAATGTTAAGGGAATAGCTGCTCATTCTAGTAGACCAAGCTTAGGTGTTAATGCGATTACTTATTTATTATTTGGTTTAAAAAGTGCTGGTTATCAAGATCCATTTGTGGATTATTATTGTGAAAAAATTGGAATGGATAATGATGGAAAAGGATATGGTTTAAATATTTCTGATGATTATGGTTCTTTAACAGCGAATAATGGAATTATTAAAATGGAAGATGGTGTTATTACTGGAACACTTGATATAAGATTTCCTGTAACATATACACTAAAACAAATAAATGAAATATTAGAAGATAATAGTGATAGTGAAAATGGGTATATTGGAGAAATGAAAGGAGTAGAACCTTTGTTTTATCCAGTTGATAGTCCATTAGTTTCTTCATTACTTAAAGCTTATAGAAAAGTTACTAATGATAATGAAACATTACCTATAACTATGGGTGGAGGAACTTATGCAAAAGGTATTAATAATTGTATTGCATTTGGATGTGGATTTTTAGGTGTTGATTATCATATACATGATAAAAATGAGTTTTTACCTATAGAAGAATTATGGCTTCAAACTGAAATTTATGTAGAGGCAATTAAAAATTTATTAGAGGTTTAATATGTATAAAAAGAAAAATCGTGTAGCGATAATGTATGATTTTGATAAGACTTTAACTGATAAGGATATGCAGGAGTATAGTTTAATTCCTGAACTTGGTTATGATAATCCTGGGAAGTTTTGGGCTGAGGTTACTAAACTTAAAATTGATAATAATATGGATGGTATTCTTGCATATTTATTTTGGTTACTTAAGAAAAGTAATGATGCAGAAAGACCTATAAGAAAAAAAGATTTTGAAATTTTAGGGAAGGATGTTCAGTTTTTTCCTGGTGTTCTTACTTGGTTTGATAGGATTAATGAAATTGGAAAGTCTTTAGATTTAGAAATAGAGCATTATATTATTTCTAGTGGAATGAAAGAAATTATTGATGGTAGTCCTATTAGTAAGTATTTTAAGAAGATATATGCTTGTAGATATTATTATGATATTAACGGTGTTGCTAAGTGGCCTTCTTTAGTTGTGAATTATACTACTAAAACTCAATATATATTTAGAATCAATAAAGGTGTATTAGATGAATATGAAGATGAAAAGCTAAATGAGTATGTAGATGATAGTGAAAGACCAATACCTTTTAAGAGGATGATTTATGTTGGTGATGGAATGACTGATGTTCCTTGTATGAAACTTGTAAAAGAATATGGTGGAAAAAGTATAGCTGTATTTAATCCGGATGTAAAAAAGACATATGATTTATCTAAAAAGTTAGTTGATGATGGTAGAGCTAATTATATGTGTGAAGCTAATTATGAAACTAATGGATCAATGGAAAATTTATTTAAGAAGATACTTAATTATATTGCTTATGATGAAGCTTTAGATAAAGATAAGTATGTATAGTTATTTTATTTAGATTGTAAAAAATGATAAGCTATAAGTGGATGAGATGTAATTAATCTAAATAAAAAAGGAGAATTGATATGAAAAAAATAATAAAAATTTTAAGTGTGTTATTTATTACTTTAACTTTAACAGCATGTAGTTCACCTAAACCAGTGTTAGAAGATTTAAAAGAAACATATAAAGGCAATACAGGTATTGCGGCTAAGGTTACTGATTTTCAAGAAGAAACAGTAATGGATATGGAAATTGATATTAGTGCTAAAGTAGTTAAAATATCGATGGAAGAAGATGGTGAAACATTTGGAGTTATCGCAGATATTGGAAACAATAAAGGTTATATTGATTTTTCTGGTCAATGGTTTGTAGATGATTTAGCTCCGCAAGATGTAGAAGAATTTGGTGATTTCTTTGAAGTGTTTGATCTTGCGAAAGAAATGGCAGATACTCCAGAAAAATTTAAATTAGAAAAGAATATTTTAATTGTAGAAGCTCCTAAAATGACAGATGAAATAATTGAATCTGATACAGAACTTGAAACGTTAAAAATTTATGTAGAAGAAAAACAAGTTGTTAAAATGGAATTTTATAAAGATGATGAAGTTGTTATTCTAGTTGAAAATATTAGAAAAATAGATTCTATAGAAATTCCTCAAGACGCGATTCCATTTTCAGAAATAGATTTAGGTTTTTAATTATAAGCAAAAAATAAAGGTATCAATATTTTTGATACCTTTTATAATGAAATCAGGAGATAACAATATGAATAATGAAATAAAAATGCTTGAATTAGCTTTAGAAATCGCAATAAATGCTCATAAAGGTCAATATGATGATTGTGGAATGCCTTATATATTTCATCCTTTACACGTTGCTTGTAATGTTAAAACAATCAAAGAAAAAACAGTTGCTTTATTACATGATGTAATAGAGGATACTGAAATAACATTAAATGATATAAAAAATTATGGGTTTAGTAATGACATAATAGAAGCATTAGATGCAATTACTAGAAGTGAAGATGAAGATTATAGTAAATATATAGAAACTGTATCTAAAAATAAAATTGCGACAAAAGTAAAATTAGCTGATTTAGATCATAATAGTGATATCTCTAGAATAAAAGGACCTGATAAAGAGGATTTTAAAAGATTAGAGAAATATAAAAAAGCAAAAGAGTATTTGGGATCATTTTAATAGAATTATATGAATTAATCTAAATCTAATTTTTCAATTAATGCTTCTTGAAGTATTTGTGAAAAATTTACATTGTATTTAGTAGCTTCTTCATTTAACCACTCAGGAATAGATAAATTCTTTTTTACTGCTTTTGATTTAGTGAATTTTGCATAAGCTAATGAGTCAAAATCAATAAACATTACAATTTCATTTGGAAATTGTTTTATTATATCAGCTAGTTTACTTGGTTTTTTAAATTCATTATTATAAATGTCTTTAGAAGTATCAAGATATAAACCTAAAGCTTCTTTAGCCATTGAATACGCTTCTTCTAGTGTTTTACCTTCTGTTAAACAACCTGGTAAATCAGGAAATTGTACGCAAAAAGAGTTTTCATCTTTAAAAAATACTGCTGGATAAGAAATTTTATACATGTTTAATACCTCCCAAACAACAAATTATTTTATTATTCCTGCATCTTTAAGAATTCTTTTTTCAAGACCTTTACCTAAGTCTTTATTATGGTAAGGCACTATTATTGTTTTCTTTGTAATTGGATTTTGTAACTTACGATGCGATCCTTTTCCACCTTTTATTTGTACAAATCCATTCTTAATTAGTAGTTTAATTATTTCTTTAGAGGTTATACTTATTAACCTCACTTAAATAATAGCACGTAATAATACGTATAACAATATTTATTAATTTAAATATGTAGTAATTCATTTATAATACCTCTACATATTTATTAGAGAATAATTATTTTATCCTTAATAAAAAATCGCTAATTTTAGCGATGTTTTTTATATATGGCGCGGATAAGAGGACTCGAACCTCTATCGCCGTTAAGCTACGCTACCTTTCCAAGATAGTCTCTTACCAGTTAGAGTATATCCGCATTTGATATAATTCTACATTATTTGTCTTTAAAAATCACTTATAATAGATATAGGAGGCAACATATGGATAATGCTAATAAGTTTATTGATGCTTTTGTAAGAATTGAAAAAAGGTTAAAAGAAATCGCAAGTATTAATAGGTATTTAAAATTTCATCAATTAGTTGATGTTTGTAGTAAAAAGAATATAGTTGTAAAAAACAATTTTACTAAGTTATTAGATTATGCTGATTTAAGAAATGTTTTAATACATCAAAGAGATGATAATAATGAGATATTGGCTCAACCTACAGATAACACAGTAAAAAACATTGAAAATATTGCAAATTTATTAGAACAAGATAAAAAGGCATTAGATTTTGCGTCTAAGCCTGTAAAGATAGTTGGACCATCGGATAGTGTTTATAAAGCATTTGATATTATGGAAGAATTAGATAGTACTAAAATTCCTGTTTATAGTAATAAGAAATTTGCAAACTTGTTGACTATGGACATGGTTGCTAGATGGGCAATTAGTGGTTGTGATAATGATAAAATTGAATATTTAATAGATTGTAAGGATTGTACTCATAGGGTTATTTTCTTTGATGAAAATAGAAGTTTATTAGATGTAATAAGAGTTTTTGAGGATTATTTAGTTAAGGGTGTTACTTTATCCGCAATATTAATCACAAAAAACGGTAAAGATAATGAACTTCCTAAAGGAATTATTACAGTTTATGATTTGCCAAAAATAATGACATATATTTTATAGGGGGGGAATAATGAAATATCCTAAGTTTTTAAAAGAAAATGATACTGTTGGTGTTTGTGCACTAAGTGCAGGAGTTGGAAAGAAGTTAGAAGAATATGATGCTTCTTTAGATATTTTAAGATTTAATGGTTATAAGATTAAAGAAAAAGGAAATGTAAGAATCAATGATGAAAGAGGAGGCAGTGCTAAAAGTCGTGCTAATGCTTTAAAAACTCTTTATAAAGATAAAGATGTTGATATGGTAATGTGTGCTGCTGGAGGGGATTTTTGTTATGAGGTGTTACCTTATATTGATTTAGAAACTATTAAAGAAAATCCTAAATGGTTTATGGGATACTCAGATCCTACTAGTGTTTGTTTAATGATTACTACTAAATTAGATATAGCAACCATTTATGGATTAAATGCTGGTTCATATGAAGAATTAAAATATTGTGAAGATAATTTATCTATTATTAAAGGTGATTTAATTACACAATATAGTTATGAATTATATGAAGATAAAGAAGGGTTTTTAAGTGATGAAAGAATGTTTATCCATCCTGTTTATTGGAAGGGGAATAATAAAGAAACTAAGTTTAAGGGAAGATGTATTGGTGGATGTTTAGATGTAATTAAGGATATGATTGGTACTGATTATATCGATATGGATAATTTTAATGATAAATATAAAGATGATGGGATAATATGGTATTTTGATATTTTTGCGATGTCTAGTGAAAATGTATATAGAACATTACTTCAAATGAAGGCTGCAGGATATTTTAAATATACAAATGGAATATTATTTGGAAGAGTTTTATTTGATAGTAATTTTACAGAGATGACATATGAGGATGCTTATAATATGGCAATAGGTGATTTACCATATTTGATGGATGTTGATATAGGGCATTCCTCACCTTCAATGACTATGATTAATGGTGCTATAATTGAAGTAGAATCAAGTAAAGGAAAAGGCTTTATTAATTTTATACTAAAATAAGGAGGTAAATAATTATGAAAGTACTTGTAGTAGTTGATATGCAAAATGATTTTGTGAGTGGCTCTTTAGCTAGTAGTGAAGCTAAACTAATTGTTGATAATGTAGTAAATAAAATTAAGAATTTTGATGGTAAAGTACTTTATACAAAAGATACTCATGGTGATGATTATTTAGAAACAATGGAAGGAAAAAAACTTCCTGTGAAGCATTGTATTAAAGATACTTGGGGTTGGGAGATAATAGATGAAATTAAACCTTTAATTGAAGGTGGAGTTATTGAAAAACCAACTTTTGGAAGTGAAAAACTTATTGAAGAATTAAAGAAAATAGAAAATATTGAATCAGTTGAAATAGTTGGTTTATGTACTGACATCTGTGTAATTTCTAATGCATTACTTATTAAAGCTAGTTTTCCTGAAGTAAAAATAGTAGTTGATGCATCTTGTTGTGCAGGGGTAAGTGTTGAGAGTCATACTAACGCATTAAACGCAATGAAGGTGTGTCATATAGATATAATTAATGAAGCTTAAATTAGCTGCTATACTTCCTCATCCTCCTGTTGTTGTCCCTGAAATAGGAAAAGATAGAGTTAGTGAAATCAAAGAAACATACAATTCATTTATTACTGTTTCTAAAATGGTTAAAAAAATTAAACCTGATACTATAGTTGTAATATCTAGTCATAATGCGATGTATCATGATTATATTAATATTTCTAAAGGAAGTAGTGCTTATGGTTCTTTTAGAAGGTTTAATGTTGATGTAAGTATGGAAGTTAATTATGATGAAGAACTTGTAAATGAAATAATAAAATTATCTGAAAAAGAAAATATTCCTTTAGGTAAAATAGGAGGATATAGTGATTTAGATCATGGTACTATGGTTCCTTTGTATTTTATTAATCAAGAATATAATGACTATAAACTTGTAAGAATTGGAATATCTGGCTTAAATAATAAAACACATTATGAAGTTGGAAAAATTATTAATAAAGCAATAAATAATTTAGATAAAAAAGTTGTGGTAATCGCAAGTGGAGACATGTCTCATAAGTTAAAGATTGATGGTCCTTATGGTATTTCTAAGGAAGGCTTAGAATATGATAAAAAAGTTGTTAGCTTATTGAAAGAGGCAAATTTTGAAGAGTTAATTGATTTTGATGAAGACTTTTTAAGAAAAGCTGCAGAGTGTGGCCATAAGTGTTTTATTATGCTTGGTGGTGTATTAGATGCTTATTCTTATACAAGTAAATTTCTTTCTTATGAAGGTACTTTTGGTGTTGGTTATGGTGCTTTTGTATATGAAATATTTAATGAATATGTAGAACTTGCAAAAGATACTATAGAAGAATTTGTTACAAATAATAAAGTTATTGATGTTCCTGGTTATGTAAGTGATTATCTTTTAGATAATAGAGCAGGAGTTTTTGTGACAATATATAAAAATGGAGCATTAAGAGGTTGTATTGGTACAATAAATCCTACAAAAGAAAATATCGCAAAAGAAATAATATCTAATGCGATTAGTTCTTGTAGTAGAGATCCTAGATTTTCTCCAGTAAAAGAATATGAATTAAAGGATTTAGTTATTAGTGTTGATGTATTAGGTGAAAGTGAAGAGATAGATGACTTTAGTAAGCTTGATGTAAAAAAATATGGTGTTATTGTAAGTGATGGGTTTAGAAGAGGTTTATTATTACCTAATTTAGAAGGTGTTGATACTGTAGAATATCAAGTTGAAATAGCGTTAAGAAAAGCAGGAATATCTAAATATGATGAATATACATTAGAGAGATTTGAGGTTGTTCGTCATGAAATGTAACTCTTGTTTTCATAATTGTGAATTAAAAGAAAATGCTAGAGGTAAATGTTTAGTTAGAGGCAATGTTAATGGTGAAATTGTTAATGTTGTTAAGGAAAAAATTAGTTCAATTGCACTTGATCCAATAGAAAAAAAGCCACTTTATCATTTTTATAGTGGTAAGGATATTTTATCTATTGGATTTTATGGTTGTAATTTAAAGTGTCCGTTTTGTCAAAATTATTCTATTTCAATGGATAGTGGAAAGAATCATTTTTATAAAGATAAAACTAAAGAAGAATTATTAAATTTAGCTTTAAGTTATAAAAATAATATAGGTATTGCATTTACTTATAATGAACCTTTAGTTAATCATGAGTATGTAGTGGAAATCGCAAAGTTATTTAAAGAAAATAATTTAAAAACTGTTTTGGTTACTAATGGTTGTTTTAGTGAGGAAGTTTGTTTAAGTGTTTGTAAATATATAGATGCGATGAATATTGATTTAAAAGGATTTACTAGAAAGTTTTATAAAAGTGTTGATGGTGATTTAGAGATGGTTAAAAGATTTATTGAAATAGCTAAAGATTATTGCCATATAGAATTAACTACATTACTTATCCCTGATAAAAATGATAGTGAAGAAGAAATGGAAGATATGTGTAAATGGATTGCTAGTTTAAATAAAGATATTCCTTTACATTTATCTAGGTTTTTTCCTAGATATAAAATGAATAGTGGTAGTCCTACAAATATAAATAAAATGTATAAATTAAAACAAATAGCTGAAAAGCATTTAAATTATGTTTATTTAGGTAATGTATAAAAAGAGAATTATAAATTAAAATTCTCTTTTTTCATAAAATTTAATAGATAAGTTTATTGACATAAACATTATAAATATTAGTAATAATATTGATGTTGTAATTGTAATAAATTGATTATTTATTACAAACAATAATATTTTATTAACATCTATTTTTAATAAGTCTAATATTTTTTTAAGAATAATGATAATAAAGGATAATAAGTATATTGGAGCTAAAGCTATAGCTTTACTTTTTGAATATCCATTTCTAAAGTAAATAGGTATTTGAAATGAAGTAATCATCAAAAACATATAAATATTTACAAAGACAACTAATAATAAATCCTTAATAACAAAGGATAAACCTATGATATATGAAAACATTAAAGCTAGTATTAAGCTTGCAAGAATAGTAAATAGCATTACTATAAATACAAATGTATATCTTCCTAGTACAATATCTTTTTTAGAATTAGGTAGTGTTAAGTATAATGGATCCATTTCATTAATTTCAGCTGTCGCAAATGTATAAGAAACATAAATAATGCCCATTAATACAGAGGCTGAAAAAATAATGAAAATCTGTTGCATTGAAACTGACATAATACCAACAATAAATAATAGAATAATTAGATTTTTAATTGTTAGATATGGTTTTATTGAAATATAATCAAGTTTAATAAAATTCTTAATGTTGTTCATAATGCACCTCTTTATTTAAGAAAACAATAATTTCATCTAAATTCACTTTTTCAAATATTAATTTTTCATTGAAGTTTATTTTATCTTCAGATTTAATTAAACCTTCAAAACCAGTATTGTATTCTCTATAGCCTATAATTTTCTTTTTTTCTGTAGATGTAATACTGTTTAAACCTCCTTTAATTAAAAGGTATTTTTCTATTAAATCATCTTTTTCCCCATCAAATATGATTTTTCCATTTTTTATAAAAACTATATAATCTGCTATTTTTTCAAGATCACTTGTAATATGAGTTGAAAACAAAACACTGTTATTTTCATCACTAATATATTCTTGAAGTATTTCCATTAGCTCATCTCTAGCAACTGGATCTAATCCGCTTGTAGGTTCATCTAATATTAATAGTTTTGCATTGTGTGATAATGCACATGCGATTTTTAATTTTACTTTCATTCCTTTTGAAAAATCTTTTATTATTTTATCTTTATCTAAATTAAATTTGTTTAAATAATTTATATATGTATTACTGTCCCAGTTTTCATAATAGTTTGATATTGCTTTTTCTACATCAATAGGGGTCCAATCATTTGAAAAATATTGATATTCTAATACAACGCCTACATCATTTAATAAATGTGTATTTGTTTCTAAATCTTTATCAAATAATTTAATATCTCCTGAATCTTTTTTTATTAAATTTAAAATTGATTTTAATACAGTTGTTTTACCTGCACCATTTGGTCCTATAAAACCTGTAATATATCCTTTGTTTACATTAAAAGATACATTATCTAATTTAAATTTTTCATAATTTTTAACTAAATTATTAATTGTAATACTATTCATTAGTAGATTCCCTTTCTATAATTTCAAATATATTTTGTAGTTCTTTTTTATCTATTTGTGCTAAATTTGATAATCTTAATATTTCTAAATAGTGTTCTTCTATGGATTTATATGCTTGTTCTTTTATTAAATCTTTATTAGTTGGCATAACATAAAAACCTTTACCAGCAACACTTGTGACAAATCCTTCATTTTCAAGTTCATTATATGCTCGAGTAGTTGTAATAACACTTATTTTTAAATCTTTTGCGAGCTGCCTTATCGAAGGTAATTGTTCATTTTCTAATATTTGATTATTTATAATTTGTTCTTTTATTTGTTCTTTTATTTGTTCATATATAGGAACTTTAGAAGTATTAGAAATTATTATATTCATTTTTAATCCTTTCTGTATATATCTGTTATATACAGTATATACACATAATATAAAAAAAACAATATGTTTGTGTTTTATTTATTAGAATGTTGTAGAATAGTCTTTAAGACAAGGAGAGTCAAATGAAGACCAAGGGTATTTTTCTTACTATATTATCAGCTTTGTTTTATGGATTTGTTCCTGTAGTGAGTTATTATTCTTTTTTATTGGGTAACAATCCATTTACATTAACTTTTTTTAGAGGGTTTTTAGTAATACCTGTTTTAGGTTTTTTTATGATTGTAAATAAGGTTGATTTTAAGCTTACTTTTGATGAAGCTAAAAATATATTATATGCAGGATTGTTTGGAACAGTTTTTACTAACTTTACATTGTCTAGTAGTTATAATTATATTGGTGTTGGAAGTGCAACAACAATCCATTATTTATATCCTGTAATGGTAATGCTTTTTTCTAAGTTTTTTTATAAGGATAATATTAGTAAAAAACAATTGATAACTTTAGGTTTATCTGTGTTTGGTATAAGTTTCTTTTTGGATTTTAATGATGTAAGTAAGATTCAAGGAATATTACTTGCGGTAATGAGTAGTGTTACTTTTGGATTTTATGTAGTTCATATTGATAAAAGTGGTTTATCAAAGATGAATGGAATGAAATTATCTTTTTATTTATCTATTGTTTTGGTTGTTGCTTTTTCTATATCTAATTTATTTTTTAATCAAATGATATTAGATCAACCTGTAAAATCTTATGTTTTAATGTTTGTTGTTGCTATATTAGCCAATTTTCTTGCGGTTATATGCTTAAAAGAGGGAATAAGATTAATAGGTTCAGGAATGGCTAGTATTCTTAGTATGATTGAGCCTATTTCGACTTTAATATTTGGGAAAATGTTTTTTGATGAAATAATATCAATTAATAAATTAGTTGGTAGTGCAATAATTATAATTTCTATCTTATATATGGCTAAGGAAAAATAATAATTTTAAACAAAAAAAGATTTGGCTCAAAATGAGCTAAATCTTTTTTACCTATCTAAATGCCAAATGTCTTTATTGTATTCAGAAATTGTTCTATCACTTGAGAAGAATCCTGCTTTTGCAATATTTACAAGCATCATCTTTCTCCATGATAGTCTATCTTCAAATCTATTGAATGCATGTTCTTTAGTATTAATATAAGATTCTAAGTCTAATAATGTCATAAACCAGTCTTTATTAATTAATTCATTCTTTAGATCTTGTAGACATTTAATATCTCCATATTTTACAACTTCTGGATTGTCTATAAAGTCAACTAAGCGTTTAATATTTGGTCTTTCATAATAATGTTTAGCAACATAATCATGATTGTTATAGTGATTAATTACTTGATCACTTGATTCACCAAATGTGAAGATATTTTCATTTCCTACTTGTTCTCTAATTTCAACGTTTGCTCCATCAATTGTACCTAATGTAACTGCACCATTTAGCATGAATTTCATATTTCCAGTTCCACTTGCTTCTTTTGATGCTAATGAAATTTGTTCAGAAATATCACATGCAGGTATTAGTTTTTCCGCATAACTTACGTTATAGTTTGTAACCATAATTACCTTTAAGTGTTTAGATACTTCAGGATCATTTTCAATTAATGATTGTAGACATTTGATTAAATGTATAATATTTTTTGCAGTTGTGTATGCTGGAGCTGCTTTTCCTCCAAATATTATAGTAATAGGTCTTACTGGAATGTTTCCATTTTTGATTTCCAAGTATTTGTATATTACATATAATGCATTCATTTGTTGACGTTTATATTCATGTAATCTCTTAATTTGAATACAGAATATTGAGTTAGGATTTATATCAACATTTTCTCTTTCTTTAATATATTTAATTAAGCTAGCTTTTTTCTTTTGTTTGATTAGGTCAATAGCTTCTAAAGCATTATAGTCATTGTGGAAATATAATAACTTTTGAAGATCCCAAGCATTAGTTCTCCAACCAGTTCCTATCATTGAGTCTAACCATTGTGCTAAATCATAGTTAGCATGCATTAGCCATCTTCTAAATGTAATACCATTTGTTTTGTTGTTAAACTTTTCAGCATATATTTTATAGAATGGTCTTAGTTCTGATTTCTTTAAGATTTCAGTATGTAATGCTGCAACACCATTGATTGAATGAGAGTAGTGCATACAGATTCTAGCCATGTGTACTTTTCTTTCTTCATCAATTATTTGAACATTTGGATCTTTATATTTTGCGCAAGCAACTGCATCAAGTGCTTCAATAATTGGCATTAAATGAGGACATACTTTTTCTAAGTATTCATATGGCCATTTTTCTAATGCTTCTGAAAGAATTGTATGATTTGTATAGGCACATGTTTTAGTAACTATACGAATAGCTTCTTTCATCTCAATTCCTTCTTTAGAAAGTAATCTGATTAGTTCAGGTATTACTAAAGTAGGGTGAGTGTCGTTGATTTGAACCGCAACATGTTTATGAAGTTTTCTAAGGTTGTGACCTTTTTGTTTTTCTTCATGAATGATTAATTGTGCAGCGTTAGATACCATAAAGTATTGTTGATAAATTCTTAATAGTTTTCCTTCTTCTGTTGAATCATCAGGATATAAGAATAAAGTTAATACTTTTTCAATATCTGTTGGATCAAAATTGATTCCTTTTTTTACTACACTTTCATCAACAGTTTCAATATCAAATAATCTTAATGAGTTTACACCATTGTTGTATCCAACAACATCAATATCATATAGTACTGACTTTACTGTTAAATCTTTGAAAGGTACTTCAAATGATATATCTGTTGGTTTTAACCAAGAATTTGGTGTTATCCATTCATTTTTTACTTCATATTGTTTATTGTTTTTGTATTCTTGTTTAAATAATCCAAAGTGGTAGTTTAATCCTACACCGTCTCCATTTAAACCAAGTGTTGCAATTGAGTCTAAGAAACATGCAGCAAGTCTTCCTAAGCCACCATTCCCTAAAGATGGTTCATTTTCAATCTCTTCAATTGATGCTAGGTCTTTGCCGTTATTTTCTAAAATGCCCCTAACTTCTTGATAAATACCTAGATTTATTAAGTTATTAGAAAGTAGTTTACCAATTAAAAATTCCGCAGAAATATAATATAGCTTTTTCTCTTTCTTTATATCTGGTTTTGCTTTAACCATGTCGTCAACTAATTTTAATAGAGCTAAATATATTTCAGAATCAGTAGAATCTTTAATGTTTTTACCAAGCAAATCGGTAAGAGTTTTTTCAAGTTGCATATTAATTTATGTATGATTCTTTTGATTTGATCATACTTTCCTCCTTTGCAGAGACTATATTAGCACAAGAAAACGTTTTCCACAAATAAAACGTTTAAAAAATTACTTGGTCGTATGTTATTTTAAGTATTTCATAACCAAGAGTTACTTCTCTACCTTCTTCATGGTTTAAAAGTCTCTTCATTTCTTTTATTGCAGTTTGTGCTACATTGTAGAAATTTTGTTTACATGTAAGGATGTTATTTCCTACATAACCTAGTAGTGTAATTCCATCATAACCACAACATAATCTTTCTATATTTAATTTTTTTAGAGCATTTGTAGAACCTATTGCCATAAGGTCACTTGCACATACTATTGCATCATAATCTTTTGCAAGCTTTAAAGTTGTTTTATATGATTTTTTTTCTGAGAAGTCACAATGTTCAATATGTAAATTGAAATTAAGTTCTTCTTTTAGTTTTTTAATTCCATCAATTCTTTGATCTGTAACATAGCCATTTTTCTTTCCTGCAAGATAAAGTACATTTTTAATATCTTTATCTTTCAAAGCAAGTTTGGCTACATCATATTGTCCTTTTGTATGATCTACAGATACTGAAGATGTTTTTTCATTTACTATAGGAGCATCAACAACAACTGTATTAAATTCTTGTCTTTTGATAATATCGTGGATTATTTTATCTTCCTTATTTAAACCAAATACAACTAAACCATTAATTCCTTGAGAGGATAGGTATTGAATTAGTTCATCTGAGTTTAAATTTAAAATTGTATAGTTAAACAATGTTATTACATGTACACCTATTTCATTAGCCATAGTGAAAGCACCTAATAAATATTGCATATTAATTTCGTCAATTGCTTGTCTTTGATCATTAATGTAAATGTAAAGAGCAACTCTATTGCTGTTTTTACTTGATAAAGCACTTGCGATTGTATTAGGAATATAATTTAATTCACTTGCGGCTTTTAATACTTTTTCTCTTGTTTCTTTTGAAACATTTGCATAATTATTTAAAACTTTGCTGACGGTGCCAATAGCAACACCGGCCTTTTTTGCAACATCATTTATAGTAGCTACCATAGACACCTCCATACTTTTTTAAGTATACATCAAATTGAGTGTAAAAACTAAAATAAACCTATATAATTGTTGATACAAGAGGTGTACTATGGGTAAATGGTGGAAAGATGTTGTTGGCTATCAGATATATCCTTCTGTGTTTAATGACTCTAATAATGATGGTCATGGGGATATAAATGGTATTAGTGATAAATTAGAATATCTTAAGGATTTAGGCATTGGTTTAATATGGGTTGGTCCTATATATAGGTCTCCTAAGGTTGATAATGGATATGATGTTAGTGACTTTTATAATATAGATGAATCTTATGGAACTTTAGATGATGTTAAAAACATGCTTGCTAAGGCTAAAAGTTTAGGAATAAGAGTAATTTTTGATTTGGTTTTAAATCATACTTCTAGTAAACATGAATGGTTTATTGATGCTTGTAATAATGTTGATAGCAAATATAGAGATTATTATATTTTTAAAGATCCTAATGATGAAGGTGGTAGACCTAATAATTGGAAAGGTTTTTTTGAAGAGAGTGTTTGGACTTATGTTCCTAAAATAAATAAATATTATATGCATATTTTTTCTAAGGAGATGCCTGATTTAAATTGGGATAATAAAGAACTTAGACAAGAAATGTATAAAGTAGCAAGATATTGGCTAGATATGGGTGTTGATGGTTTTAGATTAGATGCAATTGCTCATTTAGCTAAGGATAAAACATTTAGGGATAGCAAGGCTTATAAGGATGATTTAGTTTATGATCCTAGTAAGTTTTCTAATAGAAAAGAGTTATTTAAATATTTAAAAGAATTTAAAAAAGAAGTTTTAGATCATTATGATTGTGTAACTATTGGTGAAGTTGGTGGATGTGCAACTACTGATGAAGCTTTAAAGTATTCTAATTATAAAACTGGTTATTTTAATATGGTGTTTAATTTTGATACTTGTTGGGAAAATGGAGCTTATGGTTCTATAGATAAAAGTGATAGTGAAATTAAGACAAATGTTTATAACTTAAAACTATTATTTGAAAAATGGTATAAGGATATAGACGAGAAAGCTTGGCTTCCTTTATATTGGTTAAATCATGATCATCCTAGAGTTGTTAGTCAATATGGTGATATTTATTATAGAAAAGAGTCTGCTAAGATGCTTGGTTTAACTTTGTTATTTATGTATGGAACTCCTTTTATATATCAAGGAGAAGAAATAGGTATGTCTAATGTAAATCATAAAAGCTTAGATATGTTTAAGGATGTTAATGCGGTTAATATTATTAATGAATATAAGGATAAATATACTGAAAAAGAAATTTTAAGGTTTTTAAATAGGGCATCTCGTGATAATGCAAGAAGTTTAATGCAATGGAGTAGTAATCAAGTTAATCATGGTGATTTTTATTTAAATGAAAATTATAAGGTAGTTAATGTTGAAGATAATTTAAAGGATAAAGATTCTATTTTAAATTTTTATAAAAAGATAATCGATTTAAGAAATAATGAATATCATGATGAAGCAGTTTATGGAAAGTTTAAATTAATTTATAGAAAAAACAAAGATGTTTTTGCTTATCAAAAAATAAAAGACAAAAAAATAATGGTTATTAGTAATTTTAGAGATTATATAGTTAATTTTAGAGATTATGTTTCTGAAAATAAGATTATTATGCATAACTATAAAGATGTAATGGTTGTAAATAATAAATTAGTATTAAGACCATTTGAGTGTTATTTAATAGAGATAATATAGATTTAAATAATTAAGTGTACATATGTATAAATAGGTACACTTTTTATTAGTAAATTGATAATTATAGAAAATATTTAAAAACAGACAAAATAGTTCATTTTGTTTATATAAATTTACTAAAATCTATTGACTTTGTTAGCGCTTACACTTATTATGTTGTTATAACAAGTGGGTAAAAATGGTAATTAAAAAATCAGATCAAAAAGCGTATGTGCAAGTTAGAAATGACATACTTTATAAGATTAAAAATGATATTTATAAAATTGGAGATCAACTACCTACAAATATGCAATTATGTGAAATTTACGATGTTTCTAGGATAACTATAAACAGAGCTTTATATGAACTTGAAAAAGATGGATATATTGAAAAACATCAAGGAAAAGGTGTATTTGTAGTTTTTAAGGAAATCAAACAAAGTATAAATAGTTTTTATACTTTCACAGAAGAAATAAAAAAGATGGGATATATTCCAGCATCAATATTTTTGTCACTTAATTTAATTGAACCTAAAGAAGAAGTAATTAATGCTTTGGATTTAGATAAAAATGAAAAAGTTTATTTAATTGAAAGATTAAGATTAGCAGATGATAAAATTATGGCTTTTGATAGATCTTATATACCTGAAAGATTAATACCTAATTTTCAAAAAACAATGTTGACAGGTGGTTCACTTTATAATGCTTTAAGAGATAATTATGGTTTTGTGCCTAATCGTTCTGAAGAAACTGTTGAAGCAATAATTATAAGTGATGAAGATGCTTTAAAGATGAAAGTTAAGCAAGGGAATCCTATGCTTTTAGTTAAGAGAGTTTCTTATCTTGATAATGAAAAAATAGAATTTAACTACAGAATTGTTAATTCAGAAATATTTAAATACAAAATGTCTTTAAAATAATTTAATTAAATACATAAGGGAGGAAAGTATTATGAAAAAAGTATTTAAATTTATTGTTTTGACTCTTGTTTTTTCTATGCTTTGGGCTTGTTCAAAGCCTGCTGAACCTGCTGTTGATGATGCAGCAAGTGAAGAAGCTGTAGAAGAAACTGCAACTGAAGAAGCTTTAAAAGTTGCTTATTCTGTACAATCTTTAGACAATGAGTATTTTGTTACTCTTGCTAATGGTGTTGAAGAATACGCAAAAAGTTTAGGAATGGAAGTTGAGATTACAAATGGTAATCAAGACATTGCTGAACAAGTAAGCCAAGTTGAAAACTTCATTCAAAAAGGTGTGGATATCATAATAATCTCACCAGTTAGTGATTCTGGTTTAGAAGATGCTGTTAATAAAGCTACAGAAGCTGGAATTACAGTTATTGCTGCTAACCAAAACTTTGGAGGATCACAAGCATTTGTTACAATTCCTGAATATGATTTAGGAAGAGCTTTAGGAGATGCTGCAGGTAAGTATATTGCTGAAACATTTGGTGATGAAGCTGTTGATGTTTTAGTTTTAGATTATCCTGATATTGAAGCAATTGTTCCTCGTGGAGATGGAATGAGAGATGGAATCACTGAAAATGCTCCTAATGCAAATATTGTACAAAGCATTTCTGCAAATACTGTTGAAAAAGGAACAGCTGCTATGGAAACAGCTAGCTTAAAGTTCCCTAACATTCAAGTTATCATTGCATGTAATGATGCTGCAGCTTTAGGTGCTTATAGTGTTGTAGAAGCAAATAAATTAGCTGAAGGTAATGACAAGTACTACATTGGTGGAATGGATGGAACTGATCAAGCATTAAATTTAATTAAAGATGGAACAGTTTACAAAGCTACTATTGATATTAACGCTAAAGGAACAGGTAAAATTTTAGTAGATACTGCATTAAAGGTTAGAGAAAGTGGACCTATTGAAGAACCTGTATCAATTCCTTTAAACGTTGTTACACCAGAAAATGTTGATGATTTTTTAGAATAGTTTAATTGAATGGAGGTTCGATTATGAGTGATATTATCCTAAGTATGCGTAATGTCACAAAAAAATATTACGGTATTAAAGCAATTGATAGCATTAGTCTTGATATTGTAAGAGGTGAAATACACGGGATAGTTGGAGAAAATGGAGCTGGAAAATCTACTTTAATAAAGACAGTATCTGGGGCTATTTCTTTAACTGATGGTGAAATATATTTTGAAAATGAATTACTTAAACCTGAAAGTCCTGTTGATGCTATTAAAAAAGGTATATCTGTGGTTTATCAGGAGTTTAATCTTTTACCAAACATGGCGGTTTATGAAAATGTGTTTTTTGGAATGGAAATTAAGAAAAATGGTTTTCTTGATAGACCTGCTATGAGAGAAAAATCTAAGTTGATTCTTGAAGAGTTAGGGTTTGATATTGATGTGAATTCTAAGGTTAAAAACTTGTCTCCTGCTTATTGGCAAGCAACTGAAATTGCTAAATCTATAAACCATGAAGTAAAACTTATAATAATGGATGAACCTAGTGCTCCTCTTACTGAAAAAGAAGTAGATCAATTATTTAATGTTGTTAGAAAACTTAATGATAATGGAATTACTGTAATTTATATTTCGCATAAATTAAATGAAATAATGGAACTCACAGATCGAATCTCCATATTACGTGATGGAAATTTAATTAAAACTGTAGAAACTAAAAATACAACAGAACAAGAACTTATTAAAAATATGGTGGGTAGAGAAATTAATGAAATATACCCTGATAAAGAGTATTCAGATCAAGAGGTTATATTAAGATGTGAAGGCTTGACTAGTGATAAGGTACATAATGTTTCTTTTGAGGTTAGAAAAGGAGAGATTGTTGGCTTTGGTGGTTTAGTTGGGGCTGGAAGAACTGAAACGATGAGATTACTTTTTGGGGCTGATAATAAAACATCTGGAAAGATTTTTGTTGAGAATCAGGAAGTTAATATTAAATGTCCTGTAGAAGCAATTAAAAATGGAATCGGTTTGATTCCAGAAGATAGAAAAAATCAAGGACTTATATTAAATAAGAGTATATATTTAAATTCTTTATTACCATCTTTATATGATTATACAAAATACATGTTTATTGATTTTAAAAAATCAAGAGAAGATATTAAAGAATATACTGATATCTTAAAACTTAAAGCATTAAATTTAGAACAGATATGTTTAAATTTATCTGGAGGAAACCAACAAAAAGTTGTTATTACAAAGTGGTTGTTGAAGAATTGTAAGATATTGATACTGGATGAACCTACAAGAGGAATAGATGTAGGAACTAAACAGGAAATATATCAATTAATCAAAGATTTGGCTTTAGAAGGAAAAGCTATAATTATTATTTCTTCTGAAATGCCAGAATTAATAGGATTAAGTCACAGAATACTTGTAATGCACGAAGGAAATCTTACTGGAGAATTAAAAGGTGAACAGATTACTCAGGAAGCAATAATGACGCTTGCTGCCTTATAAGAGAAAGGAAAAGAAGTATGTTGAAAAATTTGAAATTAAAATCATTTTTTGAAAAGTATGCAATTTATTTAGTGTTGATTATAGAGATTGTTTTGTTTTCTATATTATCTCCTTACTTTTTATCTGTTGATAACCTTATCAATATTTTAAGGCAAGTATCTATTGTTGGAATAATGGCGGTAGGAATGACTTTTGTTATTTTAACAGGAGGAATTGACTTATCTATTGGGGGCGTTGTTGCTTGTGTTGGAGTTATATGTGCAAAATTAATGGTTAATGGAGTTCATCCTATATTTGCAATATTAGTATCTTTGATTTTTGCAGCTTTGGTTGGTCTTATAAATGCAGTATTTTCACATGAATTTAAATTAATTCCAATGATAGTGACTTTAGCTACATTACAAATATTGAAGGGTATTTCATATATTATTACTGGAGCAATTCCTGTTTTTGGATTTACTGAAGAATTTAAAGTTATTGGTCAAGGATATTTAGGACCTATACCAATACCTATAATAATAATGTTGGTATTATATGTTATTGCTTATATCATTTTGACTTATACATCTTTTGGACAAAGTATTTATGCAATAGGTGGAAATGAAGAAGCTGTAAGATTAACAGGTATAAATATTAGAAAACAAAAATATTTAGCATATATATTATGTAGTTTAATAACAGCGGTTGCTGGTATTGTATTACTTTCAAGAGTTAATACAGCTCAGCCTAGTGCTGGTATTGGATATGAGATGGATGTAATAACTGGTGCAGTACTTGGTGGTATTTCCATGTCTGGTGGAGAAGGAAAGATTACTGGAGTTTTTGCAGGGTTCTAGTTATGGCTATTTTAAGTAATGGCATGCTTATGATGAGTGTTAGTGAATATTGGCAATGGGTTGCTAAAGGTATAGTAATGCTTATGGCTATAACATATGATAAGATTTTAAAGAGAGGTAAAGTGTAATATGGTGATTTTAAAAAAGGGATTAGTAGTTTCTTGTCAAGCTACAGAAGATGAACCTATGTTTGGTTCAGAAATCATGGCAAAAATGGCACTTGCAGCACAGATGGGTGGAGCTGTTGGTGTTAGGGTTAATACATATAGTGACTTAGTAGCAGTAAGAAAAGCAGTTGATATTCCAATACTTGGTTTAATTAAAACTGTTCATCCTGGTTTTTGGCCATATATTACAACAACAATGGAAGATGTGGATAAGGTGGTTGAATCAGGAGCGGAAATTGTTTGTATTGATGCAACTTTTTATCCAAGATTTGATGGAAATGATTTTCCAACATTTTATAAATTGGTAAGAGAAAGACATCCAAATGTTGAAATTATGGCTGATATTTCAACTTTTGAAGAAGGGATAAGAGCTGATAAATTAGGTTGTGATTATGTTTCTACAACTTTATGGGGATATACTCCTGATACAGTTGATGAAGGTTCTGGTTTAATACAAGAATTAAGAGAACCAAATATTGAGTTAGTGGGGCAGCTTGCAAAGGTGTGTAAAGCTCCTATAGTGGCTGAAGGAAGATTCTTTAATTCTGAAAATGCGATAAAGGCATTTAAAGCAGGCGCTCATGCAGTTGTTATAGGTGCTGGTATAACTAGACCACAAATTATTACTAAGAAAATAGTGGATGATATAAAAAGAGAGATAGATTTATGAAACATGTAATTTCTATCGATATTGGTGGAACTAAAACAATTGGAGCAATATTTTCAGAAGATGGAGAAATTTTAAAAAAAATCAGAATTTTAACGAATCCTAAAGCAGGTCCTGATAATTTACTTAATTCATTATATGAAGTGATTGATGAGCTTTTAACTGTTACTAAAATAGATGCGATAGGGATTGGAAGTGCTGGTAGAGTTAATTTTAATGATGGTTCTATATTTTATGCTAGTGACAATATTCCTGGATGGACTGGAGTTAAATTAAAAGAATTAATTGAAAATAGATATGGGATACTTACGGTGGTAGAAAATGATTGTAGAGTTGCTGGATATGGTGAAGAGTGGAAGGGCAACGCTATAAATTGTGATAATTATGTTAGTTTAATTCTTGGTACTGGAGTAGGAGCTGCAGTAAAATCTGAAGGAAACATGTTACATGGATCTCATTGGAGTGCTGGGGAATTAGGACATGTAATATTGTATCCAGATGGAAGACAGTGTAATTGTGGGTTAAAAGGTTGTGTTGAACAATATTGTTCAGGTACCGCTTTAGTTAAAATTTATAACGAAAGTGCAAAAGAAAAGATTGAAACAGGTTATGATTTTTTTGAATTAGTTGAAAAAAAAGATGAATTAGCATTAAGAGTATTAGATAATTTTGTGAATGATTTATATAATACATGTTTAATGATTTGTAATTTTGTAGATCCTGAGAAAATAATAATCGGTGGTGGAATAAGTGATACAAGAGAATTTTGGTGGGATAAACTTCAAAAAAAGATTGAAGAAAGTCCTTTATCAAATTTATATAAACCTGTTGTTTTACCAGCATCTCTTGGTAATAAGGCAGGAATTTATGGAGCTGCATATTTAGCTTTTAATGTTTTAAAAAATAAAGAGTAATATAAAAATAAAAATTTTATTATTTAATGATTCACTTAAATAAGGTGAATCATTTTTTTGTAAGCCTATACATTTTTCTTTACAAAAATTTAATAAAGTGTTATTCTATTACTTGGAACGGAGGAAAACGTTTTCCGAGATTGAGAAAACGTGAATTGATTTATGAAAAGATTTATTTCATTACTACTTGTAGCTATGATGCTATTAGGTTTAGTTGCATGTAGTTCAGACAAGCCATCTGGTGATGCTCCTGCTACTGAAGGTGCTGCTGAAACAGTTACTTTAAGAGTATGGGGTGCTCAAGATGATCAAGAAATGTTACAAGGGATGATTGATGCATTTATTGCAGCTAATCCTGACACTGAGTGGGATATTACATTGGGTGTTGTTAGTGAAGCTGATGCTAAAACTAAATATCTAGAAGATCCTGCTGCTGCTGCGGACGTATTTGCTTTTGCAAACGATCAAATTATTGACTTAGTTAATGCTGGTGCATTATACAAAGTTACAAGAAATGCTGATGATATTAAGGCTAGAAACTCAGAAGGTTCAATTGAAGGATCTTCAGTAGATGGTCAATTATATGGATATCCACTTACTGCTGATAATGGATACTTCCTATATTATGATTCAAGCGTATTTACAAAAGAAGATGTTGATTCATTAGATACAATGCTTGCTAAAGCTAACGAAGCTGGTAAGAAAGTATTTATGGATGTATCAAATGGTTGGTATATTGCTTCATTCTTCTTAGGTAATGGTGGAACATTTGCTATTGATGCTGATGGAAACCAAGTTGTTGATTTCAACAATGAAAATGGTTTAGCTGCTGCTGAAGCAATTAAAGCATTTACAGCTGATCCTGCATTCTTAACTGGTGATGATTCAATTTTAGTTGCTGGTATGGGTGATACAATTGCTGCTGGTGTTTCTGGAACATGGAATGCTACTGCAATGGAAGAAGCATTAGGTGAAAACTATGCTGCTGCAAAACTTCCTAAGTATACAACTGCTGCTGGTGAAGTACAAATGGGTTCATTTGTTGGATATAAAGTTTTAGGTGTTAACTCACAAACTAAATTCCCTGAGCAAGCAATGGACTTAGCTGATTTCTTATCAAATGAAGAAAATCAAAAACTAAGATTTGAAACAAGACAATTACTTCCATCTAACACAGTTGCTGCTGCTGAGCCAGCTGTTGCTGAAAATATTGCAATAGCTGCATTACAAGAACAAAACCCTTATGGAACTTCACAAAAAGAAGTGTTGGGTACATACTGGGCTCCTGCTGAAGCATTCGGTGCAACTTTGGAAGCTAAGGATTATTCAATTGATCTTCAAACATTACTAGATGATATGGTTGAACAAATTCAAACACCAGCTGGTAATTAATTAAAGAAAGAAATTAAGGGTAAAACTATAAAAGGTTTTACCCTTTAATTTATAGAGGTGAAACATGGAAAGTAAAAAAATTACTGATACAATTAGTAACTTCTTTAAAACAATTAATAATGGTATTAAAGGATTTATTGAAGGATTTACAAAAGGGGATATAATTACAAAACTTTCATATATAATAATGGGCTTTGGAAGTTTTGGAAGAAAACAATTTGTTAAAGGTTTTTTCTTTTTGATAATTCAAATTATTTATATTTTATTTATGGTAAATTCTGGTGGCTACTATTTAAGTATGTTGCCTACTTTAGGTACTACTACTCAGGGTGAAGTTTGGGATGAGGCTGCTCAAATATATAGAATTTCTCAGGGTGATAATTCTATGCTTTTATTACTATTTGGGGTAAGCGTTATCTTAGTAACTATAGTTATGGTATTTTTATATGTTTGGCAAACTAGGATTGCTTATAGAAATCAAAAACTATTAGCTGATAATAAAAAGCTTCCTACATTTAAGGAAGACTTTAAAGATATGTTTGATAAAAACTTTAGTGCTACTATTTTGTTTTTACCGATGTTATTAACTGTTTTATTTACAGTTGTTCCATTAATCTTTATGATTTTAATGGCATTTACAAACTTTGATAAAAATCATCAACCTCCAGGAAACTTGTTTACTTGGGTTGGTCTAGAAAACTTTAAAAGTGTTTTTGGTGGTAATCCTTTATGGGCTACTACATTTAAAAGATTGTTTGTATGGACAATTATTTGGGCAATATTTGCGACATTCTTAAATTATATTTTGGGTATGTTGTTGGCGATAATAATTAATAAAAAGGGAATTAAACTTAAGAAGTTTTGGAGAACAATATTTGTAATAACTATTGCGGTTCCTCAATTTGTTAGTTTGATGTTAATGTCTAAACTTTTACATGATCAAGGGGCAATGAATGTTCTATTGAAACAATTAGGTTTAATAGGGTCCTTTATTCCATTTTTAAGTGATCCTTTTGTGGCTAAGGTTACAGTTATTGTTGTAAATATATGGGTTGGTATTCCTTATACAATGTTAATTACTAGTGGAATATTAATGAATATTCCTGAGGATTTATATGAGGCTAGTAAACTTGATGGGGCAAATGCTTTTCAACAATTTATATATATTACACTTCCTTATATGCTACATGTGACTACTCCTTATTTAATTACTCAATTTGTTGGTAATATTAATAATTTTAATGTTATTTACTTACTTACTGGTGGAGGTCCATTATCACTTAAACTTTATCAAGCCGGTGAGACAGATTTACTTGTTACATGGTTATATAAATTAACTGTTAATGAACAAAACTATTCGCTTGCTAGTACTATTGGAATATTAATATTTGTTATTGTTAGTACTATTTCACTTATTGTTTATAACAATACAAGTGCAGTTAAACAGGAGGATGATTTCTCATGAAAAAACATCGTAGTATATCTAACACAATAATTTATATTATTTTAAGTGTTATGAGTGTTATATGGATATTTCCAATAGTTTGGTTAGTGATGCAGTCTTTTAGAGGAGAACAAGGAGCATTTACATCTTATATAATTCCTAAAGTTTGGACTTTGGATAATTATATTAAGTTATTTACAGATACAAGATTGTTTAATTTCCCTAGATGGTTTATGAATACTTTATTTGTGGCTGTATTTACTTGTATTATTACTACTATTATTGTTTTACTTACAAGTTATGCATTTTCTAGGCTTAGATTTAAACTTAGAAAACCATTAATGAATATTATTTTGATTTTGGGGATGTTTCCTGGATTTATGTCTATGGTTGCGATATATCACATTCTTAAGGCTTTTGGATTAACTCAAAGTTTAGTTTCATTAATACTTGTTTATTCTGGTGGAGCTGCGATGGGTTATTATATCGCTAAGGGATTTTTTGATACTATTCCTAGATCTATAGATGAGGCAGCACTTATTGATGGTGCTACTAAGAATCAAGTGTTTTGGTTGATTACCCTTCCAATGTCTAAACCTATTATTGTTTATACGGTTTTGACTTCATTTATTGCGCCTTGGGTAGATTTTATCTTTGTTTCAGTAATTATGAAGGATAATTATCAAAATTATACAGTGGCTCTTGGTTTGTATCAGATGATTACAAGGGAAAATATTACAGCTTATTTTACACAGTTTTGTGCGGGTGCTGTAATTATTGCAATTCCTATTACGATATTATTTATTGCTATGCAGAAATACTATGTTGAAGGTGTTACTGCTGGTGGGGCTAAAGGATGATAAAAAAACTATTACTTTCTTTAGTGATACTTATTTCTTTACTTGGATGTAATAAGGAAGAGGTTTATGATAGTGATGTTTATTATGAAATCTTTGTGGCTTCATTTAATGATAGTGATAATGATGGTATTGGTGATTTAAAAGGTGTTACTTTAAAGCTACCTTATTTAAAGTCTTTAGGTATTGGTGGTATTTGGTTAATGCCAATTATGAAGAGTGAAACATATCATAAATATGATGTGGATAATTATTATTTAATTGATAGTGATTATGGTACTATGGATGATTTTAAGGAGTTAGTTGATAAAGCTAATGAATTAAATATTGATATTATTATTGATTTACCTTTAAATCATACTTCTGATAGTCATGAGTGGTTTATTAGTGCTAAGGAAAATAAATTAAATGATACATGTAATCCTGATAATAAATGTGATTATTATAATTTTAGTGATACTAAAGAGTCTGGTTATGAACCTTTAGGTGATAAATATTATTATGAAGCAAGATTTTGGTCTGGTATGCCTGATTTAAATCTTGATAGTGAAAATGTTAGAAATGAAATAAAAGACATTGTTGAGTTTTGGATGGACACCGGTATTAAGGGGTTTAGGTTAGATGCAGTACTATATTATTATCAAAACAATGTCAGTAAGAATAATGAATTTGTTTCTTGGTTAATGGAAATAGTTAGAAATAAAAGAGAAGATGCTTTTGTGGTTGGGGAAGTTTGGTCTAGTGAAAATATAATATTAGATTCATATGGTAGTGGTATTGATTCTTTGTTTGATTTTACAATGAGTGGTCAAGATGGATTTATCGCAAAAGCAATTAGAAGTGAAAATGGTCAGTTTTTAGCTTCTAAAATGATTGAGTACAATGATTTGATTAAAGAGGGTAGTGTAAATAGTATTTTCTTATCTAATCATGATCAATCTAGAAGTGCTGGTTATTTTATAGATGAAGATAAACAAAAACTTGCGGCTAGTGTTTATTTATTATCGATTGGAATACCTTTTGTATATTATGGTGAAGAAATAGGTATGAGGGGTAGTGGAAAAGATGAAAATAAAAGATTGGCAATGTTATGGGGTGAAGGTAGTGATACTTGTAGTCCTATAGATAGTGATTATACTAGTCAAGTTGATACTTCAGTTAAAGAACAATTAAAGGATGAAAATTCTTTGTTAAACCATTATAAAAAGGTTATAAAACTTAGAAATAAGTATATTTATGGCAAGGATTATAGTGAGTTTATAGTTGATAATGAAAAAATATTTTCTATTAATTATGAAGGTAATGTAGTTTTAATTAATATGAGTGAAGATATTATTGAAATTGATATTAAAGGGAAACTATTAGATCAAGTTGATGTAATAGATAAAAGTGTTTTAAAAGATAAGTTAGCCATAGGTGGTTATGGTGTTGTTATATTAGAGGTAGAGTAATTTGGAAAAGAGAAGATCGGGAATTTTAATGCCAGTAGCATCTTTACCGTCTCTTCATGGTATAGGTGATTTTGGGCCTTCTAGTTATGAATTTGTGGATTTTTTAGTTGATGCTGGTTTTAGTATCTGGCAAATATTGCCTTTAAATCCATTGGGATATGGAAATTCTCCATATCAGCCTTATTCTTCTAATGCGATGGATGATTTGTATATTTCATTAGAATTATTGAATAAGGAAGGTTTAGTTCAGAAGGCGGGTTCATATAATAGGTTTGATAGTACTATTGATTATGATGAAGTTAGGGCTTATAAACAGCACTTTTTAAGGCTTGCGTTTAAAAAGTTTAAAAAAGATGAAAAATATGAAGAGTTTATTAAGTTTGATTGGGTTTATAATTATGCGGTTTTTCTAACTTTTAAAAAGAATAATAGATTGATTTGTTGGAATGATTGGCCTGGTTTTATGAAGGATTGGATTGTTGATAATAAATTGGATCTTAGTCCTTATGAAAAAGATATTGAATTTGAATTGTTTGTTCAATATACCCTTTATAAACAATGGAATGATTTAAAGTCTTATGCAAATTCTAAGGGTATTTTGATTATGGGTGATATGCCTATTTATGTAGGTATTGATAGTGATGATGTTTGGGCTAATCAAGATTTATTCTTGTTAGATAAAAAAGGTAGACCTACTCATGTGGCAGGTGTGCCTCCTGATTATTTTAGTGAGACTGGTCAAAGATGGGGTAATCCTTTATATGATTGGCCAAAACATAAGTCTAGTGGCTTTAAGTTTTGGATTGATAGATTAGAGTATAATTCTAGGCTATTTGATATTATAAGGATTGATCATTTTAGAGCTTTTGATACTTATTGGAAGATTCCAGCTGATTGTCCTACTGCAGTAAAGGGTAGATGGATAAAGGCTCCTGGATATGCGTTTTTTGATAAATTGTTTAAGGAGCTTCCTGATATTAATATTGTGGTGGAAGATCTTGGTGATTTAAGAGATGAAGTATTAGAGCTTAGAGATTATTATGATTTTAAGGGTATGAGAATTGTTCAGTTTACTTTTGATCCAGAAGGAATGGATGAAGATAGAGAAAACTTAATTATTTATACTGGGACTCATGATAATCAAACTATTAGAGGTTGGTATTCAGACCTTAAGGCAAAAGAGAAGACTAAGGTTAGAGAATATTTAAAGGATAATGGATTTGATTATGGTAGTGTTAGTTTAAATATGATTGCATATACTTTAAAGAGTAAGGCTCAAATTGCGATTGTACCATTTATGGACATTTTAAATCTTACTGATAAAGCTAGATTAAATACTCCTGGTACAGTAGGTAATCCTAATTGGCAATATAGACTTACAAGACTTAAGAGATTAAAAGATAAGACTGAATTGTTGAAGAAAATGAATAAGAAGTATAAGAGAAAGTAGAGTAAAATCTACTTTTTATATAATTGTTCCTATTAACCAGTTTACCCATGAACGTACTGTGCTTGCTCTTCTTTTTGGAGTTGAGTTATAAGAACCATTTTTTGTGCTAGATAATTCCGGTATATGTAAACTGATTAATTTTGCAATTTCATCATTGTTTAATAGTTTGCCTGATTCAATATATTCTTTAAAAACTAAGTTAAATACTTTATGTTTCAAAATTTGTTTAAATAGAATTTCATTCATTTTTAATTCATTAGAATCTATTATTTTTTTTCCTAAATTTGTTAAGATATATTCTTTATTTTCTTTTTGTATTAATTCTAAATATCTACATGCAGCTATATAGTAGTTCCCTTGTCTTTTGTCATAGCCAAGGTTTTCCGCTACTTCAGAAGATGTATTAATACCATCATTTATTAAAAATAAAGTTTGTATCACTAGGTTGAAAGAATCTGCTTGTGGAAATGGAACTGATTTTTGAGACTTTTCTTCAATAATATGTATGTTTTTTAAAATTTCTTTCTTTTTATAATCGGAATTTCCATATTGAACAATATAACTTTTTTGATATATTAACTCTAAAGAATTGTAGTTGTAAGGGTCAATGAATTTATATACATATACTGTGTATATACCATTATCATATGTAAAGAATACGGGTATTACTTCTTTTTTTACTTTTTCATTCCAGTATCTATATGGATAAAACAATTGTCTAATAATAAAATCATCTGGTTGTTGATTTTTTGCTTCTACCAATATGACTTTATTTAAACTTTCGTATCCACCATCTATTTCAATTTGGGGTCTATCTATAGTTATTTTTCTAGTTTTGTTATTTTTACTAGTACTAACTTTAAATGAAAATCCATTTGGTCTCATTCTACCAGATATAGTTTGAACTAATTTTTCTCCAATTGCATCATCAAGAATTCCAGAAAGTAATGCAACGTGTAATGCATTACTTTCCGAATAGACATTATTTGGATCTATTGTTTCAATGTAAGATGGTATTTCTAGAATTTTTGGCTTTGGTTTTATGGAAGGTAATTTGGAGTATAAATTGAAATCACCTAAAATGTATGTTCCATTATTTATAGGGAGCATTCCTAAGTTATATTTTTTAAAAATCTGAGGTAATTGTTTTGAAAAATCAAACTTAGTCATTAATCGAGGTTCTTTATATTCTCTTATTTGCTCTGCAGAAATTATAAAAAAACCTTCCTTTTCAATTTTGTTTAATATATTGTATTTTTCAAATATCAAGTCCCAGTACTCTGATACAGTTAATCTTTTACTCATTTTCATAAACTTTATAATTTCTTATTAATAATTCTTTTACTGCTCCTCTTTTGTCGCCTTTACAATTTACATATCTCTTAGCAAAAACTTCAATAATATAATAATCTTTATATATTTCTCTAATATACTTTGTATCAGCATTAGATAATAAAAAGTAAGCTCCTTTTTTATGTAATTCATCACATTTGTTCTTTAATTCAAGTTGATTTTCTCTTGTAAAACCATTAGATTGATAACTTGTAAAACTTTCTATATTTTCTTCTGAATCATAAGGTGGGTCAAGATATACAAAATCTCCTTTAGATATTTGATTTAGAAAAATTTTAAAATCATCAGAATATATTTCTATATCATTATTATTAAGATAGTCACTAAGTTTCAAAATGTTTTCTTCATCAACAATATTCGGATTCACGTATCTTCCATAAGGAGTATTATAATGACCGTTACTATTTACTCTATATAGTCCATTATAACAAGTTTTATTTAAATACAAAATTCTTGCTGCTTTATGAATTTTGTTCATAAGACTAAAAGTATACTCGTTTCTATCTAAAGCTCTTATTTGATAGAAGTATTCACTAGTATTGTTTTTTTGATGTTTCTTTAGAATTTTGATTAGCTCTTTTGGTTTGTTTTTTACTACTTCGTATACATTAATTAAATCCTTGTTTAAATCATTAACTTTTGCTTTTTGTGGCTTTAAGTCTATTAATACTGCTCCTCCACCTAAAAAAGCCTCGTGGTAAATATTAAATTTTGTACGAGGAATATTTTCGTTTATCTGATCAAGTAGCTGTCTTTTTCCACCTACCCATTTTACAATTGGTTTCATTGTGTACCTCTATTTAATATTATATGATAAATTTCAATATAATTCTATTTTTAATAGGAGAGTAATCGAAAAAAATAATACTTTAATGGGTGAGATTTTATGAATAATTATAAACTACAGGAAACAAGTGTTTGGAAATTTATTGATAGAGGAAAATGGGCAACTCATAACCCATATTATAGAGGGAATTGGAGTCCTCATATTCCAAGAAATTTAATTTTAAAATACACAAAAGAAAATGATGTTGTTGCAGATTTATTTTTAGGGGGTGGTACAACACTAATAGAAACAAAAATACTTAATAGAAACGGAATTGGTGTTGATATAAATATTGAATCGATAAAACTTTCTAAATCTCTTCTTAACTTTTATGTTGAAAACAATTCTAAACAAATATTAAAAAATGAGGATAGCAGGAATACATCAATTGAATCAAACACTGTAGATTTAATTTGTATGCATCCACCATATGCAAATGTAATCAAATACAGTAATGAAATTAAAGGTGACTTGTCGTTGCTTCCTCCTAAATTATTTTTAAAAGAATGGGACAAGGTTGCAAAGGAATCAAAACGTATTCTAAAAAAAGGAAAAGTTTGTTCTTTTATGATAGGTGATATTAGAATGAATGGATGTGTATACCCATTAGGCTTTAAATCGTTAGAAGTATTTTTGAATAATGGTTTTTCATTAAAAGAAATAATTATAAAAGAACAATATAACTGTAAATTAACATCTTATTGGAAAAATAAAAGCAAGCAATATGGATTTTATTTGCTTGCTCACGAATATATATTTATTTTATTCAATTAGAGTCATTTAATAATTCTTTGTATTTGTAATATGCAAAGTCTTCGAAGTCTTTTTCTTCCATAACATCAATTAATTTTGTACTTGCTTTTTGAGATATATATTTAGATATCTCTTTATATAAATTGGTTTTTTCATCTTTCAATTCTTCTACTGCTTTTTTTTGGCCTTTGAGCACACCTAGAATTATTTTTTTGTTGTTTGAATAAGATCTCCAAGTTAAATTTCTAAAACGTTCTGGTTTTTCTATTACATATCTAGTTAATTCATATTTATCTTCTAATGTGTTATCTATACTTAGCTTAACTCTGAAAAAACAACGAGACAAAACTCCGTACATGAGCCCTCTTCTATTCCCGCCTGAAAATAACCAATGATGAGAAAATACTTTACTGTCAGGTTTAATTGGCATAGCTTGTAAAGCAGCAGCATATCCTTTTTCGAGTAAAATCCACAACCAAAATCTTTCTTCAGATAGTATAAAAGCTGGTAAATCTTTAAGTGTTTCATATAATAAAATTGAATTTTGGAAATCTACATTACTATATTCACCGTTTTGATCTAGACTTAAATTAAAGTCATCTATATAGTACTTTTTAGTTTCATAAATATCTTCTCCATATAGTTCGTATATCCATCGATTATTATCTTGATTATCATAAATTTTTTTCGTTATAAATTTTTGGTTGTTTTTAAGAGATTCCAATACCTCTTCCTTAAGAAATTTAATATTTATTTTATTCATAATTATCTTCACTTTCGTCAAATTTCATATTAATAAAATTATAAAAATCATTTATTGCAATATTGTTTGTATAATCAAGAAGTAATTGTGATAATTCAAAACTGTCGATTTCATTTAATGTTTCAATCGTCATTTCTTCATGATTAACATGTTTGTATCTATTGATAATTGAGTTAAGCCAAATGAAGTTTTGAGACAAATCATAAATATCTTCGTAGTTAACAGAGTCCTTTTTTATATTTTCTATACAAACGACTAGAACTGGAATTAGTATTATAGAAAATAGTATATATTGAGAATTATCGTTATTTCTCATCGCATAGTATTTATCATAAGCTTCGCTCGGTAAATGTATTACTATGTTTTCTCTTTTCATTTCGTATGTGAGACTTTTAGAGTCATCGTGTCTTTTTGCAACTATAAATATAGAACTAACTTTATTTAATAAATCGAGATCTTTTAAAATATTAAATTGATATCCATCATCAACTGCAATAATATCAAACTTTTCTAATTCGAAAACATATCCGTGAAAAAGTTCAGAAAATTCGTTGCTATTGTAAGCAAGTTTATCTTTGGTGACATAAACGTAGCATGATACACTAACTTTTCCACTTAAATATTCCATATTTATATTTATATCTTTAGGGATTAAACTTATATCAATTATTTTTCTAAACACAGTTTGAGAACATTCTATGACACAGACTGCTTGAGCCAAATTATTTGAAATAAGGGATTTAAGATATTGGCTATTAGTTTTTATGCATGTGTTCTTTAAAATGAACATATTATCTTCAATGAAAAAGTTACCATCATCATCTAAGTCGAAGGATAAGTTAAATTCATTTTGACCATAGTCAGATATGCTTCGCATACTGTTTAAAACAGGATATGGAAATATTCTATTACCTATACGCATACATTATAACCTCACTTGAAAATGTTTCGTTTCTATCAACTATATAAGTTATTTTATATTTATTATTTTTACTGATTTTTAAATTTGTTATGTTACCATTTTGAATATTACATTTGGTTCCATTGCATGTTGCTTCTAAAATATTAAGTTTATATTTGTCATTTCCTTCGCCGAACAGTTTCACTTCTAATTCACAATTATCTTTGTCATACAAGGAAACAAAGTTAATTTCATAAATACCTTTATTTTTTTCTAAAACAATATTTTTATAACTCATTCCAGTTAAATTTATTTTTTTCAAAATTGAATTTTTCCCTTCAATTATGTTATTTTGGCCATTTACTTCATGCTCTCCGTCTGATGGGTTGCTTTCATCATTGCTATGGTTTATGTTTCTTGCATCTCCATCATCTATTCCTATATCACCAGATTCAAAATCCATTGTGTTAAAATCTTCATCATAAAAACTTTTTTGATTAGTATTTATTTTTACTTTTTTTGGCTTTCCAGTTGTACGTGTTTCGTTCATTTCTTGTCTTTGTGTTTGGGTTTCCCCATCTTTAACAGACGGTAAATACATTGCTGCACTTTCTACATTTACAGATTCAGAAGATGATTCTATTAAGATTTCTTCAATGAATTTTGTTACTTCTTCTTTTATTCTGTTTAATATTTTTCTAGTTATATTTTTTTCTTCCTTATAATTATCTAGTCTTCGAATTTCCCAGTCAGTATGTTGTGCATTTTCAATCAACCTAAGCTTTTTGTTGATTTCGTCATTATTTATTATGCAAATTGCAGAGTAAGGTAAATATGATGTTTTAGCTAAATGTTTTATTCTCATATATGGATATCTTATAAAAACACATCTTTGCATTGCTTTTGATTCATCATTTTTTCCATATTTTTTTACAATAATTTTAATTTGTCCATATTCTTCAATATCTACATTTTTCTCTTTTACATCTTTACCAGTTAAAAGTTCGTATTGTGCTTTAATTTCTTTTACCATTTTTTTTCTTGTGATGTTAAATAATTTTTTATCTTCCATTATAGAAGGTAATGTTTCTTTATTAATAATACGCTCACCAACAGTCACTTCCAAGTCATTCAAAATTATTGCACCCATGAAACTTTCAAGGATTTTAAGAGTTATCTCATTTTCCCAATTCTGTGAATCATCAAAACCAATTATATATATATCGGTTCCATAACAGTCTCTCTCGTAGTTTTTATCAAGATTAAGTTCATATTTGTTTGCAGTATTTTTAATTGAATTTGAAAAATATCCTGTACCTTGGGAAAGCAGATCTGGATCATTGTCACTAACTGGAGCTGATCTTAATATTGCTACCCCTAGTGATCCCTTTTCATTTTCGGAAGTATAAGTTGAGTAAAATACAGTATTTATTTTGCTGTTTACAAAAGCTGCATATTTTCCTATTCCTTTTGAACCGCCAGATGTACCCTCTTTGTTCGATACTCCTGAAGCCTTTGTGATTAAGTAAAAAGGAGAATTTTTATCATTGCTCGAAACACCGATAAGTCCTTTTGTATTGAAATCACTTATTCTTAGACATGTTATTTTATCTTTTAATGATTCCTTTAGCATAAACTTTAATGGTTTTCCTTCTTTTTCAAAATCTTTTTTGTATTCGTAACATTTTTTTATTTCTTCAGATAATCTATTAATTCCTGGTATCTTATTTCTATTTAATGAGAATGTCTTAAATTCTAATTTTACGGGTATATCTATATTTTCTTGTGCATCTATTGAGTTTTGACATATCTCACGTGCTAGGGCTCCTACTGGATCTTTTTTAAATGTTTCTACACCAGTATCATCTATCCCTGTTTCATTACCATATCCATTATCCGGAAATCTCCATGTGTAATTATTCACTGTTTGTCCTCCTATAATCTGAATCTTTTTTTATTTTTACTCGTCGAAAACTTTGCTTGCTGCTCATCGAGTTCGTTTCTTATTGTATTAAATATTTTGTCGATTTGTTCATTTGAATAATCGTAATATGATTTGTTAGATAGATTTCCTAGCAACTTAATTAAATCTAAAATTTTATTGGTTCTATTTTCTGCTATTCTAATAAAGTTTTCTTTTCTTTTATTTGACATTTTAGAATCTCCTTAACAAAATAATACAATATTTATATAATATTTGTCAAATGTTATATAAAATGAAGGTAATATTAATTGAATGTTTGAAATATTCGGTAAATAAAGCAAGTGTATTTTTTTGAGGTGAAAATTCTTCTATATTTAATGCTGTATTTTTCTAAAATATAATTATATGATTACATTACAAACGATGATTAATGTATTCTAATAATAAACAATATTGAATTTGTAATTATTGAATATACTGTGCCTTCATTTTTTTTATTTTTAGTGAAAATTGATATAAAAAATAAAAACGAAGATTCTAGAATATACAATTATAATAGCTAGTTCTGATAATAAATATATAAATAAGAGTAATATCATATTAATATATTTGATAAAGTTGATATGTTAAATTGCTGTTTTTCTTTTAACTTAATGTATAATGATTAAGGATGAGGTAAATATGGTTATTTTTGAAATAATAAAAGCTATTATATTAGGTATTATTCAAGGTATTACTGAATGGTTACCTATTAGTAGTACTGGTCATATGATATTAGTTGATGCACTTATGCCAATGAAGGTTTATAGTGATCCTACTATCAATAAAGAATTTGTGGATATGTTTTTAGTAGTAATACAGTTTGGTAGTATTTTAGCTGTTTTACTGTTGTATTTTAATAAGTTAAATCCTTTTTCTAGTAAAAAGTCTAAAGAGAAAAAGATTGAAACTATTAATTTATGGATTAAGGTAGTGGTAGCCGCAGTTCCTGCAGCTATAGTTGGATTATTATTTGATGATTATATAGATGCATTATTATATAATCCTTTAACTGTAGCTATTACATTAATACTTTATGGTGTTTTATTTATAATTATTGAAAGAAGAAAGCCAAAACCTAGTATTAATAATTTAAATGCTATGACTTATAAGACAGCATTAATGATTGGTTTATTTCAAATGTTGGCTTTAATTCCTGGTACATCTCGTAGTGGTTCTACTATTTTAGGTGCTATTTTACTTGGTACTTCTAGAACAGTCGCAAGTGAGTTTTCTTTCTTTTTGGCAATTCCTATGATGTTTGGTGCTAGTTTATTAAAGTTAATCAAATTAGAAATGTCTTTGAATTTTATTGGAATATTAATATTGCTTGTTGGAATGTTTGTGGCTTTTATTGTTTCAATAGTAGCTATAAAAGGATTAATGAGATATATTAAGAAAAATGATTTTACATTATTTGGTTATTATAGAATTATATTAGGATTAATAGTAATAA
>JAAYSZ010000034.1 GCA_012523895.1 Erysipelotrichaceae bacterium
ATCAATACACTTATTAATTTATTTAAAAACAGTAATATTGAATGTATGAACTCTTTCGCTAATACTTTAATTAATTGGAAACAGGAAATTCTTAATTCTTTTATTATTCTTAAAATTAATAAAAAAGCATATAAAATAAATAATATTATCGCAATAATAGTCCATATACTAAATATGCCAGCAGTAATAAATAATCCTATTTGATAAACAATTAATGAAATTGAATACGCAAATAACGTTTGAAATACAACCGCAAATACAGTCCATCCTGTATTATTCATCTCTCTTTTTATAGCCCCTATTGCCGCAAAACATGGTGCACATAACAAATTAAATAATAAGAATGAATAACCTGCTAAAGGTGTAAAGTCTTGGGCTAACATACTCCAAATTTCTAAACCTTCATCACTAACTTCTGCAACTCCATATAATACTCCATATGTACCAATTACATTTTCTTTTGCGACAAGTCCTGTAACTGTTGCTACTGTTGCTTTCCAATCACCAAATCCTAAAGGTTTAAATAATGGTGCAAATATATTTCCAAATCTTGCAAGAATACTTGTATTTAAATCTTCAACCATACCAAAGCTACCATCAGTAAATCCAAAGTTTGATAAAAACCAAATAATTATAGTAGATAATAATATAATAGAACCTGCTTTTTTAATAAAGCTAGAACCTCTTTCATAAACACTTCTTAATACATTAGATACTCTTGGTAAATGATATGCAGGAAGTTCCATTACAAATGGTGCAGGATCTCCTGAAAACCTTTTTGTTTTCTTTAAAATTATACCTGAAATTACTATCGCCGAAATTCCAACAAAGTAAGCACTAAATGATATCCAACCTGAATTATCAAATAAAGCTCCTGCTATTAATGCAATTACAGGAAGTTTTGCACCACAAGGCATAAATGAAGTAGTAATAATTGTCATCCTTCTATCTCTTTCATTTTCGATAGTTCTGCTTGCCATAATTCCTGGAACACTACATCCTGTACCAATCATCATAGGAATAAATGATTTTCCTGACAATCCAAACTTTCTAAATATTCTATCCATTATAAATGCAATTCTAGCCATATAACCACAATCTTCTAAAATCGCAAGGAATAAAAATAATACTAACATTTGAGGTACAAATCCTAAAACTGCACCAACTCCTGCCACAATACCATCTAATATTAAACTAATTAATACATCAGATGTATTGATACTCACTAAAAAGTTTTCTACTAGTGGAGGTATAATTTCTCCAAATAATACTTCGTTAGTCCAATCTGTTACAAATGTTCCAACAGTTGTAACTGAAACATAATAAACAATACCCATTACTAACGCAAAGATTGGTAATGCTAAAAATCTATTAGTTACAATCTTATCGATCTTATCAGAAGTAGTTAATTCATTTTCATTTAATTTAACTACATATTTAGAAATAATACCTGTTATATAGTCATATCTTAATGATGTAACTAAACTTTCAGAGTCATCATCATATTTATATTCAATCTTTTTAACAATTTCATCTATTTTTTTATTATTAAACTTTTCTTTTACTTTTTCATCTTTTTCAAATAATTTTATTGCATAAAATCTAGAAAAAGAATTTGTAGATGGCTCAATAATTTTTTCAATAGAATTAATAGATTCTAATACATCATCTTTAAATATATTTAGTGATTTACTAGATTTCTTTGTACTTAAAACTTTATCTATAAGTTTATCAACACCTTCATTTTTAGAGGCTGAAATTGGTACTATAGAAACCCCCAACTCTTTTTCCAAACCTTTAAAATCAATCTTTATATTATTTTTTTCTACAACGTCCATCATATTACAAGCTAAAACAACTGGTATGTTTAACTCTAATATTTGTGTTGTTAGATATAAGTTTCTTTCAATATTACTACCATCAATGATATTAATAATTAAATCAGGCTTTTCTTCGATTAAATAATTTCTAGAAATAACTTCTTCTAATGTATAAGGCGATAATGAATAAATTCCAGGTAAATCAGTTATAGTAATTTCATCATGACCTTTTATTTTACCCTCTTTTTTTTCAACAGTAACTCCAGGCCAATTTCCAACATATTGTTTTAATCCTGTTAATTCATTAAATAATGTGGTTTTTCCACTATTTGGATTTCCTACTAACGCAATTTTCATATTACTCTACCTCTATCTTTTCTGCATCAAACTTTCTAATAGAAAGTTGATAACCTCTTACAGTTAACTCAATTGGATCACCTAAAGGAGCTACTTTAACAACTTTTACTTCTACACCTTTAGTAATACCCATATCCATAATCCTTCTTTTTGTAGGACCTTCTCCATGTAATTTAATTACTTTTGCACTTTCCCCTATATTTACATCATTTAATGTTTTCATACTATCTCCTTTACTATAATTTTTTTGGCAATATCTTCATTAATTGCAATTCTAGTATCCTTTATATTAACAATAATATTTCCATTAATTTTTTGAATTATTTTAATTTTGCTACCCGAGACAAAACCAAGCCTTTCTAAAAAAGCCATAGATTGTCCTTTTTCATTAATTTTTAAAATTTGTAAGTCTACTCCTTCATCCATAAGTCCCAATGGCATCATAACAACCCCTTTCGTTAGCCAAGCCTAACCAATTAAATAATATTCCTCGTTAACTAAAAAATCAAGTTTTTCTTAGCATATGCTAACTAAATTGTTCATAACTCTTTTTTGTACATTTTATTTATGTTATTATTCAAATAAGAGGTGAAGAAATGGTAAAATTAAGAGAATCAGGTGAAATGTACCTTGAAACAATTAAAATTCTTAGTAACAAGTCTGATAAGGTTAGATCTATTGATATAGCTGAATATATGGAATTTTCTAAACCAAGTGTTAGTAGAGCTGTTTCTATACTAAAAGATGATGGTTATATTATTGTTGACAATAATGGATATATAACCTTGACTGAAAAAGGTGAAGAAATAGCTACAGACATATATGAAAAACATGTTGTTCTTACAAAACTACTTGTTAAGCTTGGAGTTGATCCAGAAATAGCTGACCAAGATGCATGTAAGATAGAACATGATATAAGCGATGAAACATTTGAAGTATTAAAAAAACTATATAAAAAGTTGGAATCTGAATAATAAAAGCGGAATTTAAATTCCACTTTTTATTTTGCTTTTCTAAGTTCTACAACCCAAGCTGATCCAACTCCGATATTATATGCTTTCGCAAATGAACCTTGATTTATTGCGATACCTACTTTAAATACAGAGTTTATATATACAATTGGACTACCTACCATTACTTCCGCAAATGATTTACCATAAACTATTTGATTTTGATAAACAAGGGTATCACCATTATATATTGTAACTTCTAGCTTTTCTCCATATTTAACATTAAGTTTCAAGAAATCTTCTCGTGTAATGTTTGTCCATAAAGAGCCAAATCTAACATCTAATATATCAATATTTCCTCTAACCAAGTTTTCACTTACTTCAACTTCACTTAAAGGAAGACAAAGAATTTCATCTAAATCAAGTTTTTTGCCTACTTCTTCATATTGTATTTTACCACTTGCTAAAAGTGCTCCTGTATAAGAATACACATCTCTACCGTGAAATGTATGACTAAAATTTGTTTCTTTTCGATATAAATTTTTATCAATTTCTCTTATTTCAACAATTCCAATATTTGCGGCTAAATGAGTAAGTGTACCATTATTTGGAGTAACAATATATTTATCATCTTTTGTCTTTGCTACTACACTTCTTCTTTTAGTTCCAACTCCTGGATCGACTACCGATACAAACACTGTTTCACTAGGCCAATATACAACTGTCTGATATAAACGATAACTAGCTTCAAAGATATTGTAGGGAGTAATTTCATGTGTTAAATGTCTAATTGTAAGATCTAAATCAACCTTTAAAGCTACCCCTTCCATTGCACTAACTGCACCATCTACTAATCCAAAGTCAGACTGATAAATTAACAACTTATTCATATTTTTTAAACTCAACCTTCCAATTAGATCCAAAACCTAAATTATTTTTCTTTTCAAAACTATCCATAGATGTAGCCATAGCTATTTTCATAAGTTCATTATTATAAATAATGTCTTCTCCCTTTTCAACCATTCCAAATGATTTATCAAATCTAACCTTTTTATCATAAACAATAATATCATCATGATAAATTGTTACCTGTAAATCATCACCATAATTAAAATCATTTTCAAAAAACATTTTTGTTTCAACATTAGTCCATAAGTTACCAAAGTTAGGATCATTTATTTCAAATATACCTTTTATAACACCATTTTCAATTGTTGGTTTTTCTATCTTATGACAAATTATTTCATCAACACTATATTCTGGTCCAACTTCCTCAAAACTAATGATTCCACTAGCTAGTCTTGCTGCACAATATCCAAATAAATCTCTTCCATGAAATATAGAAACACCTTCGGTATCTTTACCCTTTAATCTATTAATCGTTTCATCAATTTCTCTAATACTTTCGATTCCAACATTATTTTTCACATGAGTTAAAGAACCATTGTCAGGACTAACAATGAAATATCCATCTTTGGTTTTTGCTACACTTGCCTTTCTAGATGTTCCAACTCCTGGATCTACTACTGATACAAACACAGTTCCCTTAGGCCAAAACTTCATAGATTGATACAACCTGTAAGATGCACTCCATGTATCATATTGAGGTAATTCATGTGAACCATCAATTATCTCTAAACTTCTATCTACTGACTTTACTACACCATACATTGCACAAACTGCACCTTCTTTATATGTAAAGTCTGTTTGAAAAACTAAAATTGCTTTTTCCATAAATCCTCCTTAAATAAATGGATTCCAATATATACCATTATTAATATATTTACTAACTAATAATGATGCTACAAATATAATTGCACTTATAAACATAGTAATATAATCATTTTTATTTAATGGTTTATAACTATACCATGTTCTTGTTTTACTTTTGCCATAACCTCTTAAATCCATAGCATTTGATATCAATTCAATTCTATCCAATGTAGAAAATATTAACGGTATAAGTATTGAAATAATATTTTTAAGCCTAGTAAAGAGCTTTTCTTTTCTAGACATATCTAAACCTCTTGCCTGTTGAGATAAAGAAATAGAATTGTAATCTCTTTGAACATCTGGAAAATATCTCAAAGTTAAACTTAATACAGTACATACCTTATAACTTAATCCCATTTTATTAAGTGAAGATGCAAATTCACTAGGGTTTGTTGTTAAAAAGAATATTATACCTAAAGGAATAACTGACAAATATTTAAATAACTTTGTAGTTTGATACAACAATTGTTCCTGAGTTACTACATAAGGTCCAAAAATTGTAAATATTACATTTTTTGTCCCATAAATTTCAACACCTTGCATAGGCGCAAAAGTAAACGTTAAAATAAAGTTTGTAATTAAAAATATTGCTACATATATTAACATTGGTTTAATTTGTTTAAATGTTATTTTTGCAACATTATTCATATAAAATGAAATAACAAGCACAAACATAATTACTCTAATATCATAAGTTAACATTACTGTAGTAGTTAAAAGTAAAAAACATATTAACTTTGTAAAACCGCTAAGTCTATGTACAAATGTATCTAATTGATTATAGGAGAATAGTTTAATTTTCATTGATATTACTCCTTTCATAATTAATAAAGCTTTCAATAAAATGTAAAGGTTCATCAATTTTTGATTTAACTGCTAAATCATATAAAGATGTTCTTTTTAAATTTGCTTTATCAATAATTTCATCATCACTTAAAACTTCATATGATGGTTTATCCGCAATCTTTTTACCATCAGATAAAACTACAGCCCTATATGTATATTCAAGCATTAAATGCATGTCATGAGTAATTAAAATTATTGTTTGTCCTTTTTCATTTAATGTTTTTAAAAATTCCATAATTTCAGAATAATGTTTATAGTCTTGACCTGCAGTAGGTTCATCTAAAATTAAAATTTTAGGATTTAACACTAATATACTTGCAATAGTAACTCTTTTCTTTTGACCATAACTAAGTGCGCTTATCGGCCACTTTTTAAATGGAGATAAACCACAAACTTCCATTACGTTACTTACTCTTTTTTCAATTTCTTCTTCATCTATATTTCTAATTCTTAATCCATATGCTATTTCATCAAAAATCAAGTTTTTAGAAATCATTTGATTTGGATTTTGAAGTACAATTCCTACATGTTCTGCAGTTTCTTTTATTGTAAGATCTAATAAACTTTCACCATTTAAGATAATATCTCCACTATCTGGTTTTTCAAATCCTACAATAAGTTTTGCAAGAGTACTCTTTCCTGCACCATTTTTACCAACTAATGCAAGCATTTCTCCTTTTTTAATATCCACATTAACATCTTCTAGTATCTTTCTTACTCCATCATAACTAAAAGATAAATTTTCAATTTTTAATAAAGTTTCATTTTCATTAGGTTTTAACCTAACGTTGTGCTTACTAAACCAATCATGAAGTTTTGATTCATTATTTTCCATATTAAATTTTTCAATGTTTTCAGGATGCATTGAAGATTTAATATCAATATCTGCATATCTACATGCACTAACATATAATGGTTCCCTTATACCATATTGGATTAATAAATCAGTTGATAAAACAACCTCTGGAACATCATCAATTATTATTCTTCCATTATCCACAAGAACAATTCTATCAATATCCTTGTGCAAAACATCTTCTAATCTATGTTCAATGATTATTATTGTTGTATCTTCTTTATGGATATCATCAATTAATTCAATTGCGACCTTTCCAGTTTTAGGATCTAAATTAGCTAACGGTTCATCAAATAATAATATTGATGCATCTTCTACCATTACCCCAGCTAAAGATACTCTTTGTTTTTGTCCTCCAGATAATTCATATGGATTGTTTTCAATTAATTCTTCCATATTAACTAACTTGCTGATGGTGAAAACTCTTTTTTTCATTTCTTCTTGTAATACATTATCATTCTCTAATGCAAAGGCAATATCTTCACCTACACTAAGACCAACAAACTGACCATCTGAATCTTGTAATACAGTTCCTACTTCTTTAGAAATATCAAAAATACTACTATTTTTAGTATTCTTGTCTACAATGATTAAATCCCCTTTTATGTCCCCTGTATAAGAGTTTGGTATTAAACCATTGATACAATTTCCTAATGTGCTCTTACCTGATCCAGAAGGACCTATTATCAATATTTTTTCACCCTTATATATCTTTAGATTTATATCATGTAAGGTATAGTCTGCTTGTGAATGATATTTAAAACTAAAATTTTTAAATTCTATAACAGGTTTTTTCACAGCCGTTCTCCTTTTCATAATTATAGCAAACTCCATTAACAATTTCTTAAAAATAATAACTATTGTACAATTGAAAAAATTATATTAAAATTGTGTAGCATGCTACTTATTTTGGAGGTGTGTAAATGGAATACAAACATGTTGGTAGATTAATAAAAACATTAACGAATTCTTTTGAAAAAGAGTTTAATAAAGTTGCTTTAAAACATGACTTAACTACATCTCAAAGTATGGTATTAATATACTTACAAAAAAATAAAGATAAAGAAATAAGTCCAATTGATATTGAAAAACATTTTAATTATTCCCACGCAAGTATTTTAGGAATATTAAAAAGATTAAAAGAAAAAAACTTTATTACTATTAAACAATCTAATAAAGATAAACGTTATAGGATTATTGAAATTAGTGATAAAGGAAATAATATAGAAAAAGAAATTAAAAAATCATTAAAAATAGTGATTAAAAAATTATATTTAAATATAAGTAATGAAGAAATAGATACTTTTATAAATGTTTTAAACAAAATGATATATAACTTACAAGAGGAGAATTTATGCTAAAAACTATACTTAAAGAAGTAAAAGAATTTAAATTAGCTAGTATATTAACACCAATACTTATGTTGTTAGAAGTAATAAGTGAACTTATGATACCTTTAATGATGGGTCTTATTATAGATAAAGGTATTAATTCATCAAACTTAAATGCAGTATTTAAATATGGTAGCTTAATGTTAATTTGTGCATTTGCGGCTCTTTTATTTGGTGGTTTAAGTGCTCATTATGGTGCTTATGCTGCTGCTGGACTTGCAAAAAATTTAAGATCAACAATGTTTAAGAAAATTCAAGGCTTTTCTTTTAAAAACATAGATAAATTTGAAACTTCAAGTTTAATCACTAGAATGATGACTGATGTTACAAATACACAACACTCTTATCAAATGAGTTTAAGAATGGGTGTTAGAGCACCTTTTACATTTATTATCGCTTTATTTATGACCTTTTCTATTAATAAAAAATTAGCTTCAATATTTTTATATGCAATTATATTTTTAGCTATTTCATTATTAAGTATGATGTATTTTGCTAGGATTGCATTTAAAGAAGCTTTTGAAAGATATGATGATTTAAATAGTTCAATCCAAGAAAATGTTTCAAATATTAGAGTAGTAAAAGCTTATGTTAAAGAAAAAGATGAAACTGCAAGATTTATAAAAACAACTAAAAAACTTTATGATGCATTTGTTAAGGCAGAAAATATTACAGTATTAAATAGTCCAATAATGATGTTAACTACTAATGCATGTATCATCGCATTATCATGGTTTGGCGCTAATATGATTGTTAATAAAACATTAACAACTGGCGAACTTATGAGTATGTTTACATATACAATGAATATCTTACATAGTTTAATGATGGTTTCTTTTTTCTTTATTATGATAATTATGTCTTTTGCCTCAATGAAAAGAATATCAGAAATAATTAATGAAACTCCAAGTATTACTAATCCTAAAAATCCTATAACAGAAGTGAAAGATGGAAGTATTTCCTTTAAAGATGTTTGTTTTGAATATTATGATAATACAGAAGATTATGTGTTATACAATATAAATTTAGATATAAAATCAGGAGAAACAATAGGTATCATTGGTGGTACTGGTTCATCTAAATCTACCTTAGTTCAACTAATACCTAGATTATATGATGTTAGCTTAGGAAGCATTGAAGTTGGTGGTGTTGATGTTAGAAATTACGATCTAAAAATACTAAGAGATGCAGTTTCAATGGTATTACAAAAAAACACACTATTTTCAGGTACTATAAAAGACAATTTAAAATGGGGAAATAAAAATGCAAGTGATGAAGAAATCATAGAAGCTGCTAAACATGCACAAGCTCACGATTTTATTATGAGTTTTAAAGATGGTTATGATACACATATTGAACAAGGTGGTACAAATGTTTCTGGTGGTCAAAAACAAAGACTTACTATAGCTAGAGCATTATTAAAAAAACCTAAAATTTTAATTCTAGATGATTCTACTAGTGCAGTAGATACAGCTACAGATGCACATATTAGAAAAGCTTTTAGAGAAGAGCTCCCTGATATTACAAAACTTATTATTTCTCAAAGAATTTCATCTATTATCGATGCAGATAGAATAATAGTATTAGATGATGGAAAAATTAATGGTATTGGTACTCATGAAGAATTACTAGAAACAAATAATATTTATCAAGAAGTATATGAAACACAATATAAAGGTGGTGATAGTCATGAGTAGAAGAGTAATCGCAACTGATAAAAAACTTGATGTTAAAGTATTAAAAAGACTAATCAAATATTATTTAAAATATAATAAACTATCACTTTTTATTGTATTTGTTTCTATCGCAATAGTTTCATTAATTTCTGTTGCTGGTTCATTATTTACTAGAGTTTTAATTGATGACTATATTATTCCTTTAACCAAACAAGCAAATCCTGATTTTACACCATTAAAAAAAGTGTTACTTATAATGGCTTCAATATATTTAGTTGGTATAGTATTTAATTATTTATATCAAAAAATATTAATCTATGTGACTCATAAAACTTTAAAGAAAACAAGAGATGACTTGTTTGCACATATGCAAACTCTACCAATAAAATACTTTGATACTCACCCTCATGGAGAAATAATGAGTATTTATACAAATGATATAGATACTTTAAGACAGGTTTTATCACAAACAATTCCTTCTTTATTTAGTTCAACTATAACTATTATTTCGGTATTTATATCAATGCTAGTTTTAAGTGTCCCTCTTACTTTTATCATTATCTTTATGTTGTTTATTATGAGAAAAGCAATTTCTTGGATTGGTAAAAACAGTAGTAAATACTTTAAAAAACAACAATCTGATATTGCTAAAGAAAATGGTTATATTGAAGAAATGATGGAAGGTATTAAAGTTGTTAAAGTATTCAACTATGAAGAAGAAGCAATTAATAGATTCGAAAAAATAAATGATAGTTTATTTAACAGTTCATTTAATGCAAATAAATTTTCAACTTTATTAATGCCTATTATGGGTAATTTAGGTAATATATCCTATGTTTTAACTGCTGCAATTGGAGGTATATTTGCAATAGCCTTTAATTCAATAACTGTAGGTACTTTAGCTTCATTTTTAAACTTAAATAAATCATTTAATATGCCTGTAATTCAAATATCAAATCAATTTAATGCAATAATTATGGCAATGGCTGGAGCTGAAAGAGTATTTAAATTATTAGATGAAGAATCTGAAACAAATGAAGGTGATGTTACACTAGTTAATGTAAGAAAAGAAAATGGAAAGCTAATTGAATGTGATGAATGCACTAATATTTGGGCTTGGAAACATCCAGGAAGAAATGGTGAAGATAGACTAATTTTATTAAAAGGTGATGTTAGATTTTATGATGTAACATTTGGTTATAATGAAAATCAAACTGTATTGAAAAATATTAATTTATATGCCGAACCTGGTCAAAAGCTAGCCTTTGTTGGAGCTACAGGTGCTGGTAAAACAACAATTACAAACTTAATAAATAGATTTTATGATATACAAGAAGGTTCAATCACATATGATGGAATTGATATTAAATTAATTAACAAAAATGATTTAAGAAGATCTTTAGGTATTGTATTACAAGAAACAAACTTATTTAGCGGTACTATTAAAGATAATATTAAGTATGCAAATCCTGAAGCAACTGATGAAGAAGTTATACAAGCCGCAAAACTTGCAAATGCTGATGGTTTTATAAGACATTTAGAACATGGATATGATACGGTTATAAAAAGTGATGGTTCTCCACTATCTCAAGGTCAAAAACAATTATTATCTATCGCTAGAGCAGCTCTTGCAAACTCACCTGTATTAATACTTGATGAAGCTACTAGCTCAATTGACTCTAGAACAGAAAAAATTGTGCAAAGTGGAATGGATAAATTAATGAGTGGTAGAACAACTTTTGTAATAGCTCATAGATTATCTACAATTAAAAATTCAAATGTAATACTTGTATTAGACCATGGTGAAATTATTGAAAGAGGTAACCATGAGTCCTTATTAAAAGAAAAAGGAACCTATTACAAGTTATATACTGGTTTATTAGAAATAGAATAAAAAAGATACGGAATTTTCTCCGTATCATTTTTTATTCTCTTGATAAAGAACCTTTTTTAGTTTTTGTTTTGCTATAAGCAATTAATAGTAGCGTACCTACAATACCTGCAACAAGTGCGTCCATTACAAATGCAATAACTCCTTGAGCAATTACAACATTCATTGGTTCACTATAGATTATTACATCTAGTGCAGGAGCAACTATCAACCATGCTACAGCATTACCAAGAACTTGGAAAATATTATAAGTAATAATATCTTTTTTCTCAAACTCTCCTTCTTCAATATTAAGTTTATAATATGAGAAACCAGCTATTAATGCAGATACACCCGATGCTACTACCCAGCTCCACCATGGAGAACCATAAGTAATAAAATCTGATAATGCATGTCCTATAAATGCAACTAAGAAACCACACAATGGACCAAATACAGCCGCAAAGAATGCAGAAACTCCATAAGCAATTTGTAAGTTTGTTTCAGGTACTGGTGAAGGAACTTTTACAAACATAAATAACACCATAAATAAAGCTCCACCTAATCCTGTAGCTACTATCGTCTTTGTAGAAAATAATTCTTTTTTCATAATAACCCCCTTAAGTTATATCAACAATATTACCACATATTTAATATTTTATTTAAATAAAATAAAAATAATGATAAGATTCTTCTTACAATTAGATTTTACCACAAATAAAAAAAGGTGACTTATTCATCACCCATCTCTTTACGAGCAAACATTACAACAGCTTCTCCATCCATTGAACCATAATCTTTCATACTTATTGAACGTATAATCTTATCTGGATAGCTTTCATTAAGTTTTTTTTCATTATATCTAAGCTGTGGCCCTAAAAGTATAATAGATGATTCAGGAACAACTTTTTCAGCATCAATCATTCCATAAGCAGCAATTTCATAATCCCATCCATTATCTTTAACTGCCTGTTTCATTTTTTCAACTAACATAGTTGTTGATATCCCTGCAGTACACAATAAAGTTATTTTTTTAGTCATAATCTCTCCTTTATTATTTCATCTTACTATTCAGTTATATTACCAAATAACTTGAGCAAGCATAATCATAAGTGGCATAGTTATTAAACAAAATATTGTTGTTAAACTAATAATTATAGCACCTTGTTTAAAATCACCACCATATTGTTGAGCAAGCATTGCAACAGTTACAGCTGTTGGTGTACTAGAAGCAATAATTACAACTTTCTTTATATCCATATATGTATTTGGTATTAATATAAACACAAGCATTATTACTATTGGAACAATTATTAATCTATACAAACTAACAATGTATGCTTGTTTATTTTTAAATACCTCAACAATATTACTTTTAGCTACATATGTTCCAAGTACTATCATAGCTAATGGAGTGTTCATACTTCCAACTATACTTAAAGATTCCTCAATAATAAATGGAAGTTTTATAGGAGAAACAAAAACTATAAATCCAATTACTAAACCTATCATTGCAGGAGAAGTTAATATTAATTTAGGAGTTATTAAGTCTTTTCTTCCACTAACTAAATAAATACCAATTGTCCATGATAGAAGATTAAAAACAACCATGTATGCACTTATATACATTACATATTCAATTCCTAATAATCCTTGTACTAATGGTAAACCCATAAATACTGAATTAGAAAATCCAATCGCAAATTGTTCAATTCTATTCTTATTTCCATAAACAATTCTAGCAACTATTAATCCAATAATAATTGATAAGAAAGATAAAACAAATGCAACAATAATCCCATATAATTTTTCTTTGCTAAATTCAATGTTAAAAGACACTATTGTAATTGCTGGTGCACATATTCTAAGTAAAATATTAGCCATTTGTTGTGATCCATCTTCATCAACCCATTTTTTAGCATACAAAAAATATCCTATACTCATCATTAAGAACATTTTTACTATTTGGTAAAATATTGTAATTCCCGTTTCCATAAACTATCTTCTTTCTAAAAAAGCATTACATTTTTTTAAATGCTTGCCATTTTTTCATAAACATCAATAAACTCAGAAGCAATTATTTTAAATCCTTCAGCACTCATTAGTTGGTCTTCAGCATGCATCAATAAAAGTTGAAATTCAACTCTTTCTCCACTTGCTTCTTGTTGAATTAAGCTAGCATGAGCACGATGCCCATCCGCAAATATATCATCACCAGCTATTATCTTATTTCTTGCCTCTTCAAATTTACCTTCTTTTGCAAGTTGTATTGCTTCAATATACATACTTCTTGCAGTACCTACTGTAGAAATTATTTGAAAACTAATTAATTCAATTTGTTCCATAAATTCCCTCTCCTATAAAGTATTTCTTAGCATATTGTAACATATTATTTAATAACATTAATATTATTTACAGGTTCAAAATCTATAACTTTATTTTTCAAAATATACTTTGCAAGTATTTCTACCATACTAGTTTGAATTTCTTTTATGACTTTAGAATCTTTAATCATTGAGAAATCTCCACCACCACTAGACCTATAATTATTTAAGACAATACTAAAACTATCTTCTTCTTTTATATCTTTTCCTTTATATTTTAATTCAACTATTCTATTACCAATATCATTACTAACTTTAATTGTATAATCTATTCCATCAACCATATCATAATTAAAATGTTGTAGTTTTGGATATATATACTTATTATTTACAACTATTTCATCATTTTCTATTTCAAAATATTCTGCACATTTTTCTAAATATGCTTTTAATGTTTTACCATTTATTTTTTTCACTACTAATGTATTTGGATAAGTATAAGTAGAAACAATATCTCTATAAGTTATATACTCATTAAATCCTTTTGCATTAATAAATAAAGCACAACTTGATAAATCAGCATTGCTTATATCTTTTTGTACCATATTTAAAAATGTAATAACTTGATGTTTATTTAGTCTTGCATCAAATTCATCATTAACTTTTAAATCTACTTTACTTTCACCTAATTTTTCATCTAGCCATACTTGGCATTTTTTCTCATCTTCATCAACTAATTTTAACATTTCATAATCAGCCTCTTTATCAGCTATTAAAAGTGAAGATGTTATTTCATTATTAATTTTTACAAATGATATTTCTTTTGCATTAGAAGCACTTTGGGTTACTATTGTATCTTTAACTTTACATGAAATAGATCTATGTTGATGCCCTGTTAATAAAATATCAATACCTTCTATTTCATTTAATATTTTACTTCCAACATTTTCAAAAGTTTCAGGTTCTAATAATTCATTAGTTTCTAAATCTCTTTCAAAACCACCATGGTAAACACAAACAATATAATCAACCTTATCTTTTAATTCATTTACTTTTTCTTTACATACTTCAAATGCATTTAAAAATTTGAAATTAACTATATTTTCTTCTTTTTCCCAATTAGGTATATATTGAGTAACAATACCGAATATACCTATTTTTTTACCATTAGACATCTGTCTAATATAACTTTTCCCAATAAACTCATTTTTATATAAAACATTACATGTAATGCATTTAGCATTTAAGTAATCTAAATGTTTTAATAAATGTTTTTCTCCATAATTAAAATCATGATTACCTACATTAATGTAATCATATCCAATATAATTCATCACCCTACTCATTGGATGAATATTATCTTCATCAAAATTAAAATGATAAAAAGACAAAGGAGAACCTTCTAAAACATCTCCATTATCAATAATGATTGTGTCATTATCTCTAATTTCATTTATTAATGTAGACAATCTAGATAAACCCATATTTTTTTCTTTGTTATCAGAATAATCATATGGATAGATATAACTATGCAAATCAGAAGTAGTAAGTATTTTCATATTAACCTCTTGCTAATTTATTTCGTAATTTTGTAGAAAAATATTCAATGATTAGCACTAGTAATATTAGTGCTGATAAAAATGATCCAACCATTGTCCATCTTCTACTAGATATTGATTGAACTAAAGCAGCTCCAATTCCTCCTGCTCCTACAATTCCCAAAGTAGTAGCATCTTTTAAATTAATATCAAATCTATATATGGTTGTAGATACAAAAGATGCACTAAGTTGAGGAATTACCCCATATCTTATTTTTTCAAAAGTATTACAACCAGAAGCATCTAAAGATTCTAATATACCTGTATCTAAATCTTCAATTGCTGTTACAAACATTTTTGAAATCATTCCAATTGAACAAATTGATTGCGTAACAACTCCACAAAAAGGGCCTGGTCCTGTAACTCTAATCCATACAAGAGCCCACACTAAAGAAGGAATTGTTCTAATCATTAATACTAAAGAACTAAATATAAATGCAACATATTTATTAACAATATTTTTACTAGATAAAAAACTAACTGGAACTGCTAAAATTGCACCAAATATTGTTCCAAGTATTGCAATTGCAATTGTTTGAAGAATTAAATAAGGAACTCCATCAGTAGAAGTAGTAAAAAGCAAATTTGTATCCGGATGAGTAATACCATAAACAATCCCATATGCAACTTCACTTCCCTTAGAAGCAATACCCTTATATTCAATACCACTAATACTCCATAAAATAAGTAATAATATTATTGATAAAACAATAGAAATCTTTATAAAATTTTTAGGACGCCTTTCATACATTTCAAATATTGTCATAATAATCTCCTAACCAAGCTTGCTCCTTAGATAACTACTAAGTTGATCTATAAGTAAAACTAAAACAAATAAAGATAATAAAACCATCCCTAAACCGTTATAGTCTCTCCATCCTATTCTTTCATTAATTAAAACTCCTAATCCACCAGCTCCAACATACCCTAGTATACTTGCTGCTCTAATATTCATCTCAAAACAATATAAACAATGAGAAAAGTATGTAGGAAGAACTTGTGGAACACAGGAGCCCCAAAAAGCTTGAAATTTATTACACCCAAAGGATTCTAAAGCTTCAAAAGGACCCATGTCTAAAGTTTCAATACTTTCAAATAACATTTTAGAAACAATACCAAAAGTAAAAATACTTATTGCAATCGTTCCTGCAAAAGTTCCTAAATTAAATATCAATGCTGCAACACTAGCAATAATAAGAGTTGGAATGCTTCTTATGATGGATAAAACAAATCTTACAAAAAGTAATATAGGTTTGTTTTTATTAATATTGCTAGAAGCAAGTATTGAAAAAGGAATGGATAATAAACATCCAATTATACTACCTAAAAGAGACATTTTAACTGTATCAACAAGTGGTCTAACAACATTTTTAAAATATCCAAAATTAGGATTAAAAATTTGAGATAAGATTACCGTTAATTGATTTGATCTTTTAATAATTATTGTTAAATTAAATCCAGTAACTTTTAAAGAAATATAAACCACAATAAACAAAATAGATAAGATTAAAATTTTCTTACTCCTAGGTCTTTCTACACTATTACCACTTTCTAGTGTAATTACCTCAGGTTTAAAAAATTTATTAAACAATTTATCCATAAACAACTTCCTTAACCATCTCAGGAACTTCTTTACCTGCATAAATCTTATCTAAAACATCTTGGTTTACATCTTCACTTTTTCCATCATATACAATTTCACCACTTCTAATGCCGATAACTCTATTTGCGTATTTTAAAGCTAAATCAACATGATGAATATTAATAATAATTGTAATATTCATTTCTTTATTTATCCTTTTAAAGTCATCCATTACAACATCGGCCATAATAGGATCTAATGAAGCAACAGGTTCATCCGCAAGTATTATCGAAGGATTTTGATTTAAAGTTCTTGCAAGAGCAACTCTTTGTTGTTGACCCCCTGATAATTGATCGCATCTAGTATATGCTTTATCTAAAATACCTACTTTATCTAAAGCTTTTAAAGCTTTCATTTTTTGTTCTTTTGTAAATATACCAAAAAGTGTTCTATACCACGGCATATCAGGTATGTCGCTTGTAAGAACATTATTTATTACTGTTGCCCTAGTTACTAAGTTAAATGATTGAAAAATCATACCGATTTTCCTTCTAAATTTTCTTAGCTCTTTTCCCTTAAGGGTATTAACATCTATTCCATCAACAATTACTTTTCCACTAGTTGCATCATGCATTCTATTTACTGTTCTAATAAGTGTAGACTTACCAGCTCCTGAAAGTCCAATTATTGCCACAAATTCACCTTGTTCTATTGTTAATGTAATATTTTTTAAACCAACAACTCCATTTGGATATGTTTTGCCTGCATTAATAAATTCAATCATATTTTTCTCCAATTTTAAAAATTGGGTAGTAGAAATTATCTACTACCCTTAAATTATTCTGTAACTGCTTTAAGTGCAGCTCTTGCTCCATCATAGTCAGAGTCTACTGCTTTTGCATAACCTGTATGCGAATATACATCAAATATCTTTTTACCTTCATCTGTATTGATAATATTAATTAAAGCATTTTGAATTGCAGCGATAAATTCTTTGTTATAAATATCTGGATTTGCCATTGTAATTGCTACTGTATCATTGTAAATTCCTTCAGTAACACCAATTACATTTAACTCATTCCAAATTGAATCACTTCTTCCTAAACCAGCTTTACCTGTTTCATCTTTAGAATCTGTAGGAATCATCCAACTTGCTTCATAGTCATTTCTACCATCAGCATAACAAACAATAATATCAACTGATTCACTAGCTGCTTGAGCAAATGAACTTCCATAGCCATCTAATGTAACTACATTTGTTAAGTCAGTGATTTTCTTGTCATAATTTTCCATTAGCCACATTGTAGGATAAATGTATCCAGCAGAACTGCTTGTTTTTAATACAGCCCAATTAGCTTTATCTAAATCTTCCCAAGTTAATTCTTCACCTGCATTAACTTTTTCAGCCAAAACTTTTCCATACTCACTAGGTGTAGCATAAATTAATGAACGATAGTAAGTAACTTGTGGTCCATCTTTCTTAGTCGCGTTATCATCACCATTCCAAGTAGTAGGATCTGTAGAGTCATTTGATAATCCAGAACGAGTTGCAGTTAAAATTACATCTGTTTCATCAGAATATAATGCATATGTTCCTCCAGGAAGCCATCCTAAATCAATAGTACCTGCAGCAAGTGCTTCACCTGTTGCATCATATGATGTTCCTACAGTAATATCTACTTCATCAATTGTATAACCTTCATCTGCTAATGCTTCTATTAATAATTCATTTAAATTTGCTGTTCCAGTAATAATAACGTCAGCATCTTTGCTTGGCACAAATTCAAGTACTAACTTAGCAATTTCTTTACTTCCAGTTTCTGCTGGCGCTATCTTACCACTTGTAGATTCTGTTACTTCTTCTGTTGTTTCTTCTGTTGGTGTTTCTGATGGTTCATCAGTTTTTGGACCACCACAACCAACTACTAACAATAAAGTTAGTAATAACACTAATAATTTTTTCATAATTCCTCCATAATATTTATGATAAAACTTATTAAAAGTTGCTTAATGTTTACTATTTAAGTGCTGCTGTAATTAATGACATCTTATATACTTCTTCAGCATTACATCCACGTGATAAATCATTGATAGGTGCTGCTAATCCTTGAAGGATTGGCCCTAATGCTTCAAAACCACCAAGTCTTTGAACTAATTTATACCCAATATTACCTGAAGTAATGTCAGGGAATATAAATGTATTGCAATATCCTGCTACATCATTATCTTTAACTTTTACTTTTGCTACTGTAGGTGATACTGCTGCATCAAATTGGATTTCTCCTACAATTCCAAAATCAGGATTTGATGCCAACACTTTTTCAGTCGCATTTCTCATCTTATCTACAGATGCACCTTTTCCAGAACCTAGTGTTGAATAACTAAGCATTGCTACTTTTGGATCAATATCAAATACTCTTGCTGTTTTAACTGTTTGATAAGCAATATCAACCAATTGATCTTCAGTTGGTTCAAGATTAATTGCACAATCTGCAAATGCATATCTTTCATCACCTTTAACCATGATAAAACTTGATGAAACAATATTATTTCCTGGTGCAGTTTTAACTATTTGAAGTGCCGGTCTAACAGTGTCTGCTGTTGAATAAGTAGCTCCTCCTAATAATCCATCCGCAAGTCCCATCTTTACAAGCATTGTTCCAAAATAATTACCTTTTTTACATGCTTCTATACATTGTTCTTTATCCATCTTCCCTTTTCTAAGTTCAACTAATAAATCTACCATTTCATCAAACTTGTCATAGTTTAGTGGATCTAGTATTAAGATTCCTTCTATGTCAAAATTATTTTCTTTTGCTGCAGCTTTAACCTCATCTACATTTCCAATTAAAATTGGAGTTAAAAGCTTGTCTTTTTCAAGCCTTGATGCTGCTTCTAGTATTCTTGAATCTGTTCCTTCAGTAAATACTAGTCGAAATGGATTTTGTTTTACTTTTTCTGCTAATGATTTAAACATAATTATCCTCCTATTTTACCTATGTTAATTATACACTATGCTTAAGCTATTTATTATTAATTAAATGTTCAATAAATATTTTTAAACCTATAAAAACTAATATAAAGCCACCTATCATTTCAGCTTTATTTTTTATGAGTATTCCTGTTTTTTTACCAATAAATGTTCCTATTACACATATTATTAATGTAGTTAATGCAATTATTATTGCACTACTAAATATATCTACATTTAGTGCTGATAAACTAATTCCTACAGCCAATGCATCAATGCTTGTCGCAATTGCTTGTACAATTAACATTTTTAATGTTAATTCATTGTTAGAACATTCAATTTCCTCTTCACTTTTTATTTCTTCATAGGCTTCTTTAATCATATTTAAGCCTATTGCTGCTAATAAAATTAAAGCTATCCAATGATCTAATGCTGCTATTTGTTTATAAAAAACATTGCCTGCAAAATATCCAATTATTGGCATTACTCCTTGAAACATTCCAAAAGTTAATGCCATTAAAAAAGAATATCTTTTATGCATATCTTGATAACACAAAGTGTTTGCGATAGTTACCGCAAATGCATCCATAGATAATCCTAAACCAATTAATAATATTGTGTATATATCCATAACATCTTAATTATACACTATTATCAATAATTATTTAATCTATGCTAAAATAAGTACTATGAAGATAAAAACTATTGAAAATTTAAATATTTATGATGATTTTGTAAAAAAATCACCATACAACCATTACATGAAATATAGTAATTGGGCTAATCTTAAAAAAGCATCAAATATGAAACCTTATTTTTTAGGTTTTTATGATGAAAAATTAATTGGTACTGCAATGATTTTTAAATTTAATGGGATTATTCCTTATATGTATATGCCTACTGGTTTATGTATTGATTATAGTAATTTAGATATCTTAAATGAAGCATTAGATTTATTAAAAGATTTTGCTAAAAAAGAAAAAGTTTCTTTTTTAAGAATAGACCCTTTAGTTATAAGAGTTTCAAAAGATATTGACGGAAATCAAATAGATGGAATTAATAATGAATTTGTTACAGAAGCATTAATAAACAAAGGTTTTAAACATAAAGGATATGGTTATGGTTATGATGGTAGTTTACATAATCGATTTACATTAATTGTTGATATTGATAAAGATGTAGAAACCTTAAGATCTAATTATACAAAACAAAGACAAACTGCATTAAATAGACATGAAGTAATTGGTTTATATACAAGATTAGGTAACATTGATGATATTAAATATTTAATGGAATTTGAAAAAGAACTAGCAAGTATGCAAGGCTTTAAACCTCATTCCAAAGAATTTTTTACAGATATTATTAATAAATATAAAAATAATCATAGGCTCTATATTACTGAAATTAATTTAGAACACATGATTGAAGGTATTAGTAAAGAATTAAAATCAAAAAAATATGCAAAAGATAAAGAAGCTAGGCTTGCAAAAGAAAGAGAGTTAAACCAAGCTAATGTATTAAAAGAAGAACATGGTTCTTTATTAGTAGTAGCTGCCGGACTATTTTTGTATGGAGGAAATAGATCTTGGGATTTATATGCATATAATAGAAAATCTTGTAATTTCTTAAAGCCTGTTGATAACTTGCATTATTTTGCAATGCAAGATTTAAAAAACTTAGGTGTAAAATACTATGATATGTGTGGATTTAGTGGTTCTACATCAAAAGATGATCCATACTATGGTTTATATAACTACAAAAAATCATTTAATCCAGAATTTATAGAATGGATTGGAGAATTTGATTATATTATTGATAAAAATAAATATAAATTATTATTAAACACAAAAAAAGGATTTAGACGCATCCGTAGAAAATTAAATTCAATTATCTACAAGAAGGATTAAATCCTTTTTTATTACTTTATTCTATTAATTAAATAAGGCATTGCTTCTTCAAAGTTAGCTCCATACCATATTGGATTTTCATCTTCAAGATTACATTTAATGCTTTCACATACATAATCAGCCGCAATTCTTAATGATTCTTCTAAACCTTTTCCATTTACATAAGCACCTGTAAATGTACTTGCAAAGATGTCACCAGTTCCATGTAATGCAACAGGTAGTTTATCGTTATAGTATTCAAAATATTCATCTTTATCTGATAAATAAGCCATTACTCCTAGTTTACTTTCATCAAAACTTACTCCTGTAAGTACTGGATATTTAACACCTAATTTATGTAATCCTTGTAATATATCTTCTATATATTTTCTATCATATCCACTTTCAATATATGGCATATCTAACATAAATGTAGCTTCTGTTATATTTGGTACTGCTATATCTGCTTTACTACATAGTTTTGCCATTCTTTTTGCGAAAGAAGTATCAAAACCTACATAAAACTTTCCATGATCTGCCATAGCAGGATCAACAATTATATGGTTACTGTTTGTTTTTAATTCATCAAATAGCCATTCCATAATTTCAATTTGTTCAAAAGATCCTAGATATCCAGTATACATTGCATCAAATTTTAAATCTTCTTTTTTCCAATGATTTACAATATCCTTAATATCACTTGTAAGATCTCTAAAAGTAAATCCTTTAAATGCTGTGTGAGTTGATAAAACTGCTGTTGGAATAATTGCGCACTCAACTGACATAGCAGAAATTATTGGTAAAGCTACTGTTAGTGAACACTTTCCAACACATGATATATCTTGAATAGTTACAATTCTTTTCATAAATTAACACCTTCCTAAATATTCTTCTTTTAATATTGAATACATTGCCATATCAGTTATACCTGATATGCATATATCTCTTTTTCTTAAAGTACCTTCATATTTCATGCCTACTTTAAGCATAACTTTTCCTGAACTAGGGTTATCTATACTATGTCTGCCTACAACTAAATTAGAACCTACTTCTTCAAAGAAAAATTTTAATAATCTTTCTAAAGCTTCAGTTGTATAGCCTTTTCCCCAATGCTTTTTAGAAATACAATAGCCTGTTGTAAGTAAACCAAGTTCTTCATTAGATTCTACCACACTTATATTTCCAATCAACTCATTATTATCTTTTATTACAATTGCCCAGTTGTAAAAATCTTCTTTTTCATATGAATTAATCCATGAATTAACTATTTGTTTAGTAACTTCTATGTTTTCATGGGGTTTCCATGTTAGATATCTACACACTTCTATATCATTTGCCCAATTTAAAAACATATCTTCAGCATCATCTTTTTTAAACCTTCGTAATAATAATCTTTCTGTATGTAATTCTTTAGTTCCAATATGTTTCATAGCATAACTCCCATACACTATTATAACTTAAACTTTCTATTTTATTAAATGCAGCTATTTTTCAATAATTAAAATCTTATATTAAATTAAAATGTTTAAATGCATTATATAATCCATCCTTATCAACATCATCTGTTACATAATCTGCGATTTCTTTTATTTCTTGTTGACCTGAGTTCATTGCAACTCCAATATTACAAAACTCTAACATTGAAATATCTATTATTGCATCTCCAAATGCAAATGTATCTTTAACATCTCTTTTTAAATATTTTAATAAATAATCAATTGCATTTTCTTTTGTTACATTGGCAATTCCTATATCTCCAAATAATGCTTTTTCTCCTTTTCCTCCCCATGTACCAACTGGTAAATGAGAAAATTTTTCTTTTGCATCTAAATAATCTTGATAAGAATTTAATACAAAACTAACCTTATTTAAATCATCTCTATATAACTTCCCATCAAATATAAGTCCATGTAACACATCTTCGACTTCAAGATTTTGATAGTTTGTTTCTCCTTTATTTGCACTATATTGTTGTATTGGTTTTTTACCAACTTCTCTAAAATTTCTACTTGCAAATAAACCATTATTGCTTTCTAGATAAAATTCTAAATTTTTACTATGTAACCAATCCACAATTTCTTTAGCATCTTCTTTTGAAATTAGCTTATGCATTATTACTTTTCCATTATGTTCAACATAACTTCCATTCCCACATATAATTCCATCTAATCCAATATCTAATATATAATCAGGCATCTCAGCTTTGCTTCTTCCTGTACATAGATAAACTAAATGGTTATTCTTTCTTGCTTGAATAACCGCTTTTTTTGCACTTTCTGGTAATTTGTTTTCATAAGTTATTAAAGTTCCATCAACATCAATAAATATTATCTTACTCATTTACTATTCCTTTCATTCAAATGTAATTATTGGATATTTTTCACTTACATCATGATATATATTAATATCTTTTTCATCAACTAATACCATATCTAAGGCAGCTAATGCAGATGATATTCTATATCCGTTACCATAATCTTTTGTAGGATAAGAAAAATATATTCCACTGCCACAACAAGTATAAGCCGCATTAATACCTTTATTAACAACATAACATTCTACAGCTTGATCATTAATAGGATTAGGTTCTTTTGATGTTGGTACATAAACACATACATATGTTTCTTCACTATCTTCTTTTAAAGATGGAGTTAAAGCAACATATACACTTTCATCAATATTATCAGGAACACTAAACTTCACAAAATCTAATTTGTTTGAAAGAGAATAATATCTTTTATTATCTTTAACTTCATAATCTAATACATTATATGAAAAATCTGTTTCATATTCTTTATAAACTAAAGGTTCTTCATTTACATAAATAGTTTCAATATTATGAATTATATTCTCATTATCTAACTCTAAATCAAAAGATAATTGTTTTATTTTATTTGATAATTCATCTATATCTTGATTTTCAATTATTACATCTTGATAAAAAACTGTTTTATTTTGATAATCTTTTGCATAAGTATCAAATAAATCTCCATCCATAAACTTTGTATCATTTGCATATCCAACTATTTCATTAATTACATTTTCATCTTTATTGAAAAACGAACTAGCATTATCTGCCATAAAAACAAGCCTTAAATAAAGATTATCTTCATCTTCTAAAGTGCTAATAACCGCATAACTAGTAATCTTACCTTCCTCAATTACCTCTTCATTTTCTTCTTCAATTATAGTTGGTTCTTGGTTTATTGTGGGTTCTTCATTAATTTCATTAGTTTTACTACATCCTGTCATAAAAACTAAAACAAGAAATATTACTATTAGTTTTTTCATGATACTTCCTTCTTTCTTATTTAATAAAATTATATCACTGTAGATTAAGAAAAAATAACATTAACTTATATCATATTCTTTTATAAAATCATCATGTAAAAATGTACAATGATAACTTTCCATATAATATTGATATAGTTCGTTTAACTCTTTTTCATCATCAATATTATTTTCTAAACTAAATATTGCTTTTATATAATCTTCATAATTTTCATCAATTAATTTTGATAATATATCTCTAGTTTTTTTATAAGACATTCAAGTTCCCCTATCTTTATAAAAAATATTGTTTTAAATAATCCTTTAAATCTTTATCACAAATATACACATATACACCTCTTATCCCTCTTGAAAATAATGTTATGTATATGTTTGTAATATACTCAAATAATTCATCGTATTCATTTATTGATCTTTTTCCCATTATGTCATAATAATTATCTTTTATAACTACTATTTTATTTTTAGCTTTATCATATGAAATTTCATTTCCCATCACTATACCAATATAGTTTAAATCATAACCTTGAACAGTATGAATACATCCCATTTCATTAATTGAATTTTCAGAGTTTATCCAATCATTAGGTGTTGTATTCCATGTAAATTCTTCATTATCTATTCTTATATCAACAGTTCTTTTATCATAAGGTGTTCCTTTTTTATCTTGTTTTGATTTCCATTGCCAAGCATATCCTGCAACCATTTTTGATAAACCAATATCTGGATTTTTATCTTTTTCCATTATATCTATACGCATATCAGATATGTTATCAAACAATTTAAATTCAAAATTTTTGTCAAAAGTTTTTGGTTTAGGATTTTTATTAGTAAAAATATCTTTTATATAATTATAAAATTCCTCTCCTCCTAGACTCCTCATTTGAGCTTCAAGAATGTATTCAAAACTACAATTATCAAGCACTTTTTTAAATTGTTCTTTTCTTATATCTGTTGGCCTTATTGTTTGAAACCTATCATAAAAAAATATTTGATGTTTACTTTTTAAAAGTATCCAATCTAGTTCTGTTCCTTCATTAGGATCTAATCCCAATTTAATATTTGCTTTTGAAAAAGCAGGAAAAGCTCCACTAACTAAATTTTTCCTTCTTCTTAATCTATGTGCTTCATCAACAATTACCAAATCTAAATATTCTGAGTCTACAATATCTTTTGGACTCATTATTATTTTCACAGGTAAACCTTTTATCGCTCTAAAAACCCTTTTCATAGTTGACCTTAATGAATCCATAGGAACTATATAACCAATCTTAAAATTTGGTGCATAATTATGTAATTCTATTAAAGATTGAATATAGGAAGAATCTTCAGGATTAAAATCTAAATTATAAAAATTGGGATCTGTTAATAGCTTTACTAAATATGTCGCAAGAATAGTTTTCCCTGTACCTGCAACACCACTTACAACTCCCATAAATTTTTCACCTTTAACTACTGAGTCACTCAATTTTCTTATTATAGAATCTCTTGCATTTATTTGATCTGAGTTTAAAGATTTATATGGAGAATATTTAAAAATATCTGAATTTTTAATTTCTTCTATTTCTTTATTCACAAGTTTTCTTTGTTTTAACATATTCCATAATTGTTTAAAAAAAGGTGATTCCTGTGAAAATTTATGCATATTATTATATTTATGGAACACTAGTCCACTATTACTATTTTGTAGTTTGAATTTTTCATCAGCACTCATTAATTCTATCAGTGATGATTCTATGTCAAGGGTTGCAGACTTGTTAAAATTATCATCTTCTATAATATGAAGCTCTTTTAAAAACCTACGTCTAGGATTAGCTAAATGTTGTAAAGTTCTATTATATGCACTTATTGTTTCACCAATATATGCTTCATTTTTATTGTTTATAATATACACAACAGGCCAATCTTTTCCTTTAGGGTCTTTTTTTATATCCGAAATACTTTCCTCTTGAAATTTATAATACTTTATCTTCATATCTATGTTATTTTAACTGTTATAATCCTTTATTAATTTTAATTATAGTTTAAATAAACTTATTCACAAATATAACTATTTCTGAATCAATACTAAACCATTCATCCCTACTAAAAGATGCTTTACCATTAATAGAAATCATATTTACAGTTTCTGACAATCTTTCATTTCCATTGAAAACTTCTTTTACTTTTATATTAGTAAAACCTGCATCATATAGTTCATTAATAACATCATCAACATATCTTCTTGAATAATATCTAGAACTATTAGGCATACGTCTTTCTCCAGGATGCAGTTTTATTAATTCTTCTTCAGTTAAAGGAGAATAGTATGTAATAACAATTTTTGATGCTAAAGGAACCCAATCTCCTTCTTCATACATTATTTTATCATTTACAGTTACTTGTAATGTTTGATTTTCTTTAGTAAAAAATCCTGGTTTTTCTATAACACGTGATAATTTAATATTAGTAAAACCATAGTCTCTAATTTCTTTTTCTACTTCACGATAATCTCTATACAAATATGTTCTATCTGACCACTCTAACGGTAAATCATCTATAGTATCATTATTTTCAAGATAATTTTTAACTTTAATAAACTGATCAGATTTTTCCCACTGTAAACATTCATATGCTCTAACTGCATTTAATGGATGAGTGTTATAACTATACATTAATAATTCAAGAGTTTTATTCCATTGATCCTCACTCATCATTTCATTATATTCTACAGCTTGATTTAAAAACGCTTCCATATTCAATTCACCTTGTACATGCTTATCAAAACCAGCAAACCTTGCACAAACTTCAGCCATCTTACTTGCATCACCATCACATATTACAGCTGCACGATCTGCAGAATATTCACTACATCTCATCCAATATGCAAAAGCTGCTTGAATTGGTAAAATTGCAATTCCAGGAATACCTAAAGCAGCTATTGCACCACTTAAAATTATCTTACCCATTGTTCTATATAAAACATGGCGACATGCAATGTGACCACATTCATGTGCAATTATTGTTGGAATCAATTCTTCTGGCATTGTTTCAAGTAAACCAGAAGTAATTACAATAAATGGGTTAGTATCACCACTTGTATATGCATTTGGCCTTACATCAAGCTCTAAATATAACTCAGGTATATCAATACCAAGCTTTTCACATATAGGTGGTAACATATTGTAATATTTTGGTAATTGTTCTTCACTTAACCTTAAATTTGTAGACATATTACGAATTTTAAATTGTTTTTCATTCCATACATTCATAAAAGCTTTAAGCACAGTAGAAAATCCTGGTACAGATTTTAAAGCATTTAATGCTGCCTTATCTGCTTCATGAATAAATAAATTTGGGTTGATTGCCATATAAATAACTCCTTTTCATTATATTAATTATAAAATATATATAAAAAAGTTCACCTTATTACTTAAACAAGGTAAACTCTTTAATTATCCAAATAAAAACCATATTAATACATATCCAGTAAATACTGCCGCAAGTGTATAAGGTATTGATATTTTCATAAATGTAGAAGACGGTACTTCGTGTCCATTTTTCTTTAAAATCCCTATTGCAGTAATATTTGCGGAAGCTCCTATTGGAGTTAGATTTCCACCTAATGTTGCTCCAGATAAAAGTCCAAAATATAAAAGTGTTGGATCAACTCCTAAATGAATTGCTATACCAGTAACTACAGGTAACATTGTAGCAACATATGGAATATTATCTATAAATGCTGAAAGTATTACTGAAGCAAATACAATTATTGTATATAAAACAAAAATGTTATCAGATCCAAATTTAACAAAAATATTCGCAATTTCATCTATAACTCCTACATAAGAAATACCACCAATTACAACAAATAATCCTGCTAATAAAAACAATGTAAAGAAGTCCATATCAGCTTTTACTAACGATATTGCATGAGTAAATGAAGTTTTTTTAGACTGAACTATTATTCCTAATATTAAATAAGCCATACAAATATATCCATTTATTAAATCAGGTGTATTTGGAATAAATGAAGCTATTATTAAAGATAATATAGTTCCAACTAATAAAAATGTTGGAAAATAATCTTCAACTTCAGTAAAATGTTCAAGATGAACTTCTTGATTATATTCTTTAAATACAAAATATAATACAGCTGTTGCAGCAATCATAGCTAATTGAACAACAAAGAACATTCCTGGTTTTCCATCATAAATAATAAAATCCATAAAGTTCATATTTGCATATCCACCTAAAAGAATAGATGTTGTATCACCTACTAAAGTAGCAGCTCCTTGTAAGTTTGAAGCTATTGCAATAGCTATAACCATTTTTACTGGTTTAATATTTAATTTATCAGCTACAGTAATTGCAACAGGAGCAACCATTAATACTGTAGCTACATTATCTACAAAAGCAGAGATAATTCCAGCAAAAACAGATAATGAAATAACAACCCATTTTACATTTGGCATTTTATCAATAATATAATCTGCCAGTAATGAAGGCATTTTTGATTCAATAAAAAGTGAAACTATTCCCATAGTTCCAGCTATCATCATAAGAACATTAAAATCTATAGCAGGAAGTATTTCAGAAATAGGTAATAAACCTAAAATAACAAATAATGCAGCTGAAGTAACAGCAACATGTGCTCTATAATTTGGAATTGCTATCATAAGCACATAAGTCAATATAAAAATAATAAGTCCTAAAATTAAATCATTCATATTCTACCTCTAAATAAATTGTTCATTAACCAAATAATTGTAGCATATTTAAATTATATCTATGTATATAAAATGTTTAATAAAATTAAAACAGTTTTTACATTATTTTTTTAGTTATTAAAAAACTAAGTTGTAATTTTTTTACCATTTTCTTTTTGTAATAAACAAGCCCAAATAAATCCGCTAAAAACCATCCTATAGGTATAGCCCACCAAATTCCTATAACTCCAATTGATGGGATTGCTGACAACATGTAAGCAAGTACAACTCTAGTACCAAGAGATATAATTGTTAACACAACTGACATAGCAGGTTTTGCAAGTCCACGATAAATACCATACAGTAAAAATAAAATCCCAATCCCTACATAAAATGCTCCTTCAATTCTTAAATACTGTATACCTGCATCCATTACACCAGTATGAACACTTGTATCTATAAAAAAACCTATTAACTGTTTTGCAAAAACATTAACAAAAACAGAAGCTAGTAAACAAAAGACACTTGCAATAATTAATGCTTGTCTAAAGCCAGTATTTATCCTGTCATATTTTTTAGCACCAAAATTTTGAGAAACAAAAATTGAAAAAGCATTACTAAAATCCTGAGCTGGGAAATAAGCAATTGCATCAATCTTAACAACTATCGCAAAAGCTGCACTTATAACTAATCCAAAAGAGTTTACTAATCCTTGAATCATAAGAATACCAAAATTCATTATTGATTGTTGAACTGAAGTTAAAACTGAATTAGATATTATATAACTTAAAAGATTTGGTGCATAAACAAAATCTTTTTTAGTTGGCATAAGATTCTTAAATTTAACAATAAAATAAATCGTTGTTCCAACAGCTGATAAAATTTGTGAAGTAACTGTTGCCCAAGCAGCTCCACCTACTCCCATATCAAATTTTAAAATAAAAACCAAATCTAAAACAATATTTGTTATTGCTGATAAACCAATAAAAATAAGAGACACCATGGAATTTCCTACACTTCTTAATACTGCAGAAAAATAGTTGGTAATATAAATAGGAATAATACCGTATAAAACAATAGTCATATAAATTTTTGCATAACTTACAACTTCTGTTGGTATATTTAACCAAACAATCAATTCGTCTACTAAAAAAAGAGAAACAACGTTAATAATTAAAGAAATAATAAACATAAACACAAAAGAATTAACCATTCCTCTTTTAAAGTCTTTAATATTTCCTCCGCCAATAAGTTGAGCAAAAACCGCTCCACTTCCCATAGTCAAACCAATAATTATTGATGTTAAAAAAACCATAAGACTATAAGAAGATCCTACTGCAGACAAGGCTTCTTCTCCTATAGTATGCCCTACTATTACTGTATCTGCTACATTATACATTTGTTGCAAAATATTACCTGCAATCATAGGTAAACTAAAAAAAACCAAAGTTTTACCTATATTCCCTTTTGTTAAATCGCCTTGTTTTTCCATTTTTACACCATTCTAAAATAGAGTTTTTACTTATCATTATCTTAACATGTAACAAAATCTTATATACAAAAAAATCATTTAATAAAATTTAGACTTTTTATTGTATATAACTTATTTTAGTAAGAAATTTAAAAACTAAAATATATTATAATTCATATCCTTTTAAATTATTTCTATATTATTTAAAAACCACACATTTCTGTGTGGCTGTATTAATAGTCTTAAAACACAATATTTTTGTTTATTCAAACAAGTAAGCTAATAAACTATCTTACTATAATATTTTTATACCCCAAATCTTTTGCGTATTTTTCATAAAATTTCATTTGTTCTACGCTTGTTGTTGGTGTATCTTTCATTCTTAATTTACTAGAATGATTTCTATAAGTTATAAGTTTCAAACTTATATTTTTATAATCATCTGGTATACATTCCTTCAAAGATTTTAATGTGTTTAAAACATCAACCCATTCACTTTCACACACTAATCTCAATTCATATAACTTATTTTTTTCAAGTAAGAACTTTATATTTTTACATATATCTATATCTCTTTTATTTTCTGTTAAATTTTCATATACTTCTTCATCCCATGCTTTAATATCCAACATAACACCATCTATGTTTTCTATCATTTTAGGATAAAGCGAAAAATCTATTTTTCCATTTGCATCTATCAAAACTGTTTTCCCTTTATTTTTAACTAAACTAGAAAGCTTTGTAATAAACTCTGGATAAAGAGTTGCTTCTCCTCCTGATATAGTTATTCCTCTTATAAAAGGAAAGTTATCTTCAATATCTTCTAATAAAGTTTCTGGAGAATATAGCTTTACTTTAGGTGATGATAAATGTGGACATACATTTATACATGTATCACAACTTACGCATTTTTTTTCATCCCATATAACTTGTTTATTTAATATGCTTAATGCCTCTACAGGACATTTTTTTACACACACTCCACAATGTATACATACATTAATAGTTTCAGGATTGTGACAATAAGCACACTTTAAATTACATCCTTGAACAAATATGGCTGTTCTTGCTCCTGGACCATCTACAGTAGACACAGGTATGATTTTATTTACATAAATTAAATTGTTTGTTCCTACTTCTTCCAATTAATCCGCCATCCTAACTTTTCTTTCTTCTAAATGGTTAACTTCATAATTAGGTGTTCCTAGATGAGTAGTATTTTGTAGTACAACCTCATCATTTCTAAATTTTTCCATTTCACTACGTTTTACTAGATAGCCTGTAATTCTTACAAGATCAGTATCTGCAGAATAGAAACTCATATAATGTACTCCTGCTTCAAAAGCACCCTTTACTACATCTAAAAGTGCATCTTTGTTTTGGTCTACATGAGATGCTATAGGGAATATATCTCCTACTCCTGATGGAAAGTATTTATGATATCTAGCAGAATGCCTTAAATGATCTAAGAAATTTTCAGGTTCACTTCCTACTGGAATCCTTACTCCTGAAGTAACACCGATATCAGTATCTAAACCAACTTGTGCGTGTAATATAAATTTACCATCATTAACTTCAGAATATGGTGCATCTAGTTTATTTACTAGCATTTCTACTCTATCCAATATTTTTATAGCTAAATCATCAGCTTCTTTATCAGTACCATAAACAAGATTTTTATCTTTTAATAAAGTATTAACAGCTTCCGCAACTCCTGTTACACCAAACATTCCTACAAATCTATCTCTATAAATAAGCCCTTCTTTTACAAGGAAGCTACTTTGGAAGAATCCAGATTTTTCTACAAGGAAGTTAATTCTTTGTGACATATAATCACCTATAAGTTCAATAACTTCAGGTAAAAGATCATCCATAAAATTATCTACAGAATCAGCTATTTCAGCTAATTTTGTAAGAGTAATTCTAGTAAGTGTATAAGCACCTCCTGCAACAGGAAGTATATTATAACAAGAAGAAATTCCATATCCATCACCATATGGTTTTAGATTAGCTTTATGATTACAAATTGCTGGATTTGAACAAATTAAAGATGTTTCTATTGCTTTTTTCGCAAATTTATTACTTGTAATATCTTTATCATATTTGATAGTAAAGTTAGGAACCGCATTTTGTAATTGTGACTCTGCTTCTAAGATTAAATATCCAGCTCTTGTTTCTTTAGGTCCTATATTTGCATGACAGAAAGAATCTGTTATTGTTCTATCTAAATAATTAAAGAATAACTTTAATTTTTTTATTACTTCTTCATCTGATAAATCTTCTATAAATGGATCTATCATATAGTCTAAATTACCCAAATATACTGGGAAGTTTGTAATAGAAGGAACATGTCTATAAATTGTCATTAATGCAAATATTAATTCATCAAAATCTTTAGGAGGAGTAATCTGTAAAAACTCACTTCCATTTTTAATAAATTTATCATAGTCAGGCATTATATATCTTGGTCTATAAGGTGCTCCACCTTCAAAAAGGTCATTTATTGAACCATTATCAAAATAATATTGCATCTTATCAGATATTTTTAAAACATCCAAACTATTTTCGGCATGTTTTGCAAGCCCCATTAATTTTTGTTCATGTGTTAAACCAGTAGAAGTAAGTGTTGAATAAACAGCTTCTTTATTAATCATAAATATTCCTCCTTTAAAATTTATATTACATCGAATTTATCATTAAAATATAAATATATTTGTAATAAATAGCTGTAAATATTATATCATTGCAATGTATAACAAACAATTATTGTGACCATTACTTAATTCCTATTTATTTTATGATTTATACTCTTATAAATTAATGCACTATTACACATAAAAAATGGTTATATTCATCTTTGACAGCATCAAAACAAAGAAAATATACTCAAATATAATATTAGAATTAATACTTACTTATTATCTTCCATTGAGAGTACAAATCATCTATTGAATATCTTGCATTTGCTGGACTAGTAGAAGGTAGTTGAATTGCTTTAAATCCCGTTTTCTTTTCTTGATATTTTTTATAAAAGCGATAAGAAGTCCCTCCATTACAGAAAACTTTCTTTATATCTGCTTCATTAAAAATTCGACTTAAATCTGAAGGAATTACGTTTTGAATACTGGCATCACTAGAACCGATAATATCACACTGATATATAACATCATAAACTGCAATATTATGTTTCAAAAGAAAAGCTCTTCTTTCTTCAATATCAATACTTAGCTTCACATTAAAAATACGTTCAAGTAAAGGCCAAAAACGATTCTGAGGATGTCCGTAAAAAAAACCATATTCTCTAGTTTTTACAGAAGGAAAAGATCCCAAAATCAAAATTTTTGAATCAGCTTGAAAAAGAGGTTTAAGTGGATGAGTAATGGTTTGATGTTTACACATTTTTTATCCTCCAATTATCATATTCATTCAATAGTTATCACACTATAAATTACCTACAAATAATTTTATACATTTATATTATATACTCTATCTAATAATTAATAGGCATCATAATTGAATCTATTTATTTCATCATAATAATTACATATTTCAGATTCTCGCCTTAACAGTTCTTTTCGTTTTTTAACATCAGTTATATAATTTGCGACTTTTTTTAGTACTGTTACATCAAAAGTGTTCATTGCAAAATCAATCGCTAACTTATTTTGAAGTTCTATATTTTTTAATTCCGGTAAAAGAATATTTACAATATCTCTTTCTTCATATCCTCTATCATTTCTTTGTTTTTTAAAAACATCATTACTTTTTTCTATTATTATTTTTTCTAACAATTCTTGATCTTGTAAAGTTACAGCAGCAATATACAATACATTGTTATAAGGTTTATCTAAAATGATTTTACGCAATATTTCAGGATTTTTAATATGCTTTACAATTTTTTCTTTATCATCAGCATTTTTCTTCATCTTATAAATATCATAAAGCTTTGAATCATCAATTAAATGTAATAAGTTGTCTAAAATATATTCATCCATAGTATTAAATGCAATATTTCTAAGAATAGTTTCATCACTTATCTTTTGTAAAGCTATCTTTTTAACTTCTTTATTATCAGCATCAAGTACAATCTTTTCAAGTATTTTTTGGTTATTTATATATTTATCAATTGCCCATTTACTTACAGCAGATACACTACCACTATAACCTTTTAGACTTATTAATCTTTTATCAGGAATTAAAACAAGATTACCAATAATAGCTTCATCTTCAATTTTTTTAATGGCTTCTTTTCGCAATTCTTCAAAGTTATCATTTTTGGCTATTTCAATAAGAACATCTTTATTAGTTAACTTCTTAATAGCCACTTCACGAATTTTAGCTTCTAGTTTGCTAAATGCAATTTGTTCAAGTAACTTTTGATCAATTAATTGATTTATAGCTGTTACACGTACTTTCCAATTAACAATTAAATCAGATGTTATCATATCAAAAAGAATAGATTGATTATCAATCTTTTTAACTGCTTCAACACAAACATTTTCAATAGGAGCTTCTATTGCAATCTTTGCTAATTCTTTTTGATCTGACACCCTAGCAACTGCCTTAATAGCTCGTTTTTCATCAGCACTTTTCCAAGCCGGTTTAAAAAGTTCCATGATTATTCCTTTTTTTCTACTTTTATTGGTTTTATAATTTTTCATAATCAATCTTCCTTTTCTAATTCCTATAATAAAAATAACACTAAACCTAAGTTAGTTTGTCTGCTTGAAGCATACTATAAATACATACAAATAAAAAAGTTCAATGTTTCAAATAATAAATTGAATCTATCATATATTTCATTGCATAATAATATAAAGGAGTTGGTTTTAATATGAAAAAATTTAAATATATATTTTTTCTTATAAGTTTTGTTTTTTTAACACTACTGATTTTAACAGGATGTGAAAATAACAGTATATATGATAGACCAGAAGCAGAAAAACCGGTAATTTATTTATATCCTACAAAAACAATGGAAATTATAGTTGAACTTGATTTTAATGGTACTATTACCTGTAGCTACCCTACCTATGATGATGGTTGGACTGTAACTGCTCATCCTGATGGAACATTAATCAACCAAAAAGATGAAAAAGAATATTCTTATCTATTTTGGGAAGGAACTAGCAATATTAAATACGATATGAGTCAAGGTTTTGTAATAAAAGGAGAAGATACTGCTAAGTTTTTAAGAGATAAATTAGAATATATTGGCCTAACACCAAAAGAATATAATGAATTTATTGTCTATTGGCTTCCAAAAATGCAAGACAATACATATAACCTCATTACTTTTCAAAATGATATTTATTTAGATAATGCAAAACTAAACATACAACCTGAACCTGACAGTATTTTAAGAGTTTTTATGGCATATAAACCTTTAAGTGAATATATTTCAATTGAAGAACAAACCCTTGAACCTTTTAAAAGAGAAGGATTTACTGTTATAGAATGGGGAGGTACAATTATTAATTAAGACTATTAAGACAATCTAAATATATTATTTGGTTATTAATAATGTGAAGTTTTCTGCCACTATGTTGTGGTTTAAAATTTCACTTTTTATTTATTATAAAATAAAAAAATGCACACTTATGCGAAATCTTTCGCTTATGGCAGGGATCTATACATATAATATTTCACACGAATATAAAGTGAAAGATCTTATCATCAAAATTATTTAATTAAACAAATTAGAATTTATATAATTGGTTTTCCTATATTCATTTGATTTTTCCATTCATGAACAAATCTATCATCACCCCAATATTTATCCATTTCAATAATTAGTCCGTTTTTAAGTTTCAAAAGCTTACAACATAAAAAGTGCAACTTTTATTAATAGGATATATATTTACAGCTGTTATTATTGTATTTGTTGTTTCTTCAACGCGCTCAATATTTCCAGCCCATTGCCCTGGGTACTCGCAATTTACTTAGATATATTCTTGGACTGTAAAAAGTTAATTATTACAATGCCAACAAATAACAGCTTCTTTATGAAAATAAGTATTAAACTTTTCTTGAATTTGTTCTAGAACATCTTGCCAAAATTCTTTTATATTCATATATCATCACCTGCATATACTAGTTTTTTATTATTTAGAATTATCTTCTGTTTTATTTGCAACATCTTCAATAACTTTAGAAAAATCAAGGGCGTTCTTTTGAGTAATAACAGGCTTTCCTGTCCTTGATTCAATATCTTTTCTAGCATTTCCAGCAACAGTTCCACCTTCTTTGGCAACCTCTTTATTTTCTTCTAATCCTTGAGGATGAAAGGTTTGAGTTAATTCAGTTGTGGTTGCTTCTGCAATCATATTAAGAATTAGTTCCAAAGTAGACATATTATCTATAAGATTTTCTTTTTTAAAATTTTTAAAATCTTTATATTGGCGAGTTGTCATATCTGACCATGCTTTAGAAATTTCATTAGTAAGGATAGGTATTCCATACCTTCCTTTACACCATGATCTTTCCAAGTGCCTGTTAATTCTTTTCTAACTTGTATAGCTTGAAGTCTTTGATTAATCCATTCTCTTATATAACCTTTTTGAAAATATGTATGCAAAGCTCTATCAATAGTAAGTTCAGGATCAATGATCTCATCTATTCTTTCTTTTCCTACTTCTGCTAACTACATTTTAAATGATTCAGCTTTAGGGGATGGAATAGATTGAATGATACGGAAAATATCCTGTATATCAGCGACATCAGTATTGTACTTCATTTCATCTTAAGATTCTAATTTCAGTTGTCGACAAAATGTCGACAACTGAGACTTCTCATCTTCTATCATCCTTTTCTTTACTCGATACCAATAATTCCTAGGATTTTTACTGTCAGTCAACACAGCAACAACATCAATAACTGAAAAGTACCATTCTTCTTTTTCATTATCCCAAACAGATTTTATTTCCTTGTTTTCATAAATTTTTATCTCGTTCATCATGTTCCTCCTTTGTTGAAGAAATTTTAATATTGTCTTAACTAACTATATGATGAAATACTTTGTTTCCTTATTAAATAATATACTAACTTTAAAATTTCATAATTTATGGAGGACTTAAATATTATTAATTACTATTTTTAATATAAGTTGTTCGGAATTACCGAACAACTTAATTATTCTCTATTTCTATATTATATGAACTTGTCAGAAAATCCGACAGGTTGAATTGTCAAGTATTTTTGACAGTTGGTATAAGAATAAGTTAAATGTTTCAAACAAATTAAAGTAGAAATACTATAACAAAATAATTTAATAAACTGGAAGTTAACCTACCAATCTAGATATATCTCTGACAACAGTCTATAACCTTTTGGAATTTCATCTGCAACTCCTATTATATCTCCTAACCACTCTCCATCATTTGTCGTTCTTCCACTGCCCATCAATAGCGGAAGAGGATCTACATCATCACTTTCTGTTTTATCCTTATGTAGAATCTTTGTTCTGTCAAATGAATAGCAAACCTTCTTTGTATGATTTATCGTGTAACAAAAATCTTTTCCATCACGCAAAAATAAACCTTCAAAAGGATTATCAACATCAATTCTATATTCATTAACGGCATAATTATCATTATTTTTTATGTCTTCTAAATAAATTCCTATTTCCTCCCTCACTATAGCTTCTGCGGTTTTAAAAAGTGATGAAACATTTTTATACGCTGTATATACATCAATGCCACCATCTTTATATCCTAATTTGAGAGAATCTTCGTATAGAATCCTTAACGTATCATTTTCGGTATCTTTTAATATCAACTTATCGTCTCCCAACCAAAGTATACGATTCCCTTCCCATTCATTCGACAATAAATCAAACAAAGCTCTTAAAAAATCGTTTCCTCTAAAAAGTGATTCTATTCGTTTACTTCCATAATCAAAATCGTAAGGAGAAATATATTCTTTTTTATCTACATTTACCCAATCAAAATACTCACCCATAATCGTCTCCATAAATTATAATATATATATTATATTACATTCAAACACAAAAAAACCGCATAATCATGCGGAATCTTGCGTTTATGGCAGGGGTCTATACATGTAATATTTCACATAAATAAAAGTGAAAGATATTATCAGCAAATCTATTTCAAATAATACATATTAATTAATTCGTTAGAATAATCGCATGTTTCAAAACAATCTTTCCATAAATCATCAATGTTATTAAATAATGCTTTAAATTTATAAAAATCATTATTAGTATTTTCAATAACATATGGATATAAACCTGTTGTTCCATCTAATTAACCATGGTATGTCATTTTTAAATAACCTTCAGAACATGGAAGTTTAATAATTTTATAATTATCTGTTAAGCTAGTTGAATAATTAATATTATTATCAATTAATAAACTATCGATAATAAAAGATTTATTTATAAATATAGTGTCACTATAAATTGGTGACTCAAAACTAGCACTAATTGCATTATCTAAATATAAGTTTAATATTTTCATTTCCCACCTATTTATCATTAATTATTTGTAATTAAACTAATTATATATTACTTGCTTTTTTAATAAACCGTTGCTTTAAAAAATGATATACTTTAAAAGTATGGAGAAGTCTACAATGAAAAATCATAATTCATTTATATTTTCCGACAGCACTTTACGTCGTTGGAGCTTCTTTTCTTTAATATCATTTCTAATTATTCGTTTAATAGGACTAATCCCACCCTATTTTATGAAACAAATTATTGATGTAGAAATTCCATCAAACAATCTTTTTAATATTTTTTCTAATATATTTTTATTTGTAATAACGCCTTTTATAGTCGCAATTTTACAAACTTTTTTTAATTATATAACGATTTGTATTTCTCGTAACAAAGGAAATGAAATCGCAATCCAAATCATGAAAAATTTATTAAAACAACCACTCTCTTTTTTTGATAATCAAAACTCTGCAGAACTTCTTTCTTATAGTGGAAAAGAGTCAGTTAATTATATTTACTTTCACTTATCAGAAAAACCAAAATATTACGCGCATATAATTACAGTTGGGATTATATTCACTATTTTATTTAAATTCTCACCATTAATTGCTTTTTTACAACTATTATTTATACCCTTTGCAATTTTACCTATCAAATTATTCTCAAAAAAATTAGAGGACAGTATTGAAATTGTTTTAAAGAAAAATGCTAAAATAAACCAAATTAAGACAGATCTATTTCGTGGAATAGAATTTGTCAAAACTATGGTTATAGAAAACAAAAAAATAAATGAGATTGAAAATGCAAATGCGAAAGTCGTTTCACTCTGGGGTAAAATTGCTGCTATAGATTCACTTTCAAGTTTTTGGACATCAGGATTTTTAACACCTCTTTTTACAGGGTTAACGTTTGGTTTAAGTGCGTATCTTGCAGTTAAATCAAATTTATCAATTGGAACTATAGTATCAATTCTTTCATATATAGCTATTTTATATGCGGAATTATCAATAACTTTTCAAACACAGATTGATTCTCGTAAACAAGAAGCTGAAAATCAAAAACTATTTTCTTTTTTAGAATTAACAGGAGAACTCGAAACAGAAAAAGAAATTTATAATTTTGAATGTAAAGAAAATATAGTTTTTTCGCATTGTTATTTTTCTTTTGATGACTTTTCATTACAGGATATAAATTTGATAATCAATAAAGGAAGTTGGACTGGAATAATAGGTAAAAGTGGAAGTGGTAAAAGCACAATCTTTGATTTGCTATTAAAACTATATCCATTAACTGATGGAAAAATTCTAATTGATCAAATAAATTTGAATGAAATTAAAAGTGATGATTTACGTCGACACTTAACACGCATATCTCAAGAAACATTTTTATTTCCAGGTACAATTAAAGATAATATGCTTCTGGTAAATCCTAATGCTACAAATGAAGATATTTACAAAGCTTTATCAAGCGCTTGTCTAGATACTTATATAGACTCTCTTCCAAATAGGTTGGAGACTGATGTTGGTGAAGCAGGAAAGCTAATGAGTGGTGGAGAAAGGCAACGTCTTTCATTAGCACAAGGAATTTTACGAAATACACCATTTTTATTGCTTGATGAAGTAACTGCAAACTTAGACAGCAAAACAGAGCAATCTATTCGAGAAAATCTATATAAATTATCAAAAGAAAAAGATATTACCATTATTTCAATTAGTCATAGTTTAGATTTCTTAAAATATGCAGATATTATATATGAAATACAAGATGGTAAAGTAATAAAAAAAGATTACTATAATGGTTTTAAAACAATAAAATAATTTATTAATAAACAAAATAAAAAATGATATATCCCCCTACCTATATATTTTAGGTTGGTTTAAATATCATTTTTAAAATGAGCATAAATTATACTGAAGTATAAATTAAACCACAAAAAACCACATATTCATGCGGAATCTTGCAATTTTGACAGAAGTCTATACACATAATATTTCACACATGTAAAGTGTAAAATTATCTTCTGATTTTTGCCTTCCAAATCTCATCCCATTTTATCGCAGATGAAATTGCTTCACCAATAGAGTATTTTGTTTCCCAAGATAGTAATCTCTTTGCTTTTTTAGAATTGGTAAACGCACCAGCTACATCACCCGGTCTTGATTCAGTTTCTTCGACTACCAATGGTTTATCAACTACACTATTGAATGCATTAAGCATTTCTCTAACAGTTGAACCTTGACCATTTCCAATATTAATTATTTCATAGTTCTTATCTGGCGAATTTAATATATCATCAATATGCTTAACAGCCTGCACATGAGCTAACGCTAAATCCCAAACATGTATATAATCACGAATTCCTGTTCCATCTCTAGTATCCCAATTCACACCTGTAATTTTAAAAATTTCATTATTTTTATAGGCAGTAATCATCTTCCCCAATAAATGTGAAGGAGATTCGATATATGGTCCGCTTCTATAATTAGGATCTGCTCCAATAGGATTGAAATATCGTAAAATCAAAGACTTAAAATTATATGCTACTGCAAAATCTTTAATTATAAGTTCCAACATATATTTAGTTCTTGCATAAGGACTTCTTGGATTTAGTGGACTATCTTCATAAACCATATAATTTTCTGAGTCATCGTATATTGAAGCCGAAGAACTAAAAATTAACTTTGGGTAACCCAAATTTATTATTTTTTTAAAAAAAAGTAAAGATTTTGAAATATTTTCTTGATAATATTCAAATGGCCTAGCCACCGAATCAGGTACCACAATTAAAGCAGCACAGTGAATAGTACAAATTATATCTGGATTTTCAAAAAATATTCTTTCTACTAAATCTACATCACCAATATCGCCTTCATAAAATATTTTCCCTATAGTAAACTCTCTTCTACCACAACTTAGATTATCTAGTATAACTGGAGTATATCCATTATCTTCGAGTGCTGAGCAAATTGTACTTCCTATATATCCTGCTCCACCTGTCACTAAAACTTTCATATTATTACATTCTCCTTTTTTCTAAGAATTCATACTATTTTTCAAAAAAAATTATCTATCAAAGTATATATCAATGTCAGCAAGTTAGCAAACTCTTTCTTTGTTTGTTTACCTATCCTACATACTGAGATTTGTGTTACTCTAATATTTAAACAAATAGAATCCCCATATGCAGTTACTAAATTCACCCGCAACAAAACTATGAGATTCTCCATCAACATTCACAGTATACACTGGAAACTTGAACTTATGATGATATATAGGGTCTTTTACCAAAATAGTTTCACCGGTATTATTCCATTCATATTCAAATATATTTACCCCAAATAGAGTTACATTACCATCGATGCCAGAAGCCTCAAACTGCCAAGTTTTTGATTTATATATTTTCATCTCCATACCTTTTTTATCAAATTCTAATTTATATATTTATATTATATTACATTTATTTTAGAATTTTACTTTTATAAAATGTACCTAAAACACTAATTTAAACCATAAAAAAACCGCACATCATTGCGGTTAACTATGTATCCTGGCAGGGGTGGAGAGGATCGAACTCCCATCTGCGGTTTTGGAGACCGTCATACTACCATTGTACTACACCCCTAAATAAAATGGTGACTCGTACGGGATTCGAACCCGTGCATGGTGCCGTGAAAGGGCACTGTGTTAGACCTCTTCACCAACGAGCCACGTTGCCCTAGTATAATAGCACAAAACCATTACATAAAACAAGCTTTATTTAAAAAATGTCTTTCTATTAAGATTTATTAAGGTTTTTTTATTAGATTGAGAATTAAGTAAGCAAAATATATAATTATTATTAGGAGAAAAAAGTTATGACAAGTAAAAATACTAAAAAAGGAATATCCATTGGTCTTGTTGTTGGCTTAGCTATCTTAATGATAATAAGCACTATAGGAATAACTGGATATCTATATTACAAAGAACAATATAGAGGAGAAGCAGTAGCTTACTCAAAACAATTAATTAAAGATATTCAAGAAGATAGTTTTGAATACAAAATTGCTAAACTATATTACTCTGAAGAAGAAATTAAATCTATTAAAGAAGATATAAAAATCATAGAAACAACTAATGATGAAGTTGTAGAAAATGATGATGGAATAGAAATTCATAAAATTAAGGGTACAACATATCAAGCAACAATGATGATTGTAAAAAATCCAGAAGATGTAATTGTTGCGGTTAACCCTACTCTTGATTCAGCTGGTGCTGGATTATCATTAGATGAATACATTGAACTACATGATGGTATTGCTGGTATTAATGCTGGTGGTTTTGAAGATGCTGGTGGTAAAGGTAATGGAGGACAAGCTTGGGGAATTGTAATATCAGATGGAAAGCTTGTATCAGGGAATTTAAATGATTACACTTCAGTAATTGGAATCAACTATGATAATCAACTAGTTGTTAAAGATATGAGTGCTAAACAAGCTTTAGAATGGAATATAAGAGATGCTGTTACTTTTGGACCAATTTTTATTGATCAATTTCAAGTAGTATTTGAAAGTGGAAGACATCCAGGTCTTAATCCTAGAACAGTAATTGGACAAAGAGAAGATGGTGCATTTTTATTTTTAGTAATCGATGGTAGACAACCTGTTTCTTTAGGTTCAACATATCAAGATATTATTGATATTATGTTAGATTTTAATGCTATGACAGCTGCTAACCTTGATGGAGGAAATTCTACTGTTATGGTTTATAACGGTGAAACATTAAATTCAACTGTATCAATTTATGGCGCTAGATACTTACCTACTGCCTTTGTAGTAAAGAAAGGAAGTAACTAAAATGAAAAGAAGTTTAAATAGTAAAGCAGCTCTTATATTTTTAGCTATAATTTTTATATTATGTATTGCTAGTAGTGCATTAATTTTAAACAGTCAAAAAACAAAACTTTTAAAAGCAGAATCAGATATGCCTGAAAGTGCTATTAGTACATATTTTAAACAAATTAAAAATAATGAATTTGATGAAATATATGATGATTCACTAATTATAGATCCACACTTAAATACTAAAGATGATTATATTGATGCTTTAAAAGAAATATACAAAGATGTTGATTTAGATAAATTAAACTTTATTAAAGATGATGAAGACATGTATCAAATTACATATGAAAATAAATTAATCTCTAATTTAAGATTAATTAAATCAAATGATGGAAAATATATTGCAAGTACAATCTTTAAAGGGGATAATAATTATACAGTACAAGTACCTTTAGATGTAACTTTATTAGTAAATAACAATGAAATTGATGATACATACATCACTTTAAAAGAAGTGCCTGCAAATAATTTTAATGGCTTATCTAATAAAGATGATGCCCCTATAGTAAATACATATCAAATTAATAATTTAATTAATGAACCAGAAATAACCATAAAAGAATCAGGTTATGGAATTATAAAAGATGTTTTAAATGATTATTACTATGTAGGAAAACTACCAACTGATGATAGTTATAAAACATTATTTGAAAACACTGCTAAAGCAATCGCAAAATACCCTACAAAAGATGGAGGGTTAAACGCAATTCCTTTTATTACAAACAGTGATTTTCATAATAGAGTAAAAACATTAGATAACCAATGGTATGCTCCACATAACACTGCAACATTTTCAAATGTAGAAATAAAAGATGTAATAATGCAAAGTGATAATACAATGATTGGTAATATAACTATGGATTACTATATTGCTTCATCAAGTGCTAGTAAAACTTATCATATTGGCTATCAAATAACTTTCTTAAATAATAAAATTGCAGGATTTGCAATTGATAATGACTTAAACCCATTAAACAAGGAGGAATAAATAATGACTAGTGGAAAAATGATTGATTATGCAGAAGGTTCTGGTAAACAGTACCACATTGGAGTAGGTCCAGAAGATATTGGAAAATATGTTTTCTTACCTGGAGACCCAAAAAGATGTGCAAAAATCGCACAATACTTTGATGATGCAAAACAAGTTGGTGACACAAGAGAGTATGTAACCTACACTGGATATCTTGAAGGTGTAAAAGTATCAGTAACTTCAACTGGTATTGGTGGACCAAGTGCAGCAATCGCAATGGAAGAATTGGTTGCTAATGGAGCACATACTTTCATTAGAGTTGGAACTTGTGGAGGAATGCAACCAGAAATAAAATCTGGAGATGTTGTAATTGCTACAGGAGCTGTTAGATTTGAAGGCACATCAAAAGAATATGCACCAATAGAATATCCAGCTGTTTCAGATTTAAATGTTGCAAACAAACTAGTTGAAGCTGCTAAAACATTAAAACAACCCCATCATGCAGGAGTTGTTCAATGTAAAGATTCTTTCTATGGTCAACATAGACCAGACACACTTCCAAATTCAGAAGAATTACTTAGAAAATGGGATGCGTGGATAGAACTTGGCTGTTTAGCATCTGAAATGGAATCAGCTGCCTTATTTATAGTTGCAAGCTATCTTAGAGTAAGAGTAGGTTCATGCTTCTTAGTAGTAGCTAATCAAGAAAGAGCAAGATTAGGACTAGATAATCCTCAAGTGCATGATACTGATATAGCAATTAAAGTTGGTATTGAAGCAATGAAACAACTAATCAAAGAAGATCTTACTCAGCAATAACAATACGGCCTTCAACTTCATGTTTTAAATGGCCATGATTTGATAAATACTCATCAATCAAATCAAGACAAGAAGTAGAAATAACTCTAGGTTTTCTTATTAATTCTGCTTCAGCATAACTAACGTTAAAGAATTCTTCTAAATTTGCAAAATGAAAATTTTGTATTCCAACAGTTAATACATCATCATCTTTAATTTCTTCTCCATTGAACCTTAAATGGAGAAGTTCTTTTTTTGATCTAGAATATTTAATTTCAATTCCTTTTGAAAATTGATAAAACTCAGTATGTCCACTAAATGCTTCATCTCTAAGCATATGTTTTACAAATCTTCTAAATAAATATCCATACATATGAACCATATAAACAGCATCATCATATGGAAAGATTTCTTTTAAAGTTAAATACTTAACTACAGGACCAAGTGTTTCTCCCCTAATACTACCTGAACCAACAAGCATTACATCTATTCCTAATGTATCTCTAATAACATCACTAAACAAATTCCCAAGAGAAGTTTCTTGGTTTCTTTTTGGATGAGTTACAACACAATCTAATTTTGTAACTATTCTTTCATACTTACCATCAACCTGGCTTTGATAATGATGTAATACTTCTTCCATATCTTTATCTCTAGGAGCATTCTCATCAATTTTTACTAACCCCCATTTATATTTATGAACACAATTTAAATCAGTATCAATTACAATATCAAATCTTCCAACTTGATCACTACCATAACCAGCATGTGCAATTAAAATGCCATTTACAATTGCAGGTCTTTCTTGATATGTATGAGAATGTCCTCCAAGTATTAAATCAACTCCACTTTCCCTATCAATAAGCTCAGCAAGCATAATATCGTTTTCAATACCTATATGAGATAAAACAATAGTGAAATCAATATCTATACTTTTATAGTTATTACAAATTTTTACAACTTCTCTTGCGGCCTCTTCTACACTTATAAAACTTCCAATTAATTCATCTTGTTTTGCGGCAGCTACAATATCTTCTGTAATTATCCCAATAACTAAAATTTTTAAACCATCTCTTTCAAGAATTGCATAAGGTTTAAACAATCTAGTATGGCTATTTTTAATATATAAATTTGCATTTAATATAGGAAACTTAGCCATTTTTTCAATAAATAATAAATGTGCGATTCCATAGTCAATTTCATGATTTCCTAAAGTAACAGCATCAGGCGCAATTAAATTAATAATTTCAATAGTTGAGATTCCTTTAAATTCAGTATCAATTATCGAACCTCTAAACATATCTCCTGATATTGTGTATAAAACATTATCGTGTTCCTGTCTTACCTTAGTAATATATCCAGATAAACGTGAGATTCCTCCACTTAAAGTAGTTCCATCTCTCTCTTCAAAAAAATCACCATGCAAATCGTTTGAATGCAGTATTACAAAATTCTTATATCTTGTCATAATATCACCTACTTTATTAAATTATAAAATAAATGAATCAATTTTAGAATTGACAAAAGGACATATTAATTATTAAATTGTTTACCAAAAGTAAAAAAAGATATTTTTATATCTTTTTCATTAATCTAAGTGCATTTTTAGAAACAATACCAGTTATTACACCCATTGGAATTGAACCAAGTAATAAGTAAGGCATTATCGCAATCATTCTAGGTTGATTATAAAACATTATTACAACCAATACTTGCCCTAAACTATGCATTACAGAACATACTACTAAAGAAAATATCAATGATGATTTAAGTTTATGAGTAATTATTAATGCAATACTACTAAGAACTACTCCTCCTAAAGCAATCCAAAAAGTAGAACCAAAAATTAATCCTCTAATTAAGTTTCCGATAAAAACTCTCATTACATTTACAACAAGCATTTCTTTGATTCCAAACATTTCAATTGTGATTAAAGCAATAATATTAGCTAAACCAATTCTTATCCCAAAAGGAAATATATTTCCAATATATATGGATTCAAATAAGTTTAAAGAAATTGCCATTGCACAAAGCATTGTAACATATACAAATCTTTTTGTTTCACTCATCTTCATTCTGGTTTCACCGCTACATACACTTCATTAGGTATACAGATAATAGGAATATAACTATCCTTACTAACCCAACCTACTCCACTACAAATATGATTAGGACACTCTTCATTAGTAACACGCCACATTCCATCTTTTACTTCAACTTCCATATGACCATAAGATCCTGTAAATTTATACACTGCATCTTTATCAGGATCAAATTCAATAATAACTTCATTATTATGAACAACTTGAACTATAATCTTATTTAAACTATCTGTATATAATTTATAAGCACCAAGAAAAGCTATCATAATAATTACAAATATAGATATAATAATAATTTCTTTTTTCTTCATAATTCACTCCATGCGATATTATATCATTTTTACTCTTCTACTAAAACAGTTAAATCTTCTGCCCATATATATTTAAATACTCTTTTTAATCCAAAAATCAATCTAACTAGCTGTTCTAATTGAGTAATCAACAATACAATTACAATACTTTCTATTTTAAATACATTTACAGAAATAAATGCTAAAGGTAAACCAACCAACCATTCAATACCAGAATCTAAAAACTGTAATACATTTACATCTCCACCAGACCTTAATATTGAAAATATTACAAAATTAAATAATCTCATAGAAACTTTTAACGCAAATACAAATAATAATGAAACAGCTAATGAATTAGTTATAGGATCTTTTAAATTAAACATCGCAACTAAAGGTTTTGAAAAAACAATCATACTTATTACTAATATTACTGACATCATAAATGACAATCCAAAATGATAGTTACTTTCTTCCTTAGCTTTTTCTATTTTACCTGCACCTAATATATTACCTAATAACGATTGAACCGCACTTCCATAGCCATATATAGCAGCATTAAATAAATTACTAATCTGAAAACTTACATAATAAGCATCCATAGAAGTTTTTCCTAGTTGTCCAAATGCTTTGATAAATAATGTGTTTCCAAATCCAAATAATGCTTCATTAATAACCAAGGGAATAATCTTTTTAGTAATTGTTAATATAAACTTTTTTTCAAAATGAAACATTTCATTTATAGGTCCTAAAAATGGTTGTTTAGTATATAAAGCATGTATTAAATAAAAACTATTTGAACAAAGCATTGCAATAACAGTCGCAATAGCTGCACCTTGTACTCCTAACTTAGGAAAAGGTCCAACTCCATAGATTAATAAATAATTTAAAACTGTATTAATCAACATTGAACTAAAACTTATTTTTAATGTTAAACTAGATTGTTTCATACTTCTATAAGTAGCCGCAAAAGCAAAATTAATACCACTAATTATTAAATAAAATTTAGAAATATTTAAATATTTTAAAGCATTTTCTATAATTATAGAATCATCAATATAAAATTTCATGATTAAAGAACCAAAAAAACTAGCAACTAAAAACCAAAAAAATCCATTTATAAAAGCTAAAACTACAGATAGACCAAATGTTCTTCTTAAATTTTTATAATCATTAGCACCATAAAATTGAGCGCTAAACATGCTTGTTCCACCAATAATTCCATAATTAATCATTCCTGATAATATGTCTATTTGAGATGCTGTACCAACAGCACTAACCATCCCAATCCATGAAACCATTATGGTATCAACAATACCCATAGCACCTGCTAAAACTTGTTGAAACATTAAAGGAAGTGCCATACTAGCACTTTTTTTATAAAACTTTTTATTTCCTATGTACTTCTTTAAATTCATGACTCAATTATATACTATTCTTTAATAAATCTATAGCCATTAGATAACCATCAAATCCATGTCCTTTAATTTGAGAAATACAATAAAGTGAACAATAAGATATTTTCCTAAAATCTTCTCTTTCATCTATATCAGAAATATGAACCTCAACTACAGGTATTGGAGAGATAGCTTTAATTGCATCAGCTATTGCAACACTTGTATGTGTATATCCAGCAGGATTAATTATTACACCATCAAAACCTTCAAAATAAGCATCTTGAATCCAAGTAACAATTTCTCCTTCATAATTACTTTGTTTTAAATTAACTTCAATATTTAATTTCTTACAATACTCAATAATTAATTCTTTTAAGTAATCATAATCCTTTGTTCCATAAATTTCTTTTTCTCTAATTCCTAACATATTTATATTAGGACCATTAATAACTAATATTTTCATTTTCTTATATCAAATAACTTTCTTCTTTCAGTAGATTGAACAAACAATCTTTTCATTTCTTCAATATCAGAATTATCTAATGCCTTTTGAAAATGTAGTATAGCCTCTACAAAATCATCAATTTCTTTTGATAAATTTTCTTTATTCATCATAAATAATTCTGTCCATAAAACATCATTTATCTTAGCAATCCTTGTAAGATCTCTAAAACTATCTCCTGTATAATCAACCAAATGAGTATTATCTTTAGAATTCATTAAACTAACCGCAATAACATGAGTTAATTGAGAAACAAATCCAACCATCTCATCATGTGTTTCAGGATCTAATTCTACAATAGTATTAAAGTTAAGTATCTTTGCAATATCAGTTGCAACTCTTATACCTTCTTCAGTATTGTCCTTTGTAGGTACAATAATATAGTTTGCTGGTTCAAACATGCTAGTATCCGCATATTTAATTCCACTAACTTCTTTTCCTGCCATAGGATGACTTGCAATAAACTCAACATCATCTCTTAAAATTTCTTTTAAACCTTTTAATACTTCAACTTTAATTCCTGTAACATCAGTAATAATAGCTCCTGATTTAAAATATTTTTGATTTTCTTTTACCCAATCTAAAAGTGTTAACGGATATAAAGCAAATATAATAATATCTGCATTTTTAACTAAACTAGGATCATCCCCACCTTCTACAATCCAATTAAGCTTTTTAGCAAATTCAACAGCCTCTAAATCAATATCAATACCTATCAGTTGATAATTTGCTCTTGCAAGTCCTTTTGCATAACTGCCACCTAATAAACCTAAACCTACAATCGCAATCTTTTTCGCTTTAGATATCATATTCTTCTACCTCTATTCCTAATTTTATTAAATCTTTGAAAAAATTTGGATAACTTTTTGTGATAGCATGCGCATCTTCTATTACAATTTCATTTTCCGCAATAGTTGCTAAAATGCTAAGAGCCATAACAATTCTATGATCATTATGTCCAAAAAGAGTTATTCCTCCTTTTATCTTTGTTTTTCCTTTTATAAATACTTCTGTTTCACTACTTGTAATATTACATCCAAGTTTTTTTAATTCTGTTTCCATCGCAAGAATTCTATCAGATTCTTTAATTCTTAACCTTCCTGCATTAATAATATGTGTATCACCTTTAGCTTGTGTAGCCAATGCCATCACAATTGGACCTAAATCAGGACAATCTTTTAAATCAACAATAGTTCCTATTAAATTACTTGGTTTACTAATATAGATATTACCTTCTTCAATATTTCCATTCATATTTTTAATAATATCAATTATAGCTTTATCACCTTGTTTGCTATTAACATTTAAACCATCAATTTTTACAATACTATTAATTTGACCTAAAGCACTAAAGAAACTCATCTGTGAAAAATCACCTTCAATAGTACAATCATTTGATTTATATTTTTGACTACCTTTTATCTTATAAAATAAATTGTTTTCTTTTTCTAAATCAATATTAAATTTATTTAAAGCATCAACTGTAAGATTTATATAACTTTCTGATTCATAAGGTTCTAATATTGTTAATGTAGAATCATTTTCTAATAAAGGTAATGCATATAATAATCCTGTAATAAATTGAGATGAAACACTTCCATCAATAATAAAATTATCACTTTTTAAAGGTCCTTTAATATGTAAACCATCATCTTCATATTTAAATAACAATCCTTGTTTATCAAATATTTCCCTATAAACATTTAATGGTCTTTCCATTAATCTTTTACTACCCGTAAATATTACTTCTTTATTTGTTAATGCAAATATTGGAATAAGAAATCTTAAAGTGCTTCCTGATTCATTACAATCAATAATTTCTTTATCATTTATATCTAATAAATTTATCCCTTCAACTGTTAAACTATCATCTTTTAAGGTTATCTTAGCACCTAATTTTTCCATACAATTGATAGTTGCAATAATATCATTTGAATAATTTACATTAGATATATTACTAACTCCTTCACTTAAACTAGCTCCAATTATTACTCTATGAGCAATTGATTTACTAGAAGGAATATTAATAATATTTTCATTATTTTTTCCTGGTTTTATCTTAACTTTCATAGATTTCTCTACCAACTGCTTTAGCTACTTTTTTTGCTTTTTCAACTAAACACTTAAATTTCTCTGGTTTTAATGATTGAGCACCATCACTCCAAGCACATTCTGGATTATCATGTACTTCAATAAGTAGTCCATCAGCTCCAGCTGCAATAGCACCAAGTGAACTTGCTTCTACAAGTTTCCAATCACCTGTTGCATGAGATGGATCTATTATTATAGGCAAATGTGTTTTTTCTTTAATAATAGGAATTACTGCAAGATCTAATGTGTTTCTTGTATAATTTTCAAATGTTCTAATTCCTCTTTCACAAAGAATAACATTTGGATTCCCTGATGCCATTATATATTCAGCACTCATTATCCATTCTTCAATAGTAGCGCTTAGCCCTCTTTTTAATAAGATAGGTTTATTAATTTTCCCAACAGCTTTTAATAAATCAAAATTTTGCATGTTTCTAGCTCCAATTTGAACTAAATCAACATGTTCAATAAACTCATCAATCTTATCAGCACTCATTAGTTCACTTACAATTGGTAAACCAGTAATTTCTCTAGCTTCTACTAAATCCATTATTCCTTCATATCCTAATCCTTGAAATGCATAAGGAGATGTTCTTGGTTTGTATGCTCCGCCTCTTAACATACTTCCCCCAGCTTCTTTAACTGCCTTTGCAATATTTATAATTTCTTCTTTTCCTTCAACAGAACAAGGTCCACCAATCATTACAATTGGATTATCTCCACCAACCTTAATACCACCAACATCTACTATAGAATCATTTGGATGAAACATTCTATTAACTAACTTATAAGGTGCTGCTATTCTATTAACATTTTCTACCCATGGATTTGCCTTTATTCTTCTATCATCTATCTTTGCAGTGTCTCCTACTAAACCAAAGACATTAAAATTATCTCCATGAATAATGTTTACTTGTAAACCTTCTTTTTCAAATTGGTTTATCAGCGAGTCTATTTCGCTTTGTGGTGCATCTTTCCTTAATGTGATAATCATAAATTTATCTCCATTTCAATTTGTTTAATTGCATCAATTGCATCTTTATTATTTTCTATAATATAATCACTATATTTTTTATATAAAGGTAATCTTTCTTTATACAGCCTTATTAAATCATCCTTATTTTGAGTAAGTGGTCTTTTATCATTAAGATAAATATTTTCTATATCCCTATCTAAATAAATAATTACTCCATTTTTTCTTAAATAATTAATATTTTCAATATCTTTTATAATCCCACCGCCACAAGATATTATACAGCTACTTTTATCTTGTAATGATTTAATAACATTTTTCTCAATTTCTCTAAATTTTTCTTCTCCATATAATTTAAAGATATCTTTTATTTCCATATTTGTTTCTTTTTCAATTAATTCATCAGTATCCTTAAATTCCATATTCAATTTTGTCGATAACATTTTACCTATTGTACTTTTACCAGAACCTGGCATTCCTATAAGTACAATATTTCTTTTATCATTAACAATTTTATTGATTACTTCTTTGATTTTATAATCTTCAATCTTTATATCATCAAAGAATTCTACAGCTTTAACTCCTTGAGCTACAAGCATATCAATTCCACCTACAGCTTTAATATTATGGTTTATTGCATCAACCAATAATTTTGTTCTAAAAGGATTATATATAATATCAACTACTACTTCTAAACCCTTAAACTTACTTATATCAATTACACTTTCATCCATATTAGGATACATACCAACCGGTGTTGTGTTGATAATACAATTTATATTTGATAAGTTATATAAATCTTCATAAGAAATTGTATTTTCCTTATTACTTGAACTAACTAAATAAATATTTTTAGTTTTAAATGTTTCTACAACACTTTTAACTGCTTTACTAGATCCTCCACTTCCAAGTATTGCAACATTTTTATTATCTAAATTTATATCATTATTTTTTAATAACCACATAAATCCATCATAATCACTATTGTGACCTATAAGCTTACCATTAAAATTTTTAATACAGTTTATAGCTTTAATTTTTTTAGCTGCTTCACTTAACTCATCTAAATATGGAATAACTTTTTCTTTATAAGGTATTGTTACATTTAAAGAATCAAAGTTTTTTTCTTTTAATAACTTAATCATTTCTTCTTTTGTTAAGTCATATAACTTATATTCTTTATCAATAATGCTTTTATGGATAATTGGAGAATAGCTATGTCCTAAAGGATGTCCTATTAATCCTCGCATAATATCTTACTCCAATCTTGACCATATCTTGTAACTAATAAATCCATTAATACTATTGCAATCATACTATCAACAACAACCCTTGCTCTATGTATAATTGCAGGATCATGTCTTCCAGTTATTTCTAAGGTAGTATTTTCCATACTTTCCATATTGATACTGTTTTGACTTTGTGCTATTGAAGAAGTTGGTTTAACAACTGATTTTATTACAAGTGGCATTCCATTTGTAATTCCACCATTTATTCCACCATTTCTATTTGTAGTAGTAACTACTTTATTATCAACTACTCTAAATTCATCATTAGCATTAGAACCTTTTAAATTTGCAAAGTTAAATCCTTCTCCAAATTCAACTCCTTTTATAGCTCCTATACCAAATAAAGCTTTTGATATCATTCCTTCAACACTGTTAAACAGTGGGTCTCCTAAGCCTGCAGGAAGGTTTAATACAACTGTTTCTAATATTCCTCCTAATGAATCAAGATTAAGTCTAGCATTGTCAATTTCTTCTTTCATTTTCTTTTCAATTTTTTCATTTAATACCGCAAAATCCTTATTATTTAATATTTCAAATTGCTTCATTATGTTATCTTTGTCAAACTCATCATCTTCAAATTTATAAAGTTTTTTAATATGAGTTGCAATATGTATATCTTTTTCTTTTAAAGCTAATGTACATATTGCTCCAATTGCAACTATTGCGGCAGTTAATCTTCCGCTAAAATGTCCTCCACCTCTATAATCTTGATATGAATAATATTTTATTTTAGCACTATAATCCGCATGTCCAGGTCTAGGAACATCTTTAATCTTACTGTAATCTTTTGATCTAGTATCCTTGTTTTTAATGATTATTGTTAAAGGTGTACCTGTTGTATATCCATTAAATACACCACTAACAATATTAGGAATATCTTCTTCTTGTCTTAAAGTTGATATTAAGCCCTTTGCTCTTCTTTTACTCATTTGATTTTCAATGAAGTCTTCATCAATTTTAATACCTGAAGGTAATCCATCTATTGTAGCTCCAATTAATGAACCATGGGATTCACCAAACAAAGTAAATGTTACATTATTTCCAATTGTGTTTTTCATATAATCAATTCCTTTAACTCTTCTAGAGATATATCTTTTAACTCTGCTTTACCTATTTCATTTACTTCTACAATTGTAATACTATTTTTATTTGTTTTTTTATCTTTTAAAGCATATTCATAAACTTTATCAGGACTTGCATCATTTTCTATTGGTAAATTTAGCTTTAATAGAATCTTTTTTAATCTTTCTTTAATATCTTCATTTTTTAAGATTTTCATCATTCCCATTCCAACACATTCACCATGATAATAATCTTTTAATCCATAATAACTTTCATATGCATGACCTATAGTATGTCCAAAGTTTAATATTTTCCTTAAACCCATTTCCTTTTCGTCTTTTTCTACTACATCTTTTTTTACTAGAAGTGATCTATAAATTATTTCATCTATATTATCTTTAATATTTCCTTGTTCAAATAATTCAAATGATTTAGGATCTCTTATTAATCCATGTTTTATAGCTTCCACAAGGCCTTCATTATAGTGTCTTTCACTTAGTGTATCTAATACATTTAAATCAATTATTACTTTTTTAGGTTGCCAGAAAGATCCTACACTATTTTTATAATCATTAATGTTTATCGCAACTTTTCCTCCAATACTACTATCTATTTGAGATAAAGTTGTAGTTGGAATATTTACAAAGTCAATTCCTCTCATATAAGTTGAAGCCACAAAACCTGCTAAATCACCAACAACCCCTCCACCTAATGCTATAACTAAATCATTTCTATTAAAGTTATTATTAAGCATTTCTTTTAAACAATATTCATATGTTTTAATACTTTTTGATGATTCTCCTTGTTTAACAATAACTTCATTAGATAACTTGCATTGTGATTTTACTGTTTCTAAATATTTTTTAGGAACACCTTCATCTGTAATAATCATTACTTTTCTATTAAAATCACAATATTTTTTTATATCGTTTAAAGAGCCTCTTTTTAAAATAATTTGATATGTTCCTTGACTACTATTAACATCTATAATCATAAATCCTCCTAATTAAATAAAAAACCATATGGCAATAATCCATATGGTATAAAGTATAAACTCAACTTTTACTAATAGATATTGCCTACAAGTCAAAACGGGCAATTATCTACTAATATGCCCTATTATCTAAAATAAAAGTAAAAATAAGTAACGTTAGTATGTTTTATCATCTTCTACCTCTTGAAATAATCTTAACCTAGATAAAAAATATTGTAAAGTAAATTGTTTCAGAAAATAATGAAAACATTTTACAAAAATATATTTTTATTAATACTCTTCTATGTGTTTATTTAATAAATTACCAAATAATGATATAGCTTTACCTATTAATATTGCATATATTAAAGTTCCTATACCTACTCCAAATATTCGCTTTAATACTATAAATGAAACAATTACAGAAACCACTACACAACTAATATCAAATCCAATTTTCACTTTTCCAAATTCAGAATTAAGTTTTTTAGCAACTTCATTTGTCGCTCCATTAGCTGGATCCATTATTAAATTCATTCTTACACATAAATATGATCCTAGTGCAATTCCTACAACACCTAAAAATAAACAAATCCATTTTTTAATTATTGTATCAACAGGAAAATTAAAAACCACAAATATAATATCTACTAATTTCCCAAATACAAAAGAAAACGGTAATTGCATTAATAGTTTTACATCTATTTTTTTCATTAAAACAGCTTGTAATATTATAAATACAATATAAGTATATATTGTTGCATTTCCAAAACTAGTATTCATTATTTCACTAATTACTAAAATAGGCATATTGATTGGTGCAGTTCCTAAATCTGCAATAACAGAGAAAACTACTCCTATCGCTAAAATAATTGTTCCTATTGAATAAATCGTAATTCTCTTTGTCATAAACTACCCCTTTTGTAACATCCTAATACTTTATAATAATTTGCAGTTTTTTCTGCTTGTTTTAATGTTTCTATAATTTTTGGATCATTTATGTTTCCATCAAAATCTAAATAAAAACAATATTCAAATAATTTACCTTGTATTGGCCTTGATTCAAGCTTTAATAGGTTTATTCCATTTTTCGCAAATATTTCTAACAATCTAAATAAAGAACCTGGTTCATGTTTTATTACAAACATAGTGCTTATTTTATCCGCATCTTCACTCACATCTTTATTTTTTGAAACACATAAAAATCTTGTCATGTTATTTTTGTTATCTTGTACATTTTTTAATAATATATCTAATCCATAATATTTAGCCGCAAGATAACTAGCTAAAGCAGCTTTACTTTTATCATTTTCTTTTTTTATATATTCAACACTTTTTGCAGTATCTTGATAAGATATTGCTTTTAAATGAGGATTATTACTAAAAAATTGTGAACACTGTCCTATTACTTCAGGATGACTATAAACCTCTTTAATATCAGATAATTTAGTATCCTTTATAACAATTAAATTTTCTTCAATTAAAACATTTATTTCTCCTATCGCAAAAATATCATAATCTTTAAATAAATCATATGTTCGAGATATTATTCCGGTTGTTGTATTTTCTACAGGTAAAAGTGCATAATCAATTATTCCATCTTCAACATCTTTTACAATGTTAATAAAGTTTGTATAATTTACACCTTCAAAGTCTTTCCCTTTAAAATAATTATTTACCGCAATTTCACTAAAAGTTCCATTGACTCCTTGATATCCCACTTTTATACTCATGCTTTTCTCCTAAACTTTACACAAAATGTTATAATTCTTTTAATGAAAAATAACCTTTTAAAAAATATATGTATATTTGCTTGTTTAATTATTGTACCATTAATTACACTTAATTTAGCATTTCAAGATGATTTATTTAAGTATAATTTCACTTATTTATCTACATTAAACAATACAAAATTTTTATATTACTGTTGGTCTTTTATCACAATAAGTACTGCATCTATATCTATACATCTTATTATTAAAAAATACTATCTAATCAAACCTACAAACTTTCAAATTATTCTTCTTTTTTTTATTTTATTTGGTGCATCGCTTGTCCCTTATAGTGATACAGATAATATATTGTCCTTTCTTCATATTTTTGCAGTCTATATTGCATTAATATATTTTAATTATATTTTATATACTTTATATTATTTTATGACATTAATTAATGTAGGTAAATATGAAGGTTATGCTTATATATTTCAATTTACTACTTGTTTTTTTATAAGCATGATATGTGGTAGTATCAATTCTCTAGTAGAAATAATATATACAATTTCAACTACATTTATACTTGCATCATTATTAATAAAAAAATAAAAAAAACTGGAAATCCAGTTTTATTTTATATAGTTTTTAACCTTGATATTTTCTACGTGATTCACTTAAGTTATCAACGTAATATCTTACAGTTAATTTTCTAGAAACCTTTGTCTTAGTTTTAGGTTCAAATATGAACTCATCACCTTCCAACATGCATTCTAGAACTGCATTACAAGCTGTAGTAACATTACTAACACCAGCTTCAAGCTCTGTTACTAGGTCTCCTGCATTTACTTCAATATATAGCCAACCCATGTTATGAGCTTCCCATTTTTTCCAGTTGATTACATCAATATATTCTTGAACTGATTTCTTTGCAACTTTTTTAGCTGGAGCTTTTTTAGCTGTAGTTTTCTTAGCTGTAGTTTTTTTAGCTTCTTTCTTTACAGTCATGTTAGATCCTCCCTTCTTCATACTTAACCCTGAAGTATAACGATATTATATATTAAAACTAGTGAGATTGTAAACTTTTGAGTGAATAAACGATATAATATAAGTATTAAAAAGAGGAAATATATGATAGTTAATGTTGAAAACATGAAAAAAATCGAAAGTGAAAGTGGACTTGATACTTTTGAATTAATGAATTTAGTAGGTTTAAAAGTAAAAGATTTTCTAATACAAAAATATGAAAAAAATCATAAGATTTTAATCTTATGTGGTGTTGGTAATAATGGTGGTGATGGATTAGTTATTGGTAAACTATTACATGAATTAAATTATGATGTAAAAATTTGTCTTACTCATGATGAAATTAAATCTAAAACTGCTAAGTTAATCTATGATTCTATAGATAAAAACATAATGATTAAAAGAAAGTCATTAAAAAATGAAATAAATAAAAGTGATGTCTTAATTGATTGTATTTATGGATTTGGATTTCATGGTATTTTAAATGAATTTGATAAATCATTATTTGAATACATTAATAAGGCAAATAAAGAAGTAATAAGTATAGATGTAAATAGTGGCGTAGAAGCAGATGGAAATTATTATGATAAAGATGCTATTGTTTCTAAATATACTTTAGCTTTAGAATGTTATAAACCATTTCACAAAATAAAAAAAGATCATAATTTATTTGAAAATCTTGTTTTAATAGATTTAGGTTTAAATCATAATATTGAGTCTAACTATATTGAAATGGATAAAAATAAATTTTTAGAAAACTATCCAAATATCCCTGAAAATTCATATAAGGGTAAAAATGGTAGAGCATTATTAATTGGTGGTGGCTGGGGTATGGCTGGAGCCTTAGGTCTAAATATTATAGGTGCTTTATCTTGTGGTAGTACTTATTTAAATGTATCAACTGATGAAAGTTGTTATCCTTGTTTAGCATCAAGATTTCTTACATGTGTTTATCATCCATTTAATGAATATAATTGGGAAGGTATTATAAAATCAATTTTAAAAAATAATAATTCTATCGCATTTGGAAGTGGCTCTGTAAGATTACCAGCTAAAAATAAAATATTAAATTTATTATTAGAATCTGTTAAAACAACACTAGTTTTAGATGCAGAAGCTATAAATCTTTTAAGTAGAAACTATTATGTTTTAAATCTTACTAAAGCAAAAGTTGTATTAACTCCTCATATTAAGGAATTTTCTAGACTCATAGATACACCAATTGAAGTAATAATGCAAAATAAATTTGAAATCGCAAAAGACTTTTGTAAAAAACACAATGTAATATTAGTTTTAAAAGGTGTTCATACAATTGTGGTTTCAAATAAATATATTTATATTAATCAAACCGGAAATCAAATTCTTGCAAGAGCTGGAAGTGGTGATTTACTAACAGGAATGATAACTGCTTTAACTTCTATAATAAGTGATACATATCTAGCAACTATCATGGCAGTATGGCTTCATGGCTATATTGCGGACATTGCAAAAGATAGATACGCAATCAGTAATTTTCAATTAGAAAATTATCAAGAACTACTTGAAGAATTCTTTTACGAAAATAATTTATGACAGATATAAAATCTGTCATTTTTTATTTAACTTTATATGTTTCTACACAAAACCCATGATGTCCACATGATGTACAAGTAAGTTTTCTTGTGTTTGTAGTATGTCTTGCAAAAAACACTTCTTTTTTTGTTGGTTGAAATATTGAATTACAATTTGGACAAATATATTCAATATTAGAATAATAGTAATTTAATATTAATATTGAATAAGGTATTGCAATTACTACATAAGCAATCAATAACCACCACCAACCTTGAAACATCCATAATAGAAACGATGTCCATTGAAATACATTCATTATTACTCCAGTTGTTAACATTACTAACCTAACTTTATTTAATTTAGCTTTATTTTCCATAGAATAAGCTATGCCACCAATTGTTTCAAAAGAAAAATTGTCTATAAGTTTTAATTCTTGTTTTAAGGTTTCTAATTTGTTCATTTTATCTTTACAATCTTTAATTTCTTGTTTTAGAAATTCTTCTTGTTGTTTTATTAAAATAGATATTACATTTTCTGAATTATCTTCTTTAAACAATTTAGATATTGAATCTATAGAAATACCTAATTCGCGTAAAAAACATATTATTTTCATCTTATTTAAGTCATCTTCTGAATAAAGACGTCTTCCACCATCAGATATTTCTGTAGGGATAAGAATTCCTCTAGTATCATAATATTGAACTGTTCTAACAGTAACATTACATAACTTAGCAATTTCTCCTGTTGTATACTTTGGCATAGCTTTACCTCCTTTCACTACATATGCTAAAGCATTACGTAGCGTAACAAGCAATACCTTACGTCAGGTTATTTTTATATTCTTTTAAAAACTATATCATGTACAACTGTTTTTTATGTTTTAATTATATGTAAATTTTTTTAATATTATAAAATCTCACTTATATTAAAATTAGTGAAACAACTATAATATCCAATTCTTTTTTATTTGATAATTACAAACAACAAATAATAATATTGTAAAAACAAATAACATAATAAAAGATAATGTTGGAGAAATAATATTCATTTTTGTAATAGCACCATTAAGTATATCTGTTCCATATGTAAGTGGTAAAAAATATGATATTGGACGTATAAATTTTGGTAAATTTGAAATAGGAATAAATAAACCACATAAAAACAACATTGGAAAACGGAAAAAATTTGATAAGGTTTGGGCTTCAAATACCTGTTCTACAGATACTGCAACCAAAAGCCCCATTAATGATGAAGTTATTGCAATCATTATTACCGCAAAAAATAATGCTCCCCAATTAATTAAACCCAAATTAATAAAAAATGAAGCAAAAATAACTGGTACAAATGCATTAAAAATACCAAATAATATAGTTCCGGTTATTTTTGAAAGTACCAATACACCTAAACTTATTGGTGCTAAAAGTAATCTATCAAATGATTTTCCACTTCTTTCAAATGTTATTGTAACTGCAAGCATTGATGTAGTACCAAATAATACACTCATCGAAATAAGACCAGGAAGCAATTTGATTATATCAGTATCTGGTGATTTAATAATTTGCATCAAAGTCCAAGAAAGTGGAAATATAATTCCCCAACTAATATTTGGTGGTTTTAAATAATAATTTTTAATATCTTTATTTATTATATTCCAAAATGCAATCCAAGTTTTCATTTCATATCTCCTTGTCTATCATTAGTTAATTTAACAAACACATCTTCTAATGATGGACGTATCTTTTTTGCTTCTAATACATTTATTTTTTTATCATTTAAAAATTTTATTACTTCAATTAACAAAATTGGTTGATTAGATATCATTACAAAAGAATTTTCATTTATTATTTTTATTTTGTTAGTATTAAATTCATTTTGTATTATATTTAAATAGGTTTTTATATTTTTATCTGTTTCAAAAATAATAGAATTATCATTAAAAACATCTTCCATTAATTCATCAACAGTTCCTAAAGCAACAATTTTACCATTAGAAATAAAAGCAACACAATCACAAAGACGCTCTGCTTCTTCAATATAATGAGTTGTAAGAAAAATTGTTGTACCTTTATCTTTTAAACTAATAATCATATCTCTTATTTGCCTAGAACTTTCAACATCTATGCCTGTTGTTGGTTCATCCAAAAATAAAATACTTGGTGAATGCATAAGTGCTGCAGCTATCGTAAGCTTTCTTTTCATTCCTTTAGAATAAGATTTAAACAATTTACTTCTTGCTTCTTTTAATTTAAATACTTCTAAAAGATGATTAGCTCTAGTTTCTCTATCTTTTTTACTCATTCCATAAAGAGCACCACAAAAACATAAATTATCAAATCCATTCATTTCATTATAAAGATTACTTTCATCAGGAACAATTCCCATAATAGATTGAGCATGTTTTAATTTTTTATTTACATCAATGCTATCTATAAAGATTTCACCTGAAGTTGGTTTAGAAAGTCCTATCATCATATTTATAGTAGATGTTTTTCCTGCACCATTTGGACCTAAAAATCCAAATATTTCACCTTTATTAATTTTAAAACTAATATCATTTACAGCTGTAAAATCACCATAATTTTTTTTAAGATTTTTTACTTCAATAGCTACCATATTATTTGTTTTTGTCTTTATTATGACAAAGTTCCTTATTATTACATTGTTTTTGATTTGTTTTAGCTAAATTTTCTATATCTTTAGAAAATTTAATTAATTCAGCTTTATTTACACAATAGTGCATAAAATACCCATGTTTTTCTTTACTTAGTAATCCTGCATCATTTAATATTTTTAAATGTTGAGAAATTGTAGCTTCAGTTAAATCTAATCTTTTTGCAAGTGCTTTTACACAATAATTATGTTCTAATAATAACTCAATAATTTTGATTCTTGTTTCATTAGCTAAAGCTTTTAATATTTTTAAATTATCCACTGTATCCTCCAATCAATTTAATTAGTTAATTACCTAATTAAATTGTATCATAATAAAGAATTAACTATATAATATTTTTAAATTAATAATGAAATACATTAATTGTATTAACCAATAAAAAAAGCCCTATAGGCTATAACTAGTGGTTATAACTAGTGGTGCCCGGGGTCGGGCTCGAACCGACACGATATCTCTATCGATGGATTTTGAGTCCATTGCGTCTACCAGTTTCACCACCCGGGCATTAACTTTATAATGATATATTAATATTTTTTAAAAATCAATATAAAGCTACCAATTTGTAAATGATAAAACAACATTTATTATAAAAATAATAACTAACATAATTATTGATTTAGAAGTGAATAAAATTTTCCATAATTTTTTATTTCCAATGGCTAAAAAATCAAAATTTAAATCTCTGTGTCTTAAAAATAAAGAAAATCCAATAAATATATAAATAATTATTACTGAAACAGGAACTATCCAATAAAAACTATTTGGAATAATATTAATTAAATAAAAATAAAATGCTGAAATTGATTGAATATAAATAGTAGGTCTTATTGAATGGTATTTTAAACTAACCATAGAAAGAAAAATACCAATAAAAAATGCAGGTACTGCCTGTATTAAATTTCCTTGAGCTAACGCATATAAAATCGCACTTGCAAAAACTCCAAAATATCTTCCAAACATACCAAGAGATCTTTGTATAACACCTCTAAAAGCATATTCATCACAAAATGGTTTTGTAATAACCATATAGATAAAATAAGCTATATTAGCTATTATCATTTCAACACTAGTAAAATTACCTAAAAATGATACTGAAATAGTTTTTACATTAAAGAAAAAACTAAATATCATCATTAAACTAGTAGTTATAAAATTTATCCCAATTGCATAAAGTGAACATTTAAATATTTCAGCTTTAGAAATTTCTATTTTTTTGTAATAATTTTTTATATTAATATCTAATTTCTTTGCGGAAATAGTAAATGGAATAAACGACAATAATAGCAACAATAAATTTAATCCAATATATATATACATTCTCGAATCATAACCAAAAAACACTTCTGGCAAAAACTTTTCAATTAAACTCATTCCATATCTAAATACTGTAAGTATTATTACATATAAAATTAAAGCCTTACCAAAAGTATTAATTTTATGTTTCGCTTGTGTTACAGTTAATACTTTTTGACTCATAAAACTCCTTTAAATAAAATTATTATATCATAAGAAACTATGCTTCTACCTTTGTGAATTCTTTACTTTGTATCGCAAACTTTTTATCAATAGGTCTTAAAATTAAATAATATAAAGTGAATATTATTGAAGTGGCAACCCATGATATAGGATAACAAATTGCAATAGTTTCAATTTGAGGATATCTTCCAAACATAATAAATATCCATAGTATTCTTAAAGCACATATACCTACTAATGTAATTACTGTAGGAATAATTGTATCTCCAACACCTCTAAGTGCTCCTGCAATTATTTCTATAGCTACATAAGTAATATAAAATGGTGCCATCATTCTAAGAATCTTTATTCCAATTTGAATTACATTGTAATCAGATAGGAAAAGTCTATAGATCCAAGGACATAATGTATAAAGTACTACACTTATAATAATTGTAATTATTGATGCAATAGTTATACATACTTTAATAGAATCTTTTACTCTATCATGTTTTCTTGCGCCAAAATTTTGTGCTACAAATGTAGTTATAGAAATACCAAAAGATGCTATTGTCATCCAATAAACTGAATCAATCTTACTAAGTGCAGTCCATGCTGCTACATAATCAGCTCCTAGATAGTTAACACTTGATTGTACTGTTAAATTAGATATTGCAAACAATGATGCCTGAATTCCAGCAGGTATACCAATAATTAAAATATTTTTAAGTATTTGTGGATCAATTTTCATTTTTTTAATATTTACTTTATATTCAAATTCTGTATTTATTAATGCATTCAAAACAAGTAATGCACTTACTGTTTGAGCAATAATAACAGAAACACCTACTCCAAAAACTCCTAAATGAAAGACTGTTACAAAAACTATGTCCAATATTATATTAACAATTACCGCAATAATTAAAAAATATAAAGGTCTTTTTGTATCTCCAACCGCCCTTAATATACCTGAACCCATATTAAAAACTAGCGAGGATACAAAACCAACATAAAGAATTCTTAAGTATGTTGTAGAATCATCCAAAATTTCCGATGGCACTTGTAAAAATATCAAGATTTTTTCTGAGAAAATAAACATTACTATAGAAATAATTAAGCCAAATATAACTCCGAATGATAAAGCTGTATGAACAGCTTTAGATAATTTTTCGTTGTCTCTATTTCCGTATGCTTGTGCAATTATTACAGAACCTCCTGAAGCTACACCAATCGCAAATCCTGTAGATAAATTAAGGAGTGAAGCTGTACTTCCTCCTACTGCTGCTAATGCATATTTACCAATAAATTTACCAACGATTATTGCACCTGTGGTGTTATATATTTGCTGAAATAAACTTCCAAATAAAATTGGAAAGAAAAACAGCATCAACTGTTTTGCAATAGAACCATTTAATACATCAACTTTATTACTTTTCATATTAACTCCATATTTTACTATACCATCAATATACGATTCTATCATAAAAAGAAAATGGATTGAAATATTAATCATAATTGTCTTTTGATTATAAGCTGAAATAAATCCAGCGCTTCTGTAGATTAACCATAAGTGTTTAACATCATCTGTCATATTAAAATAATTGCTATCAAATTTTAATATCACATTTTTTAAGTGTAGCAACATTTTCTAGTTTAACAATTGACTTAATAATCCCGTATGTTATTATTTATGTAACAATGATACTTATATTAAAGCGTTATTATGTAACTATGTAACAGCTGTTGATAATTATAATTGCATTGTAGTGTTTATTTATATTATTAATTTTTTTATAACTTTAAATTGATTGGTGAAAAATGAAAATAGATAAAAAAGAATATTTATATGCAAGCATTAGTGCTTTTATTTACGGTATTTCTCCATTTATTACTTCCTATACATATAATCACGGGAACAATGGATTAAATATGGCTTTTTATAGAAACTTTTTTTGTATTCCTTTTTTATTAATATTATGTCTTTTTAAAAAAAAATTAAAAGTCTCTATAACCCAATTAAAAAATCTAATAATCGCTTCTTTTCTAGGACCAACTGCCACCTCTGCATTATTATATACAAGTTATAATTATTTACCTTCAGGAATTTCGACTGTTATTCATTTTATTTATCCAGTATTTGTAATCTTATTTTCTATTTGTGCATTTGGTATTAAAATTACTTCTAAACATAAACTATCTTTAATATTATCTACAATAGGCTTACTGTTATTTTTTGATATTAAAGCTTTTAATAATTTTTTTGGAGCTATATTAGCAATTTCCTCTGGTATCACTTATGCCATGTATTTAGTATGGATAAAAAAATCAAAATTAAATGAAATAGATTCTTTAGTATTATCTTTTTATATTTCATTTATTTCATCGTTCATATTTTTATTATTTAATATAAAAGGCAGGTTTATTGTAATAAATCTAGATATAAATATTTGGATGATAATTTTATTTGTTTCATTACTAACAAGTTTTTTTGCTACTTATCTTTTGCAAAATGCTTTGAAAGTATTAGAACCATATATTATTTCTATAATTTCATTAATAGAACCTGTTGTATCTTTTTCTTTAGAAATCATTTTACAAAATGAATTATTAAATTTAAATAAATTTATTGGCTTCATATTAATTATATGTTCAGTAACATTAACAATTACTAAAAATTCTAATAAAAAAATATGGAAATATTGAACATTTTTTAAATAATAAAATTATATTTTAATAATAATTCATCAACTTTTTTACTATTTCATTATATTCTGCAATATAACTTTCAGGATCTGAAGTTATTTTTTTTGCTAAATTAATATAAATCAAATCAGCCACAACCAATTGTCCATACCTTCTAAATACCGAAGATAAACTTGAATCATCTATTGCTATATTTGGTACATATAAAGAATAATCAGCTAAATTTTCTAATCTATTTTGCGAATATTTTGTAATAGAAATCACTGTTACATCTCTTTCCTTAGCTTGAAGAACAGCATTAATCACTTTTTTCGATTTACCATCAAATGAAAATGCAATAATAACATCTCTTTTAGTTGCAATAACAATGTTTTGCAAACCATAATTGGAATCCTCTAAAAATATACATCTTTTTCTTAATCTCATTAGTTTGTGCTGCATATCACGAGCCGCTAACAACGATGAACCAAGCGCAATAAAATATATCGTGTCAGCATTTTTAATTGCATCTGTTATTTTATAATATTCTTCATTTTCGTTTATTAACATAACACCTTTAACTATATCTGTAATAGTTAAAACAAATTTATTTTTAATACTATCAAAACTATCAGACCAATTAATTTTATCTTCTACTGATCCCGAATTATTTTTTTTATCTTTAACACCAATTGCCAAACACCTAATAAGTTCAGTTTTAAAGTCAGAAAAACCAGAAAAACCAAGCCTACGTACAAATCTCAAAACTGAAGCAGTTGATGTGTCAACTGATTCTGATAATTTTCTTATACTCATTTTAGGAACTGTATTTGGATTTTCTAAAATATAATTCGCTATTTTTTTTTCATTAGTTGTACTTTCTAACATTATATTTTCAATTTTTAATAATATATTTACCATAACACCTATTATAAAGTGACTGTTATCAATAGTAGAGAAACATTCATAAACATAGATTAATAAACAACATACATTAACTTCAAATTTTAGACTTATTTGATAATTAATTACTTTGTTCTTTGTTGTTTAACTGCCATTAAACCAATGGTTTCATCCAAAGCTTTATAATCTTCATTCGTAAATTAATATTTTTAGATTAAAAAATGTCATGATTCTTATTATATATTTCTTTTATAGATTCACCTTAGATGGTTAAACCTACATACAAAGCTTTGAGGTTTGTCTATATCTTCAACCTATTTATTTTTATGCTTTTACTTTGACTCTCTCACTTCTTCCTTTCTTTTTAAAATTCTTTCCTTTTCCATTATATATACAAATAATGTTATTTCACTCATAACTGTTATTATTACTTTATTTCTAAAAACTTCTCTGCAAATCGTTTTATTGTGTTAGTTTTATATATAATCCAGATTAATCTATATATAAACAATTATATTTACAAAAATCCTTAAGTAATATACAAAACAATATAAGTTCAATACTTATCTTTGTTTTTTTATGTAAATTCTTGAATCATGCATAAACTGTAAATGTTTTTATGAACATCAATATAAACTTATATTATGTTTCTTCGTAATAATTTTATGTTATTTTTATAGCTATGATTCTTTAACTATCTAAATTATGAATTTAAATCCACATACACAAAATAATTTAAGAGACTACTTCAAATTATCAATTCTTAATATATATTTTATCAAAATTTCTAAATATAACAATAAAATCATGGCTCTGCAAAATACTTATTTATATATTTTTTAATCTTACTAAAAATATATTTATATATAACAATGCTTTTATATTTGAGAAGTACTTTCACATTTATAGCCTACAAATAAATTATATATTTATAAACAGTTAATAGATTACATAGATATAAAACAGCTAAATCTCTTCTATTCGGACTAGATTTAGCTGTTTTTTCTATACATAAAAAGATTAAATTATACCAAAATACCTAAATATGACAATAAAATTCCAATTATTAAATATACAACTATTAAAGTTATAGGTTTAATTCTTTTCTTTTCAATTAACCACCAAGTAAAGATAGTAAACATAAATGGTAAGATACCTGGCATAATCCCGTCTATTACGGATTGTAAAGTAGTATAATTTTCCGCAGCATGTTCCATCCATTTTATTCCCAATTTAAAACTAACATTTGTAGTAGCAAAAGAGCCTACCACAATAAATGCAACAATATTAGCAGCTTCAATTATTCTTTTAAGTGCTCCTGAGCTTTGTAATTTTTCAAAGAAATTTGCTCCTTGTTCATGACCAACAAAGATTCCAGTATATCTAATAAATATATTTACACTTGCCATAATTAATACAAATAAAAACGGTGCAAAAGCATTACCATCTAATGCTAAACTACATGCTACACCTGCAACAACAGGACGCAATGTACCATTATATAAACCATCCCCAATTGCAGCAAGTGGACCCATTAACGCAGTTTTAACTGCAGAAATTATATCTCTTGAGAATTCTTTAGATTCTGAAATAGCTTGCGCAATTTTTTCTTCAATAGAAACTATTATACCTATAATCCAATATGACATAATTGGATTAGTTAAAAAATATTCTTCAAGATATCGTGTCATTATTTCAGCACTTTCTTCTGTATTATAATATTTTTCTAAAATTGGTGTAATTGCACAAGTTAATCCTAATGATTGCATTCTATCTGGACAATTTACTGTTCTAATCCAATAAGATCTAAAATATATTTTCCATAAATCTTTTTTTGTTAATTTTTCAAATTTTTTAACATTAGTCATAATTTTCCACCTCTTTTTTATTAAACACTATGTATAGTGAAGCTATAACCAATGCTATCAATACGGTTCCTATTATATTCAATTTAAAATATGCCGCTAATACATAACCAAAAATCAAAAATGGTGTTAATTTTCTTGATTTTAACATTGATAATAACATTGCAAAACCAATTGCTGCCAATAACCTACTACCTACTCCAAAAGCATTAATAAGTTCTACAGGCATTTTATCAACTAAGCTTGCAACTAGGTCTGCTCCAAAGTAAACTGCTATAAATGTTGGAATTATATATAGTAAAGAAATTATAAATAAACCAAATTTCGGTGTTCTTAATACAGCTTTAATATTACCTTCGCTAGCTGGTTTGTCGGCTAAATGCGCTAACGGTACTCCTAATACACTAAATCTTATTGTAGACATAAACTGCCCAAAAATAGCAACTGGTACAGCAAGAGCTATTGCCATATCAGTAGGTATATCACTAACAATAGCAAGTGCCACCGCAATACCACTCGAGATAGTAACATCTGGAATACCAGCTGCACCTACAATTACATTTGATAAGAACATTAACTCGATAGTTGCTCCAATTAATAACCCTGTTTCAAAGTCTCCTAATAACAATCCTACTATTGGTCCTGTCCAAATAGCTCTTGTTGTTTGCCATTGTAAAGTTAACTCATCAATAATACCTAATCCTACTATTAAACTTGTAATTAGTGCTGGATATAACATTTTTTCATCACCCTTTCTATATTTTTTCAAAAATTTTTGTTGAAAATTCAACATGTGTTCTCTTATGATCAGGAACAAGTCTAAAATCTAAATCAATACCAAGCAATTCCAAATCCTTATATGCTTGCAATTCTTTTTCACCTACAAATAAATAAGGATAAATCTCTTTGGAATCTTCTTTATGTGCTGAATGTCCTATGTTTATTGTTTTTAATTCTAAATTATTATTAACTAGATAAAGAGCATCTTGAGGGTTTGCAACTATAACAAATAATTTTCTTAAAGATTGTACTTTGTTTAAATAGTTTGAGCCATCAATTAAGTTTTTTATTGTTACCTTCATAGTTGGTAACGTCATTTTTTGCATCATAGAAGCTAAAGAATCATTGAATAAATCATCATTAACTAACACAACTTCCTCTGCACCAACATAACTTATCCAAGTAACTCCAACTTGTCCATGTATAAATCTATCATCTATACGCATAAAAACACTCATTCCTTATTCTCCCCCATTCTTTCTTTCAAAATTTCAAATACATCAACTATGTTTTCCCTTCCTATTTTTACAATTCTATTAGAAATTTCATACAGGTTAAACTCATCTTCATCGATAAACAATAAATCTAGTAGCATGCATAAATTTGCACCAGAAATAACTAAAACATTTTTTTGATCAAATAATTTAACTGTTGCATGCATAGGGCTTCCACCAAATAAATCCAATAGTATTACTAATATACTGTAGTCAATTGTTTTCATTAATTTATTTAACTTCAAAAATATATTATCAGCGGTATCGACATTATTAACTTCTAGCGTATAAATCCTATTTCCTTTACCAGTAATCATTTCAGCACTCAATTTCATTGCAGATGGCCAAGTACCATGTCCAGCCAAAATTATCTTAATCATTAAAATTTTCTCTAATCTTATTATATTTTTCCATAAAATATGATGCTTTATTTTTATCTACTGGCAAATCCAATCTACTTTCTTTTCTAAAATACGATCCTACAATTAATCCATTTGAACACATCAATGCATCTTTAAGGTTTTTATCATTAACCCCACTTCCAATTAATAAATTATTGATTATTTCATCAGGATATTTTTTTATTTCATCAAAATTAGGTGGTAATCCTGTTGCCGCTCCTGTAATAATAACTTTATTAGCGCCATTGTTTATAGCTTCCCTTGAATTCACACAAAATGATTTGTCCCTAAATATTTCATGTGATCCACCTTTCACTTTAATATCTGCATAGATTTGTATATCATCACCGTCAATAAACTTCTTGTATCGTAATGCCTTCGCTGCAATCGGACTTACAAAACCACCTGCACTATAATACCCTTGCACCCAAGATGTTGATCTAATAAATTTACATCCCGTTGCTTTGGCTATAGCTAAGGCTTGAACAACACCGTTTGTTAAAACACTAAGACCAATAGGTATTTGAGTCTTTTTTCTTAGAGTTTTAGCCACCACGGTAAGTGTTGTAATCGCACCATAATCAATATCAGACATTATTTGTGTAGGTATATCTCCTGCATTTTCTATTAACAATCCATGAACTCCACATTTTTCCAAAACTAAAGCATCATTGACCGCTAAAGAAATAATATCCTCTATATTATTCTTAAATTTAGGACTACCAATTGTAGGTAACAAATGGACCATTCCAATAATAGGTTTCTTTACACCAAAAATATCCTTCACTCTATAACCTCCTTTCTAATTTAAATGCTTTTGCCGCTGCTTTCCATAATATATTTTCCTGATCTTCTTTAGAAATGCCTGAATTCTTAACCTCCCAAATTACATGAGCCATTTCAGTAGGTGAATCAGATGCATACATAATTCTTCCAGATCCAATTTCTTTAACAAATAATTTAATGTTTCTTATATTTGGAGTTCTTACAGAAATTTCTAAAAAGACATTATCAAACTCTTTAGCAAGCACAATAGCTTCATCTTCATTATCCATTGTTCCACAATGTGCTAACACAATATTTACATCATTGAACTCTCTTATTAAATCAAAGAAAGTGGAAGATAAAGAAAACGGAATTCCTAACCCTTGATGAATCATTAAAGTTACATTTAGTTCTCTGCAAATCTCAAATGGTAAACGAGTCCTTTTTACTGCTGCGTTAGCAATATGAGTCAATGGTGTTAATTTTACACCAACAAAACCTAACTCTTTAACACATCTCCTAGCTTCGTTTTTATATAAATCAACATCCCAATGAGGATTTAGTGAAAACATACCAAATATTTCTTTAGGATGTTTTAAATGAAAATCGTATATCCTATTATGACAATATTTGTAATCTTCAAATGTTACGAATTGTGCTGGTTGTATAATTGCAGCATTTATACCAACTTCTTTCATTTTGTTATAAACCTCATCTTCAGTTCGGTTACTTTCAAAAGTAGTATCATGCCCAATATGTACATGTGGATCTATTATCATGAAATCACCTCTTCTTCTAAAACTTCTAAAATTGTTTTTTCTGTGCAGTAACTAAATTCATAATCAGACAATCCTGCATTTTTATACATATAAATAGACTGTTCGATTTCATCAAAACTACACGAAGCCATAATAATACGATTAGCTCCATATTTTTTTACAGATTTTTTAATTTCTCTCATATTAAATCCAAGCGATGTTTCTAAATATACATTTTGAAACTCACTAGCTAAAACATGTACTTGGCTTGCAAAAGCTGATTTCCCTGCGTGTACTAAAACAACCTTAATATCGCTATATTCTTTAATTAGTTCATATAATTTTATTGGTAAACCAAGCGGAAGACCAATCCCAACACTTATAAATAACGGTATTTTTAAATCTCTAGCTAAGTTAAATACTCTTTTTCCATATCTAGATTTTGGATCCCATCCATGCACTTGTGAATTTACAGACAATCCTTTAAAACCTAAATCTATATATTTTTTCACTTCTTCTTCAAATACATTCCCTTCATAATGGGGGTTTACTTGACAAATACCATAAAATTTATCCGGATATTTTTTTAAGGCTTCTAAAATCATTTGGTGTTTTTCTCTCTCTGTTTCAAGTGAGATATTTGAGTTTGCTGGATACAAAACAACTTTTTCTAACCCATATTTTGTCATTGCCTCAAGTATTTCATCAAGATTAATATCAATGTCATAAATAAGGTCTTTTCCTAAATGTAAATGTGCATCAATCATTTTATCCTCCTCCTTCTTCTATTACTGATTGTTACATTATTACATATTTATATTATATTAAAGTATCTTTGTTACATTAATCATAACACACGGTACTATTAAGTCAATAATTTTTCCACTTGTATTTTGCTGTTTTTTAAGTAAATTCAATTAATAAAATTGTGTGAAAATTTGATTTTTTTATAAAGGTAAAAATATAAAAATTTATTGTCTAATTCAATTGAATAAAAGAAAAATATATAAAGAATTTATTTTGATAAACATTAAAAAAAGAGTATGTAATTTGGATATACTCATTAAAGAAAAACATATAATTTTAATAGATTCACATTTATACAATGAAATACAACACATTTATTTCTACTATTTATTTAACAATTGTTAATGCTAATATAAATTTACCCAGAAACACCAATATAAAATTACCCAGTTATGGGTAATTGAATGAGTGAACTGGGTTTCATTTTATAATAAATCCTAAGGAGAAATAAAAAAATGAAGATTTAATATTTTTACAAAGAATAGAAAAAAGAAAATATATACATCAATTTGCATTAAGAATATAGATATATAAATCTATTCTTTAAGTAACAAGTTTAAGGCACTCTAAAATCCCATGGGGTTGGGGATAGGCTCTAAAATTTTATGGGGACACCATTAAATATATTAAAAATCACATGCTAATATTCATTTGTTGACTAATGAATTACTAGAAATAGAGGTGTCTACTATAGCATTAATGATTTTATTACTACTCTAAATTCAGAACCTAATTAATTATTATCTTTCGATTATTCTATTAAAGATCTTAAATTTTTTTAATCTAATTAGTTCTCATCCTAATTTTCCTTTTTTTGGTATTAAGAATAAAAGTAAAGGTTATTCTAAAAGATTCTATGATAATCTTCATTTGAATAATTTCTTACAATTTATTGTTTCAATACTAATATCACTTATTCTCTTACCAATAATATTCATAACTATAAAAAATGTGTTTAAAAACCTTGTAACACATATAAAAAAACAGATGAATTTATGGATTAATATTCCAGGTTCCATCTGTTTAAATCCCCATGATATTTTAGAGGCTATTTTTCAAAGTTCCCACGAGATTTTATATTACCAAAATAATTAATTTTGTATATATTTTTTTTATTTTTTAATGTTATTTATTTTGATATTCTCCAAATTTAAATAATCAATTCATTTATTACTTTTAATTATTTTCTTCAAGTTTCGCCTTAGCATCTCTAATAACTTTTTCTTGAATATTCATTGGAGCTGGTTCATAACGATCAAATTCAATTATAAAGTTTCCTCTTCCTTGAGTCATACTTCTTAATTCTGTTGCATAAACTCCCATTTCAGCCATAGGAACTTCTGCTTCAATTCTTTGGTCTTTTTCATCAACCATTTCCATACCCATAATCATTCCACGACGTTTATTAAAGTCACCAATTAATGTACCAGTATACTCTTCTGGTGCAATAACTTCTACTTTTCCTATTGGTTCTAAGATAATTGGCTTAGCTTTAGGCATACCTGCATTATATGCAAGTCTTGCTGCTGATTTAAACGCAATTTCCTTAGAATCAACATCATGATATGAGCCATCATATAGAGTTGCTTTAACACCAACTACTTTATATCCTGCAAGAACACCTTTTTCCATGCAATCTCTTAAACCTTGTTCAACTGCAGGGAAGTATTGTCTAGGTACTGAACCTCCAAATACTTCTTCATCAAATACCATTTCTTCTGAATCAGTTGGTTCAAATCTAACCCAAACATGTCCATATTGACCTGCTCCACCTGTTTGTTTTCTATGCTTACCTTCTGCTTCAGCAACACCAGTAATTGTTTCACGATATTGAACAGTTGGAGTTGTAGTAGTAACTTCTACCTTATATTTTGATTTTAGTTTATTTAATACTAAATCAATATGTTGATCTCCTAATCCATATAGAACTTGTTCTCTTGTTTCAGCATTCTTTACAAAATTGATTGATAAATCTTCTTCACAAATTCTTTGGAAACCAAAGCTTAATTTATCTTCATCGGCTTTAGTTTTTGGCCATACAGCAACACCTAACATTGGTCTAGGGAACTGAATTTCTGGATATTTAACTAATTTATTTTTTGTACATAATGTATCATTAGTTTCACTAACTTGTAGCTTAATTAAAGCTCCAATGTCTCCAGTAAATAATTTACCTACTCCAACTTGATACTTACCGTTTATTACAAACACTTGATTTATTTTTTCATTTGTTTCTTTTTGTGCATTATATACAACTGAATCTGTACTTAATACACCAGTCATAACCTTAACAAATGAAATTTTACCAACAAATGGGTCAACTATTGTCTTAAATATAATTGCTGACATTGCTTCGCTTTCATTTGTATCTAATTTAATAATTTCTCCTTTAGGGTTTAATGCATCAACATGACCTTTTTCAGCATAACTTGGGAAGTATTCAGTAATTAAATCCATTAATCTTTCAATACCAGTTTGCTTAATTGCTGAACCACAATATACAGGTCTTATTTCACCATTTCTAACACCAATTCTTAAACCTTTTGCAAGTTCATTTGGTGTAAATTCACCTTCACTAAAGAATTTTTCCATTAATTCATCATCAGTCATTGCAATTGCTTCTGCAATTTGATTATAATACTCAGCTACAACATCTTTTAAATCTTCAGGTACTTCTTGAGGTACATCTCTATTATCATAGTACCAAGCTTTATTTCTAAGTATATTTACAGACCCTATAACACCTTTATCTGACATAATTGGTACTTCAAAAGGTATAACAGTTTTTCCAAAACTCTCTCTTAACTGCCCTAATGTTTTATCAAATGATGCATGTTCTTCATCAATTTTATTAACAAAGAATATTGTAGGAAGTTTTCTTTTAGTTACTTCCTTCCATGCTTTTTCAGTACCTGATTCTACACCATCTTTAGCACTTACTACTATTAAAGCATTATCTCCAACTGCAAGACCTGCTTGAAGTTCACCTTCATAATCTAAATATCCTGGAGTATCTATAAAATTAATTTTACAGTCTTTCCATTCAACTGGAGCAGTTGCTAAATAACAAGATTGCCCTCTTCTAATTTCTTCACTATCAAAATCCATGGTACTTGTACCAGCAATAGTATTTCCCATACGATCTGTTACTTTTGTGAAATATAGTGCTGCATCTACAACACTAGTTTTACCAGAACCATTATGTCCTAATAAAACAACGTTTCTAACTTCATTTGCTAAATAATCTCTCATTTGTACACCTATTTAAGTAAATCCTTTAAGTCTTCAAAGTTTTCTTTTCTGACATAATGGATTGCCTTATTCCCTTCATTATCAAGTATTTCTTTATCTGCGCCATGTTCTAATAAATATTTAACTAACTCTGGATATCCAATATATGCTCCACGCATCAATGTAGTACATCCACGATTGTCTTGAGCATTCATATTTGCACCATTTTCAACTAGTAACAAAATAATATCCTTTTTATATGCATTAACTGCTTCCATTAAAGCTGTTCTACCTTCTTCATCAGTAGCATCAACGTTTGCTCCTTGCTCAATAAGATACTTTACAACATTGTATTGACCAAGTAATGCTGCTCTCATAAGTGAAGTTCTTCCCCTGTTATCATGAGCATTAACATTTGAATCAGCTTCAACAAGCATTTTTACAATTGATAAATGTCCTTTTTTTGCAGGACCCATTAATGCAGTTTTATTGTTTTTATCTCTAGCTCTAGTATCTGCACCATTGTCTATTAAAAATCTAACAATGTCCTCATACCCTCTTTTTGCACTACGCATGAGTGCAGTTCTTCCATCACCGCTAGCGATGTTAACATTTGCACCTTTAGAAACAGCTGCACAAACTTTTGCGAAATCTCCATTAGCCGCTGCATCAAAAAATTCACGATTTGTTTGATCCATAGTTTATTCCTCCTTTTCAATCAAACCTTTAAAAAGATGGACATAATACATCCATCTTAAAAATTATTTATAATTTACAAACCTTGCTGAAAACATCTACACCGCTTTTATCATTTTGTACAAGAAAAACAGTTTTTACTACCATGTCCATGATGTTTCAACTCCATTCATAATCTATATCTATATTGTAAACGATTACAAGATTTTATCAAGTGAAATTATTTTTGTTTAACCACTCTAGTTGGATGTGCAACACCTATACCATTTTTTCTAAATTCTTTTAATATACTTTCTCTTAAATCAGATTTCATTCCATATCCAGTACCAAAGTCAACTGTATAAAAGATTGCACTTAACTCTATAGAGAACTCTTTTAAATTAGTACAAAGTACTCTAACAACTTCTTCATTATTCTCTTTTTGAATTTCATCTCTAGCATCAACTAATGATGAATGTTTTAAAGTATTCTTCTTAATAATTTCTTTTGCAAGATCCATATCACTATCATATGAAATATCAAATGCCAATGTATTTCTATATAATGGTGTATCAGTTTTTCTGTTTTCTATTATTGCAGTATTCATTATATTATTAGGTACAATAATATTTGTATTGTCTATTGTTCTAATAATAGTATGTCTAAAACCAATAAAAATAACAGTTCCTGTTAAATCTTTTTCTTTAAGGATTATTACATCATTAATTTTAAATGGTTGATAAATTGATAATATAAAACCTGAAACAAAATTACTAAGTGTTTCTTGTGATGCAATACCTATAATAACAGCAAGTATTGATGAAGCACTTAATACTGTTGTACCTAAAGATTTTAAAGGTATCACATTAGAAAACACAATAAAGATAACAATTACATACACTACTCTATTAATAGTTTTAATATAAAAAGCTACATTTCTTTCACTATCATCAGGAATAACACTCATTAAAACCTTATTAATAAAAACATTAATTAATTTAGCTACAACAAAGAGCATTAAACTGCTAATTAAAAAATTTACTAATCCATCCACAAAGATGCTACTACCAAAATTCATAATTTCTTCATAACTCATAAAAAACCTCACTTAATTTCACTTTTTAATACATTTTCATATTCCTTATAATTAGGCATATATTTAAATAATATACCATAAAATTTCTTAGAATGATTAGCTTGTATAAAATGAGCATATTCATGTAATAGGATATAATCAATACATTCTTTAGAATAATGTATTAAATAAGAATTAATAGTAACTTTATTTTTAGATGGTATACAAAATCCCCATCTGCTTTTTAATTTCTTTACAACAATTTCTGGTTTTATATTTATATTATTTTCTATCAACATTAAATCCCATCTATTTCTAAGTTTATTAATTATATCTATTAAATAATCTTTTGCACTATTATAAAAAACTTTCTTTACATAATCTTCTTCTAAATTAACTGTGTATATTTTTATAAATTCATCATCAAAAATTACAAAATTTTTATTAGATTTAATTATTTGTAATTTCTTTTTTACATTTAAAAAAAATATTGATTCTTTATTAAAAATATTATATTTACTATTTTTTATTTTTTCTTGTTTTCCTAAAGACTTTAATATCCAAGAAGATTTTGAATCAACAAATTTAAGAATATCATTTAATGAATATCTATTATTACACGTAATTACTACTTCATTATTAGAAGTAACTCTTAAATACATATGTTTTATTCTTTTTCTTTTTATTATTATGGGATATTTATAATCCCCTATTTTAATTTCCATATTTCTCCTACAAATTAAGTAATTGAGATAATTCTCAATTACTTAATAGATTATATCATCATTGTTTATTTTTCAGCTTATTTATACTTAGTATTATTACAGAAATAATTATTACTATCTTATAAATATTAGATGTTATTTTATTTGCGGTATCTACCACTTTATACTCAATAATTGAGTTATTTTGAATATTTGTTGGACTTATTACAATCTTATCTAAAAAATGTTTTATAACATTAGTTTCTTTATTAGGAATATTTTCATCACCATATACTGCAATGTTATTAATTGGATTATGTAAATCACTTTCTACTATTACTGAAAACTTTACTTCTATTTCTTCATTAGACTTTAATATCGGTATATAAAATTCAACCATTCCATCTACAAACTTTCCATTAGAATCCACATCTTTAAATTTAGTGCCATTAGGAATTTCATCAATAATTACTACATCTTTAGCATCAATAATTCCATCATTTTTTATGGTTATGAAATATGTAATAATATCATCTATTTTTACCTTAGTCACATTTTTAGGGTCACTGTCTTTAAACCCATTAATTATTACTTTTGGATTTTTAATTTCATTAGTAATAAGAGGGTTATTATCAATAATAACTTCAGCTTTATTTACTATTTCTTTTATTTCATCGTTTTTATCTACTTTAACGCTAAATTCAACAAACCCTATAGAATTTATATCAACATTGTCAAAATTCCATTCTAATTGGTTTAATTCACTTTTATAAATTCCATTATCACTTGCACTATTTTCTACATAAGAACTACCTTCTGGTATCTTATCTATTATTTTAATATTTGAAATATTATTTGTATTATTAGAATAATTAATTCTATAAGTGATTATATCTTCTTCTCTTACAGGTTTATTATTTAACTCATCATTTTTAATATCATTTATCTTAATTATTTGTTTACTAATATTTGGAAATGAGATAGCACTATCTGATGTTTCTTTAAATATATTAGATTCTACTGCTAATCTTACAGTATTATAAACAATATCTAAACTCTGATGTTTTTCTTTAACATCTTTATCATCCCAATCATATTCATAATAAAATCTATAAGTAGAATTACTAGAAATATTATTAGCTTTTAATCCAAAAGCAGTTATCTTTTTATTACTTAATTCATTAATTAAATTATTTGAACTAGCATCTGTAATTTTATAAACATCTCCATTATTAACTAAATCTATTTTAATCTTATTCCAAAATGAATCTTCAAAATTATATAGAGTTTTATTATCTAAACTTATACTGATTAAAGAACTAGTTTTTTCACTTACAATACTTGGATTTTCTAATGTATAGAAAAACTCTAAACTTGGTATTTCATAATCTAAAGTATTTCCATCAATTAAATTTGTTTCTAATTTAATATTATTTAATCTATAGTTTTCTAAATCTAAATTGGGATTATTTAAATCATTATAAGGCAATACATCTATTACAATACTATTAACACTTAAACTATTATCTGTTAATAATGAATTATTAGAAAAAAGTATTTCAAAGCCAATAGGGTCATCTTTACTTCTTACAGTAGGAATTGCATTTTTTTCTATTGTAGCTCCTCCAATTCTTACTGGTATAATTCCTACACTGTCAATATTTTCTTTTACTACAAAATCTGATTTTATTTTACTTAAAGTTACAATCTTTTCTCCATAATCAACATCTTTATTTATAAGTGCTGAATAATGAATTGTAGGTAATTTATAAGATACAGGATAGTTATTAAATTTCCATGTAAGTATAGTTTCTCCTTTTTCATTTATATCTTCACTTATTGAATAAGAAGGCTCACTTTTTATTTTTGAAGTTATTTCATTCCAAGTATGTGACTCATTAGCTTTAGTTGAATAATCAGTTAAAATTATTCCCGCACTTCCATTTGTATTCTTATCTTGAGTAATTTTTGCATCGTATACAATGCCCCATTTTTCTTCAATATCTTTTGAATCATTTATTGGATTTAAATATTTAGGAATAATTTCCATAAAAGTTATATTATCAACACTGTTTAACTTTATTGGTGCACTAGTACCTAGTTCAATATTATAAAAAACTTGTGTTTGATCTGTATCTAAATTGAATACCTCTTTTTCATCAAACTCATTTATTTTTTGAGATACATGTTTATTAACATAAGTAGTATAAGGTTGAATATAAAATGCTCCTCCTACTAAAGCTGCCGCATGAGTATAATTACCTCCGCCATTTCCAATAGCATTACTTCTTGTTGGTGTTATTAAATCACCATTGATATCATATGTAGCTTTAATCAAGCCTAATTTAATATCTTGATGATGTAGATACATATCCAACTCATCACCTAAACTATTATAAATATTCTCTCTTTTATAAATATTACCTTTAAAATCAATTGCCTCAAGCTCTCCTAATATTACTTTGACTCTATTAGGATCATTATTTAAATACATTTCATTTGTATCTTTATTGATTAATGCACTTGGCTTTACCTTTATTGCAGGATAAAATACTGGTCCATTAAATGTAATTACATAGCTTGGATTTTCAAATACAGCTTTTGAAAGAAAAGCTACAATAGTATAACCACTATCAATTGCATCATTCGGATTATTAAATAATTTATATCCATTTTGATTTTTTATTTGATTAATATGAGCATTATACATTTCCTCTTCATTTATCCATCCTGTTTTATCAGATTTAGCCACCCAATAAAATTCTTTTAATAATGGTTCATCAAATGATGTTGGACTTGAAAATTCTTCACTTGTATTTAATGCTTCAAACATATTAGTATCAAACTTCATTAAACCCCAATATGTTTCTATATATTCTCTATTAGGGCTTTTATATAGCATAGTTCCATGTCTTACTTTAATTAAGTCTCCAGGATAAACCTTAAAGTCTGGTGGAAGATTTCTATCAGCATCTTTTTTAATTAAACTAAATACCTCTCTTGTGGTTGGATTAATAACTGAAACATCCATTATATTAACTGGTCCTCCTGCATGAGCAAACCCTCCTCCAACAGGAATTCCTCTTGTATAAGTATCCTTATTATCACTTAAATCAAAATCATTAATTACATCACCTTGTAAAGAAAATGCCTGTAACGATTTAATTTCTAAACTATATACTTTTATCTCATTACTTAGTTTTGGATCATTTAATGTAATTACATAAGCTCCAAAAGGATAGTAATCATCACTATAGTTTTGCCCATCTAAATTATTTTTAGATGAATTATGAGTTACTTTATTAAAAAGTGAATCAAATGAATAATTTGATATTTCAACATTTAAATTTTGGTTATCTTGAATAATATTAATATCACCACCGTTAAATACTTTATTAAATGTTGTTATTAATTCATCATGTTTATCATCATATGGTAAATTTCTAGATATAAAATCATCACCATCAATTGAATAATTGTTTTTAAACTTATATATTGTTTGATTTGGACTTGTTTCTAAAACAAGATTTATTGTTTTATTAATATCAGGTATTTCTTGTCCTTTCATACCTTTTCCTGGCTTATTTGAAATTAATTCTAATAATAACCCAAATACAGGATTACTATTAACATCTCCTTCATATTGAAGTCTAGCATTTATATATGTTTTAGCACTTACCCTAATATCTTCTCCATAAGTTTCTAATGATGTATCATCAATACTCATAGTAAATATAGGCGCAGGTATTATTGTATCGTTTTTAGCATCATTTACACTTATTACCCAATTTATTGTACCTACTCTAGGAGAAACATTTTGATTATTAATTGTTATACTTCCTTCAAGAATACTAGAATCACTTGTAGTTATAACATTAACATTTTCTAACCATCCCATTGCATTTAAATCCCAGCTAGCTATATCTGGTGATATAGGTAAAATTGCTTTAAAATAAAATGTTCCATTAGTAACAGTAGAAATATTATCTTCTGAAATAGTACTATATGCAGTTCTATAAACTACTTTATCAAAACTTCTAACAATTTTATTTGAAGAATTACTATCATTACCTGGATTATCATCATTATCCCAAATAGGTGTTCCATCATAAATTTGAGAAACTGTAAAATTGGTTAGTATTACTTTTGTATCAATTTGATTATTAAACATCATCATTCTAGATTTACTACTTAAAAATGGAGAATAGTGCCCATTTACAATATTTAAAATTTCATCATCAGATAAAGTATTTTGAAGTTCTTGTCTAAACAATTCATCTGTTTCCTTAATTTGAGAGTATTCAAAGTTTTCTTTATCTTCACTATTATTTATTTCTATATATTCTTTATCATCTATATCATTTGCTGTTTCAATTATCTCTTCTTTATCATCTTCTAAAATTGTTTCTTCTAATAAATCATTGTTTATTAATTCTTCTTCAACAGATTCTTCTATATCTACTATTTCCTGTAAATTAATGGTTTCATCTTTTAAATCAATTGCTTCTTCAATAGATTCCTCTTTATTTTCTTTTAATTCTATTATTTCTTCAATCAACAAATCGTTTTCTTCATTAGTATCTAATTGTATATTTTCATTGTTTTCTATAATATCAATTTCTGATATCAATTCATCATTTGCAATTTCACTATTTTCCGCATACATCAAACTACTATAAACATATGAAAATAATACTGTTGTAACTAAAATGAATCTAATTAGTTTTTTCATTTGTTTTATCAAATCCTTTCCTAAAGCGATTAAATTATTCTCGCCTATTAACTAATTAGTAAAAGATTTGATATTCCTAAAAAATTGTAAAGTTGATTAAATACTTTACTTTTAATTTTTGATATTGTACAATAGTTATTGCACTATGGCGGTCGTGGTGAAGTTGGTCAACACACTGGATTGTGGCTCCAGCATTCGCGGGTTCAAGTCCCGTCGATCGCCCCATTTAATTTAGTGCTTTTTTTATTAAATAAGATATTATTAAAACAAAGGTAGCAATAGGTTTGGGGCTTGCTACCTTTGTTTTATTCATCATTATTAATATATTTGATTAACTTAGAACTTTTATTTAATTTTGCCTCATCAGTAGTACTATAAGAATTAGATGTAGGATATATTTCAATTTTTCCTATTTTATTAATCATTGATAATATCTTTAATGATTCATTATTAATCGCAAAAGATATTGTGTAAGGCATTTTATTACTACTAGGATGATCTAAATCATAACCTTTACTATCCTTTATAGAAACTACTCTTACATTAGATACAAGCAAATCTTCTATAAAACTATCTTGTTTGTTTATACTTCCATAAAGATCAACTCTATGACCAGGAACTATTACATTTCCTGATAAAGATAAAACATCAGCTTGCATTGTAAATAATGTTTGATTTTTATTTAGTTGACTAACTGGATTATCAGGTAAATCCTTCTTATCAAAAATCATACTTTTGTAAAACAAAGATCCTACAGGTATCTTTCCTTGTATATCTGTATATTTACCTATTATATCCTCTTTATTTATATAAGCCTTATCATTTACATATTCATAAGGTATTTGAATATAAGCTATATCTTCTTCACTAATTAAATGTCTTCCACTAATATTATGACTTGATACAACTACATCAATTAAATTAATTCTATATTCACTATAAAATTTAATACCTAAAAAATTAATCAAACAAATTCCAACTAATATAATTATTCCAATTAAAACTTTTAAATATTTATTCATGTTAAACACCTCATTATAGTATTTAACATTTTATTTAA
>JAAYSZ010000035.1 GCA_012523895.1 Erysipelotrichaceae bacterium
AAATACAATAATACAAATAACAAAAAGTTACCCCATACTTTCGCATAGGGTAACTTTTTAACATACTTTCATTACCACATAAATCTGTATCCTATGATACTAACCCCATTATATTTTTAATACTCTTTTTATGTAAAGTTGTGAATATAGCTATAAAATTGTATAATCTAAGCATGGATACACGAAAGAAAATTAATATTTTTGTTTCTTATTCACATAGTACAAAAAAGATTTCTATTAATTTTATAAATAGACTTTTTGACTATATCAAACCTTCAAAGAAATACGAGTATTCATATTGGATGGATAATGATTTAGTAATTGGTAAAGATTGGAATAAACAGATATTAAATGCAATCAAAAATTGTGATTGTGGCTTATTACTAATTAGTCCATCTTTTTTAAGTTCAAAATATATAATTGATGTTGAACTTAAAACATTGATTAACGAAAATAAAAAGATAATACCTGTCGCATTAAGAAAGATAGACTTAAATCGCCATGATTTAAAAGGACTAGAAAAAAATCAAATATTCTTTTATGATAAAAAGAATGAAAAAAGAGCTTTTTCAGAATTGAATAGTGAAAAAGATAAGGAACAGTTTATAGCTTTATTGTTTCAAAAGATAGAACAATTGTTAGAAGATTAGTATAATTAAGCTAGGTGAATTTTATGATTTATATTACTGGAGATACTCATGGAAATATAGATAATAAAAAGCTTAATGATATTAATTTTCCTATACAAAAAACTCTTACTAAAAACGATTATGTAATAGTAGTAGGAGATATGGGGATAGTTTGGGATGACAATGATCAAAAAAATCAAGACTTTTATAATTTTAGAAATTTTACTACATTATTCATAGATGGTAATCATGAAAACTTTAATAAGTTATATAGTTTTGAGGAAGTTGATTTTAAAGGGGGTAAGGCTCATAAAATAAGTGATAGTATATATCATTTAAAAAGAGGTCAAGTTTTCAATATAAATAATTTAAAAATATTCACTTTAGGTGGTGCAAATTCTATTGACTATATGTATAGAATACCTTTTAAATCTTGGTGGCCCCAAGAGCTTCCAAGTGAAAAGGAATATGAAGAAGCATTTAATAATTTAGAAAAACATAATTATAAAGTTGATATAGTACTGACTCACAGTGCACCTTATAGTTATTTACCTTTAATTAATCCTTTAATTAAGGGAAACAAGTTAAATAAAATATTAGATAAAATTGAAAAGCAATTAGATTATAAAGCATGGTTTTTAGGTCATTACCATAAAGACATAATGCTTAGTAATAAAATCAGAGTTTTATACAATGACATCATAAGTATTGATGAAAATCTCAATATAGAAAGATATGAGGGAAATAGAGATGAATAAAAAAATAATAGAAAACTTTCATAAGGGGCATTGTTTAGATGCCTATAAGGTATTTGGTGCACATTTAGTTACAGAAAATAATGAAAAAGGGGTAAGATTTACTGTATATGCACCTCATGCAGTAAAAATAAGTGTAGTTGGTGATTTTAATAATTGGTATGAAGGAAATCATCAAATGCCAAAAACTGAATTTGATGGAATTTATTCTTTATTTGTACCAGGATTAAAACAATATGACACTTATAAATTCCGTATTGAAGATAGGTATGGAAATACGTTTGATAAGGCCGATCCTTACGCATATTTTAATGAGCTTAGACCTCAAACTGCTAGCTTAGTTTACGATTTAAGCAGTATTAAATGGAGTGATAAGACATGGATGAAATCAAGAACTAAAAACTTTGATAAACCAGTGAATATTTATGAAGTTTTTGCGGGAGGCTGGAGAAGACATGAAGATGATGATGATAGACCATATTCTTTTGAAGAATTAAAAGGAACTTTAATTCCTTATGTAATAGAAAATGGGTTTACACATATTGAGTTTATGCCTTTAACAGAGTATCCTTATGATGGTTCTTGGGGATATCAAGTTAGTGGATATTTTGCATGTACTAGTAGATTTGGAAATCCTACAGAACTTGCATCATTTATCAATGAATGTCATAAAAATAATATTGGTGTAATTATGGATATGGTTCCAGTTCATTTTGTAAAAGATAATCATGGTTTAAGATTATTTGATGGAGAACCATTATATGAATATGACTATGAACATGATGCAAATAGTCAATGGGGAACTTTAAATTTTGATTTATGGAAAGAAGAAGTTAGAAGTTTCTTAATGAGTAGTGCTGCTTTCTGGTGTGATGTTTATCATATTGATGGGATTAGAATAGATGCTGTTTCTAATTTGATTTACTGGCATGGTAATAGAGACAGAGGCACTAATGAAGGTTCTTTAAATTTTATTAAGAGAATGAATTACAACTTAAATGAAAAATTTCCTACTGTAATGTTAATAGCTGAAGATAGTAGTGACTATCCTAAAGTTACTGATTCTACTTTAAATGATGGATTAGGTTTTGATTATAAATGGGACTTAGGTTGGATGAATGATACACTTAAATATTACAAAACAGATCCTATCTATAGATTTTGGGATCATAATAAGATAACATTCTCTATGGCTTACTTTTACTCAGAAAGATTTTTAATGCCATTTTCACATGATGAAGTTGTACATGGTAAAAAGACAATTGTTGATCAGATGTGGGGTAACTATGATCAAAAATTTGCGCAAGTTAGAAATTTGTATGTATACATGTTTGCTCATCCTGGGAAAAAATTAAACTTTATGGGTAATGAGCTTGCGATGTTTAGAGAGTTTGATGAAGATAGAGAACTTGATTGGATGCTATTAGAATATGGTAGACATAATGCATTTGCTAGGTTTTTTAGAGATTTAGGTCAAATCTATATTTCTCATCCTGCATTATATAAATATGACTATGAACATAAAGGTTTTAGATGGATAGATGCTGACAATGCTGATCAAAGTATTTATTCATTCTATAGAGAAGATGAAAATGAATACATTATTTGTGTAATGAATCTTACAGGAAACACATATGAAGAATTCTTAATAGGTGTACCTCAAAGAGGAAGTTATAAAGAATTAATTAATAGTGAATGGAGTATTTATGATGGATGTGATTTTTGTAATTACAAACCTGTTAGATCTAAAAAACAAAAGAAACCAGTTCATGGATATGAAAATGCAATAAATATTAGAATAGCACCATTTGGAGCAATGCTATTAAGTTGTAAAAAAACAAAGCCAAGAAAGAAAACTACAACAAGAAAAAAAGCAACAACAAAAAAGGCAGCAACAAAAAAAGTTGCTAAAACAACAAAAAAGGGAGAAAAAAATGTATAGAACGAAAACAGATTTTGTAAATGATTTTAAAAAGCGAATGCAAGAAACATATGGACGAAGTGTAGAATCTTCAGATATTACAGAAAAGTATATGGTTCTTGGAAATATTATTAGAGATTTTGCTAGTGTTAACTGGATGGAAACAAAAGAAGAAAATGCAAAACAAGAAAATAAGATGATGTATTATTTTTCCATGGAATTTTTAATGGGAAGATTAATGACTAATAATTTAATGAATTTAGGTATTTATGACATTGTTAAAGAAGGTTTAAATGAATTAAATATAGATATTAATGAATTAGAAGATTTAGAAAGTGATGCAGGACTTGGAAATGGTGGTTTAGGAAGATTAGCTGCGTGTTTCTTAGATTCTTTAGCATCTACCAATTTACCTGGTAATGGTAACTGTATTAGATATGAATATGGATTGTTTAAACAAATAATTGATAAAGATGGAAATCAAATAGAATTACCTGATCAATGGTTAAAGTTAGGTAATGTTTGGGAAGTTAGAAAACCAAAACATACAGTAGAAGTTAGATTTGGTGGTTATGTAACTAGTAGAACAGATCATGATGGAAGAATGCATTTTACACTTCATGATACAGAAAATGTTTCTGCAGTGCCTTATGATGTTCCTATTGTTGGACAAGACACAAAACTTACAAACACACTTAGACTTTGGTCGGCAGAACCTAGTGATAATATTCCTTATGAAATAGATTTCCAAAAGTATATTGCTAATGTTACTGCGATTAATTTAAACGTTTATCCAGATGATTCAACACAAGCTGGAAAGATTTTAAGACTAAAACAACAATATTTCTTTGTTTGTGCTGGAATTAATTCAATTATTAAATCGCATTTATCTACTTATGGTACATTAGATAATTTTGCGGAAAAAACTGCAATTCAATTGAATGATACTCACCCAGTTCTTGCAATTCCTGAACTTATGAGAGTATTAATGGATATTCATGGTTATAAATGGAATGATGCTTGGGATATTACTGTAAATACAATGGCTTATACAAACCATACTATTCTTTCAGAAGCTCTTGAAAGATGGCAAGCAGATATAGTACAAAAGTTACTTCCAAGAATTTATATGATTATCGATGAAATTAACAGAAGATTTTTACTTGATATAAGAAAAAACTTTCCTGGTAATTATGATATGGAAAATAGAGTATCTATTATTAGAGATAAACAAATTCATATGGCAAATCTAGCAATTGTAGGTAGTCATAGTGTAAATGGGGTATCTAAGATTCACTCTAATTTAATTAAAAATGAATTATTTAGAAATTTTTCAAAGATTTGGCCAGAAAAATTTAATAATAAAACTAATGGAATAACTCAAAGAAGATGGTTGTTGTATTCAAATCCTGAACTTACTAGTTTCTTAGATAAGAGAATTGGTAAAGGCTACAGAAAAGATTTCGATGAGATAATTAATTTATTAAATTATGTAGATGATAAAAGTGCACAAGAAGAATTTTTACAGATTAAACATCAAAGAAAAATAATTCTTGCGGATTATATTAGAAAAGTTACAGGAATTGAGGTTAATCCGAATTCTATCTTTGATACACAAGCTAAAAGATTACATGCTTATAAAAGACAATTATTAAATGTATTACATATAATTATGCTTTATCAAAAGATATTAGATGATCCTGGATTTAGAATGACTCCAAGAACATTTATCTTTGCGGCTAAGGCTGCACCAGCTTATACTTTTGCGAAAAAAGTTATTAAGTTGATTAATAATATGGCAGATATTATTAATAATGATCCATATGTAAGAAATATGATTAAGGTAGTATTTATTCCTAACTATTCTGTATCAGTAGCTGAACTGTTAATGAATGGAACAGATGTTTCTCAACAAATTTCTACAGCTGGTAAAGAAGCAAGTGGTACAGGAAATATGAAGTTTATGATGAATGGTGCTATCACTTTAGGAACGTTAGATGGAGCTACTGTTGAAATCGATGAACTTGTGGGTAGAGAAAATGATGTTATCTTTGGTTTAACTGTGGATGAAATTAAAAATTTAAGTAGTGTTTATAATGCGTTTGATTATTATAATAATAATTGGAGATTAAAACGTGCAGTTGATTCATTACTTGATAATACATGGTCAGATAACAAAGATGATTTCAAAGTTATTTATGATGAGTTATTAGTTAAAAATGATGAGTACTTCTTATTTGCGGATTTTGATAGTTATACACATGCACATGAAGAAATTGAAAGAAGATATAATGATAAATATGGTTGGGCTAAATCTTGTTTAATCAATATTGCAAAATCTGGATATTTTTCTAGTGATAGAACTATTAAACAATATGCAGATGAGATTTGGGATTTAAAACCAACAAAAGTGGGGTAATTAAGTGAAGTCAAATACAAATATAAAAGCTTATTTAGATGATTTTGGTCTAATTAATTGCTTTATTTCCAGAAATTTTTATGGTGGTAAAAGTGAGTATTTTTATCTTACTAATGATAATGGCTACTATAAAGATTGTGTTGTAAAACATGTTGAAGAAAGAAAAGAAAATGTAAAGTATGAATTAATCATTCCTACTGATTTTGAGTTTGGAACTGAGTATGCTTTAGTGTGCAGTTTAGGTGTTGCAACTGTTGTTCAGTGCAGATTCATAGTAAAAAGACCTTTATTTGATCAAATGTTTTACTACGATGGAAATGATTTAGGTAGTACATATTATAAAGATAAAACTGAATTTGCATTATGGGCTCCTACAGCTACTAAGGTTGTGGTTAATATTGAAACTGCTGGTAAACAAATTTTTCAAAATATGAAAAGAAGTGATAAGGGAGTTTATAGAGCAACTGTAAAAGGAGATTTTAAATATTCTACATATGTTTATTATGTAACTGTAAATGGTAAAACAACTGTATCTACTGATCCTTATGGATTAAGTAGTAAAGCAAATGGAGAAGTTTCTGCGATTATTGATTTAGAAGAGGCATTTAGTGAAAAAGATGAAGCTATCTTACCTAGATTAAAAAATAATGTTGATGCAATTATTTATGAATGTAGTGTTAGAGATATGACAAGTTCTCATCTTTCTGGTGCTTCTAGTAATGGTTATTTTGAATCATTAAGTGAAGCAGGTACTAGATATCAAGGTAAATCTACAGGAATTGATTATATTGAAAAACTTGCGGTTACGCATGTTCAATTAATGCCTGTTAATGATTTTGCGACAGTTGATGAATTGAATAAAGATAAAGCATATAACTGGGGATATGATCCTTTACAGTATTTTACATTGGAAGGATCTTATAGTAAGTATCCTAATGATCCTTATGATAGGATTAAACAGTTTAAACATTTAGTTGTTGAATTTCATAAAAGAGGTATTAGAGTTAATCTTGATGTGGTATATAACCATGTTTATGACATTGATATGACTTCTTTGGGAAGATGTGTACCTTATTATTATTTTAGATATAATGAGTCAGGTTATTTATCTAATGGTTCATTTTGTGGTAATGATGTAGATTCCACAAAATTAATGGTTAGAAAATTTATAGTTGATAATGTTAAGATGTGGATTGATTTATATAAGATTGATGGATTTAGATTTGATCTTATGGGATTGCTTGATATTGATACTATGAATGAAATATACATAGAAGCTAAGAAACTTAATCCTAGTATTATGATTTATGGAGAAGGTTGGAACTTACCTACTTCTCTTCCTGATGAATATAAAGCTAAAATTGAAAACAATGAAAAATTAATGGGGATTGGTCATTTTAATGATTATTTTAGAGATTCTTTAAAAGGTAAAACTTCAGATAATGAAAGATATGACAAGGGCTATTTAACTGGTGCTTATAATATGATATATGAAATGCAATCTAGTTTAGTTGCTAATAGTATTAATAAAAAATACTTTAGAAGATTTATAGATCCTAATCATAGTATTAATTATGTGGAAGCTCATGATAATTTAACTTCATGGGATAAAATGAAAGAATGTTGTAAGAGTGAAGTAAGAGAGATAAGAGTTAAAAGACATAAACTTTTAATTGCTTGTACAATATTTGCGCAAGGAGTTCCTTTTATTCATAGTGGTCAAGAGTTTTGTAGAACTAAATTGTTAATGGGCAATACTTATAATATGAGTGATGACATTAATAAGATGGATTGGGAAAGAATGGCTCAAAATTATGATGTTGTAAATTATACAAAAGCTTGTATCTTATTAAGAAAAGAGTTAGAAGGTTTCAGATTACCAAGTTCAAAAGAAATTGAAGAAAAGGTTTCATTTAAAGTATTAGATAATGTTGTATTGGAGTATAATATTAATCATGTTGATAAACGTGTAAATATTAATGGAATTAAAGTAATAATAAATCCTACTGAGTATGCAAGAAGCTATACTTATGATGAGAATTACATTACTTTGATGAATCAAGATGGTTATACGATACAGTCAACTGTTTCTAATAAAATAAATGTGGAACCATATTCATTAGTGGTTAGTGCATTAATATAAACAGATGATTCATCTGTTTTTCTTTGGAGACCTACTATGAAAAATCAAGTAGAAATTAAATAAACTTGAAAGTCATAGAAAAAGGAATCTTAAATCAAGATTTGTAAAAAAATATATTATATTTATGAATCAAAAAAGATCTTTGAAAA
>JAAYSZ010000036.1 GCA_012523895.1 Erysipelotrichaceae bacterium
ATTTATTTTCCATTTCTTCCCATTTTTTTAAGAAAGCATATCGTGCAATAATTGAAGCACAAGCAACTGAAATGTATTTACTTTCTGCTTTTGTTTCAAAATGTATATTTTTAATTATTTCTTTTTCATATTTTAAATATTTAAAATAATTATGTTCTTTTGTAAATTGATCAACAATCAAAAGATTTGGAAGTTTTTCTTTTTTATTTAAATTTATATATGCTTGATTGTGCAATAATGCTTTTATTTTGTTTAAGTTATAATTTGAGTGAACTTGATTATATTTTTTATTATCAACAATTAATAAACTATACGGAAGTAATTCCATTAGTGTAGGTGCAATATCTAAAATAAAATTATCAGTTAAAGTTTTTGAATCTTGGATATTTAGATCTTTGATTTTGTTATAATTATCTTCATTTACAATACATGCGCAAACAGTTATTGGACCAAAATAATCTCCTGTTCCAACTTCATCACTTCCTGCTTGATTTATAAAAATATTATCATAAAAAGCTGATGCATAGATATGTGCATCATTACCTTGAAAAACTACTTTATTAGTTGTATATACTGTAATTGTGCAATTTTCTAATTTAAGTTGAAGATTTACATAAGGAATTTCCTTATTTACAATATTGTCTTTAAAAGTATTTTTTAGTTTTTCAATTTGTTTTAATGTTAAAGTTAATGTAATAGTATTCATTCTAATATATTAACACATGAATTGAATTTAAAACTATATTTGAGTATTATATATGAGGAAATAAGGTGGATTAATTATGGAAACAATTAATGTGTATATGATTGTAAATGTTGTTGTAATACTGTTTTATATTATTATGTTTTATAGAGGTGTTAAAACAGGTTTTTTAGTACAATTAGCTAATACTTTAGGAATAATTGTGTCTTTATTAGTTTCTGCATATGTTGCTCCTGTATTTGCGGAATACATTGATTTATGGCCTCATAGTTGGACTTTTACTAATACTGAAATATTAAACACTTTGTTTTATTCAAAGATTAATGAACTTGCTTGGTTTTTCTTATTGATATTATTATTGAATATAGTATTTTCACTAATTAAACCAGCATTTAAAGCTTTACAAAAGGTTCCTTTAATTAAACAGTTGAGTGGTATATTAGGAGGAGCTTTAAGTATTGTTTTAACAACTTTATGGATATTATTGATTTGTATGCTACTTAGTTCACCATTAATAAAAAATGGTATGGATATATATAATAATACTGTTTTATATGATATAGATAATTATTTTCAAAATGGTATTGTTTCATTTTTAGATCCAATGAATGATAGTGAAACAATAAACAAAATAATTATGGGTATTGAAGAGCTTAATGATGATGATAAAACTTGGTTAAGAAACTTTTTAGATGAAAATCATTTTGAAGATTTACCAATAGAGGAATTTACACAAAGAGATGAATCAAATTAAAGAAAGAATTGAATTAGATGTACTCATTAAACAGATGTCTTCATACTGTTCTTTTTCTCTTGGTAAAAAACATCTTGAAGAAATTTCTCCTACCTTTGATAGATTAATTATTAAAAGAAATAATGAAAGAATAAAAGAGGCACTAGATTTAACATATAAGTATGGAAGTATGCCTTTTAATGGGTTTAAAGATATTACTTTATCTTTAGAATATGCTTTAAAAAATAAAACTTTAACTAGTATAGAGTGCTTAAATATTTTAGATCACTTTAGAGGTATAAAGGATATTGAAAATTATTTCAAAGAATATAAGGAAGATTATTCATCTATAGATGAACTAGTAGAGTCATTATATTATGATAATAATTTATATAAGTTTTTAATGAGTTGTTTTAATGAGTATGGAGAAATAAAGGATAGTGCATCTAAAGAATTATCACTGATTAGAAACAAATTAAAAAAACTTGAAAATGAATTATCTTCTTTAATTGAAAAATACAAAAAAGATAATGCATCAAGACTAGTGGATGGAATAGTTTCTAGAAGAAATGATAGGGTAGTTGTTTTAGCTAAAAATACTGATAAAAATATTTTAGGAGGTTTTGTTTATGGTGAAAGTGCATCTGGACAAGCTGTATATTTAGAACCTCCTGTATTTATTGAAATTAATAATAGAAAACTTAGTCTGAAGTCTCAAGAAGAACAAGAAATTGAAAGGATTTTAATAGAGTGTACTTCTAGAGTTAAAGAAGTTGCAAGTTTTTTACAATATAATTTGAGTACTGTTGCTTTATTAGATAGTCTTTTTGCAAGAAGTGAGTGGGGTAAAAACAATAATTGTACTACGGGAGAATTAGTAGATACTAAAGAACTTTATTTACATAAAGCAAGACATCCATTAATTGATCCTAAAGCTGTTGTTTCTAATACATATACTATAAAAGAACCATATAGAGTACTTTTAATCACTGGTCCTAATACTGGAGGTAAAACAGTTAGTTTAAAAATTATTGGTTTGATGGTTTTAATGACATATTGTGGAATGCCAATTTCTTGTGATAGTGCTAAAATACCATTTTTTGATAATGTTTATCTTGATATAGGTGATGAACAATCAGTGGTATCTAGTTTAAGTACTTTTAGTGCTCATTTATCTAAGCTTGCTCATATTTGTAATAATGCGACAAGTGAAAGTTTAATATTATTAGATGAACTTGGTTCTGGTACAGACCCTAAAGAAGGAGAAAGTTTAGCAATTGCAGTTTTAAATGAATTAAGAGAAAGAAAATCAATGATTGTTGCAACTACTCATTATGGAAGGTTAAAGACTTATGGAAAAAAACATGATGATATTCTAGTCGCAATGGTTCAATTTGATTTAGAAAATATGATGCCTACATATAAATTTATTGAAGGTCTAACAGGTCAAAGTAATGCTTTTGATATTGCATTAAGATATGGATTAAATCCAAAGATAATTAATTATGCAAAGTTTTTAAAAGAACAAGGTAAAACGAAGGAAGATAAATTACTAGAAAAATTGGAAAAACAACTTTTAGTTAATCAAAATATTGAAATTGAATTAAAAGAAAAATTGGAACAAATAAATAAAGATAAAGAAATAATAGAAAAAGAAAAATTGTATTTAGAGAATAATAAAGAAAAGTTAATTGATGAAGCAAAACTAGAGGCTAGTCTTTATTTAGAAGAGAGAAAAGAAGAAGCTGATAAGATTATTTCAGAACTTAGATCCAAAAGTAATGATATAAAATATCATGAAGCTTTAATAATTAAAAAGAAACTTGATGATAAAGAAGAGATTAATGAAGTAGAAGAAGTAAGTAATAAAGAATTTAAAGTTGGAGATGTTGTATCAATTAGAGCTACTAATCAAATTGGAGTTATTACTTCAATTAGTAAAAAACAAGTTGATATTGATGTAAGAGGGATTAGAGTTAAAGCCAAATTATCTAATATTAGACATAGTGATAAAAAAATTGCAAAAAAGAAAACAACTTTTGTAAATACTCATAAAATTACAGAATCTACTTTTGAATGTAATTTAATTGGTTTAAGAGTTGAGGAAGCTTTAGTGGAATTAGATAAATTTTTAGATAATGCAAAATTTTCTAGACTTCCAATGGTTAGAATTATTCATGGTGATGGTACTGGTGCATTAAGAAATGCAGTACATGAAAGATTAAGAAATGATAATAGTGTAAAGGAGTTTAGGCTAGGAATGCCTAATGAAGGTGGTACTGGTGCTACAGTAGTAAATTTTAGGTGAAATATGAAAGATTATTTAAAAGCTAAATTATCAACATTACCACAAGAACCTGGTTGTTATCTTATGAAGGATAAAAGAGGCAAAATATTATATGTTGGTAAGGCAAAAAATTTAAAAAATAGAGTCAATCAATATTTTGTAGGTGCACATGATTATAAAACTACTAAGATGGTTAGTCTTGTGCACGATTTTGATTTTGTAATTACTGATAGTGAAAAAGCAGCACTTATTTTAGAGATAAATTTAATTAAAAAATATAGACCAAAATATAATATTATGTTTATCGATGATAAGACTTATCCATATATAAAACTTACTAATGAAAAATATCCTACTTTAAGTGTTGTTAGAGATATTAAAAAAGATAGAAACAGTAAGTATTTTGGTCCTTATCCTGATGTTTTTGCGGCTAATCAAACATTAAAAATTCTTAGAGAACTTTATCCGTTAAGAAGATGTAAAACAATGCCTAAAAAAGTTTGTTTATATTATCATTTAAATCAATGTTTAGGTCCTTGTGAGTATGATATTGATCCTTTAATATATGAAGAAATGTCAGAGAAAATTACTAAGTTTTTAAGAGGAGATACTAAAGAAACTATTGATGAGTTATATAAAAAAATGTATGAAGCTAGTGATAATTTGGAGTATGAAAAAGCTAAGCTTTATAATGATTCAATTAATTCTATAAATTATGTTGTGTCAAAACAAGAAGTTGATAAAATGGATAATTATGATATTGATGTTTTTGCATATCATAGTGATAAAGGATATATTGCCATACAAGGCTTTATGATAAGAAGTGGAAAGCTTTTAGAAAGAGAATTTAAGTTATTAGCATTGTATGGTGATCCTGATGAAGAATTTATTTCATTTATTAGCCAATATTATGAAAATCATATTAAACCAAGTGAAATTGTTTTACCTTTAGCAATTGATATAGAAGGTTTAAATGAAATATTAGATACAAAAATAGTTCAACCGCATAAAGGATATAGAAAAAAGCTTATTGATATGTGTTTAAATAATGCGATAAAACAATTAGAATTAAAATTTGAAGTTGCACAAAAGAAATATGATGATATTGAAAAAGCTAATAATCAATTAAATGAATTGTTGAATAAAGATATTTCAAGAATTGAATTATTTGATATTTCTCATATATCAGGAGCATTTACAGTTGGAGCAATGGTAGTGTATGAAGATGGTTTACCGTTAAAGAAAGATTATAGATTATATAAGTTAAGCACTGGAAATAGTGATTTTGATTCAATGAAAGAAATATTATATAGAAGATATTTTAGATTGTTAAGTGAAGAAGAAATAATGCCTGACTGTGTTATTGTCGATGGTGGAAAACCTCAAATAAATGCCGCAAAAGAAATTATTTCTTCACTTGGTTTAAATATTATAATTTTAGGTTTAGCAAAGGATGAACATCATTCTACTTCTATTTTACTTGATGAAGATTTAAATGAATTAGAAGTTGATAAAGATAGTGAATTATTTTTCTTGTTTGCTCGTATGCAAGATGAAGTTCATAGATTTGCGATAACTTATCATAAAAAATTAAGAAAAAAAGCTCAAACAAAATCAATATTAGATGAAATTGATGGAGTAGGAAAAGTTAGAAAAGAAAAATTGTTAAAGCATTTTAAAAGTTTTAAAGCAATTAAAAATGCTAGTATTCAAGAGTTAAGTGAAGTTGTACCTAATAATGTTGCACAAAATATATATAGGGTACTAAATGATAGCGATATGCTATAATTTTTAAGGAGGTAAATAAATGAAAAAGGGAAGTATAGCATTAATAATTTCTGTGACTGTTATTTTTTTTAGTGCTTTTTCATTTATGAATTATAACTTTGATCCTTTATCTAGATATCCATATCAAAATGAAGAACATAGAAAACTTATCAAACAATATCTTAGTGATGAAGAAATTGAATATATTATTGAGTATAGTATTGCGCCTAGTTTATTTATAGATTTTATAAAAGATAGTGATTTTAATATATATCATGCCACAGAATATAATGAGTTAAGTAAACTACAATGGAATCTTCCTAGTTCTAATATAGTTAAAATGGTTGAAGAAACTAGAGAGTATATGAGTGTTGAAGTATTAAATGCTTTTTTAATACATTATTCTTATAGTGAAGTATATTATTGGCTTAAGCATGGAGATGAATATAATCCAAATTCTAATTTAGTTATTAACGCTGGAGATATGAGTGCATATGTAGATGATAATAATTCTATAAGTATTAGAACTCCGTTTAATTTACAAAGATTAAATGAAAAAATACCAACATTGTATGATAATGCTTTAATTGTGGATGTTGCTATACAGAAACCTCTAATTGAATTGTGCAACGCAATTAGTAAAGAAGGTTTTCAATATGGAGATTGTGGAGGTTTACTTGTAGAAAATGCTTATATTTCATATCAACAACAAAAATCTTTATATGATAGTGCAATAGCAGTACACGGAAATGATGCTTCATATTATGAATTTTATCCAGGTCATAGTGAGCATCAACTTGGTTTAGCAGTTGATTTTGTGGTTGATGGTGTTGAAAGTGATGATTTTGTAAGAACAAATCAAAGCTTTTGGTTAGAAAACAATGCGTATAAGTTTGGTTTTATTCAAACATATAGTTTAGACAAGGCATATTTATATAACAAAAAAGCTCAACCTAATCATTATAGATATGTAGGGGTTGAGCTAGCAAAATATATGTATGATAATAAACTTTCTTTAAAAGAAACTTTAGGAAAGTAATTATATTTTTCTCATTGCTTTAATTAATCTACTTTCATTTGATACTGATGCTTTTTTAACTGTGTTTACTAAGCTTGTGTTAATTCTTTTTACACCACGATCTTCTGAATCTTTATAGTTTTTATAAAATAAATAAGTTAATACAATAAATGGAGAAAGCTTTTTAATTTTATTAATTAAATTTTTTACCTCAGTATTTATTATATTAATAGTTTCATCTATTTTTTTGGTTTTATCAGTAATTTTTTGAATTTCAGGTTTTTGTAACTTTATTTTTTTATTTAAGTTAACTAATTTTGACAATAATAAAAATAATGTAATAATAGTTATTACAACTGCTAAGTATAGTAACCAATAGTTGTATGGATATAAATTAAACATTTTATTCACCTAAGAAGATTATAACATTATTAAATTAATAGAGGAAATATGAAAATTATAGTTGTTTCAGATAACCATGGTAGAAGTGATTGGATCCCTAATGTAATGAAAAGGCATAGAGATGCTGATTATTTTATTCACTGTGGAGATATAGAATTACATCCTAGCGAAGTGTTTGGGTTTATTTGTGTTAGGGGAAACAATGATTATTATGATTATCCTGAATTTAGAGTCTTAAATGTGGGGAAGCATAATATATTTATTACCCATGGACATAGAATGATGCTTTTTAAAGATAGATCTATACTAGTTAATAAAGCTAAAGAATATGGATGTAATATTGTTTGTTTTGGACATACACATGTATTTGAATATCAAATTCTTGATGGAGTGCATCTAATAAATCCAGGTAGTATTAGATATAATAGGGATTTTAGTAGGCCTTGTTATGCAATACTTGAAATACAAGGTGATGATATAAGAGTAAGTAGAGTAGAATATTAAAAAACATTAGAAATTTTGTAATCTAATGTTTTTTTATTGTTATATTAATTATTTGCAAGATGAATTGCAAATTCACCAATTTCATCTTTGAAGTAAATAAAGTTCATTCTTCCTTTATCATCATATTTAATTGTTGATTCATCAAATTCATAGCCCAATTCTTCAAAGTATCGTTTTGCTCTATCGCAATTATCTACACCTATAGCAATGTGGCCTTTTGTACCTTTATTATATTCAGGTTTCATTACTTCAATTAAGTTTCCAGCAAAGTAACTCTTTGGAGCTTCTTTTACATCTTTTTGAAGTAGTTTTCCATAAGCATCCGCAATTTCTTTACTATTTTCACTATTAATTCCAACATGCTTAATGTTAATGTTTAGCATATTATTAACAGCTTCTTTAGTTAATTTTTCAATTTTATCAAAATCTTTATTTGCAATTGCTTTTTTATCAATCATCCAAGTTCCACCACAAGCAATGATTTTTGGATTAGCCAAATAGTCATTAATATTTTTTGCATTAATTCCACCCGTAGGCATAAATTTAATTGAAGAATACGGAGCACTTAGTGCACTTATCATTTTTAAACCACCTAATGGTTCAGCAGGGAAGAATTTAACTAATTCTAATCCTAACGATATTGCAACTTCTATATCTGATGCATTAGCAACTCCTGGAATAATAGGGATATCTTTTTCTTGACAATATTTTACTATTTCTGGATTTAAACCTGGAGAAACAATAAATTCCGCACCAGCCTCAATTGCAGAATCAACTTGATCTTTTGTAATAACAGTTCCAGCACCAATTACCATATCAGGACAAGCTTTTCTCATTTCAATCATTGAATCATGAGCAGCATCAGTTCTGTATGTAACTTCAGCAACAGGGAGACCTCCATTTGAAAGTGCTTTTGCTAAAGGCGCAGCATCTTCAACATTTTCAAGTGCAATTACAGGGACGATTCCAATATTATGGATTTTTTTTAATAAATTACTCATTATATCAACTCTTTCTAGGATAATTAAAACAATGTTTTATCCACTATTATCTTAACATTAATTTAGTGAAAATTTACATATAAATAGAAAAAAGATTATTATTAAAGTTTTTGATTATAAAGTAAAGATTATATAAATATGGCTTAATTACTTGCAAAAATGACTTTCTTGGAATATACTAATAGATGACTACAAGGAGTGCCGATGCACTCCTTAATTTATGGAAAAGGAGAGTAAATGAATCAAATAGCTAGAATTAAAGAACTTATAGAGCCGACTTTAATTAGTAATGAAGTTAAACTCTATGACATCAAATGGACTAATGATAAGAAAAACAGAATACTACAAGTATCAATTGTAAAAGATGATGGAACTATGGATTTAGATACATGTGCACTTGTAAGTGAGAGTATTTCAAATTTATTAGATGATGAAATCGATAGTAAATATGTACTTGAAGTGTGTAGTCCAGGAGCTGAAAGAGAAATTAAAGATCTTAATGAATTAGAAAATTTAGTTGGTAAGCATGTGTTTGTTAGATTAAATTATTCAATTAAGGGTAAAAATGAATTTAGAGGCGATTTAGTGGAAGTTGGTTCAAGTATATTACTTAAATATAAAGACAGAGCAGTGTATAAAACACTAGAATTTAATAGAGAGGAGATAGAATTTATCCGTTTAGCGGTAAATATTTAATTAAAGAAATGGATTATAAAGTTTTATTAAAAGCATTATCAAGCATAGAAGATGATAGAAATATATCTAGAGATGTAATTATTGGAGCTTTAAAAGAAGCATTAATAAAAGCATACAAAAAGAATGTAGAACTACCTGATATATCATTAAGAGTTGAATTTGATGACAAGACAGGTCATATTAATATGTTTCAACAATATAACGTTGTAGAAACTGTTGAAGATGATGAATTAGAAATATCATTAGAAGATGCGAGATTACAAAAAGAAGATTATGAAATCGGTGATGTTTATGAAATGCAAGTTTCAATTAAAAATTTAAGTAGAGCTAGTGCTTCTTTAGCTAGAAATGTTATAAAACAAAAAATTAGAGAAGCAGAAAAACTAGCAGTATATGAAGAATATTCAGATTTACTTGATGAAATGGTACTAGGTATTGTTGAATCAGTTGAAGAAAAATTTGTTCTTGTAAATTTAGGAAGAACTATTGCAATGATGCCTGCTTCAGCAAGAATTCCTGGAGAAATTTATAGAGAAGGTCAAAAGCTTAGAGTAATTATTACTGATGTAAAAAGAGAAACAAAGGGTTCTCAAGTTTTAGTATCTAGAGCTGATTCTAAATTAGTTAAAAGATTATTTGAAAAAGAAGTTCCTGAAATATATCAAGGTGTAGTAGAAATAAAAGCTATCGCAAGAGATGCTGGCGACAGAACTAAGATGGCAGTTTATTCTCATGATCCTGATGTTGATCCAATAGGAGCTTGTATTGGACCTAGAGGAAGCAGAGTACAAGAAATTATTACAGAACTTCAAGGTGAAAAAATCGATATTTTTGAATGGAGTGATAATTTAACTGATTTAGTTAAAAATGCATTAGCTCCTGCAGAAGTTATAGCTGTTGTTCCTACTGAAGATAAGAAATCGTTGATTGTTGTAGTGAATCAAGACCAGCTTTCTTTAGCTATTGGTAGAAGAGGAAAGAATGCTAGACTTGCCGTTAGACTTACTGATAAGAAAATAGATATTAAGACTGAAGAAGAATTAGAAGAGCAAGGCATTGATTATAGACAAATGCTTGTTGAATATGAAATCAGACTTGAAAAAGAAAAACGTGAAGCAGCTGCTAAAGAATTAGAAAAAATGAGAAAAGAAGCAGCAGAAGCTGAAGAAAGAAGACAAGCAGCAATTAAGGCTGCTCAAGAAGCAGAGCTTGATGATGAAGAGTTTGATGATGAATATTATGATTATGAAGATGATTATGAAGAGTTTGAAGATGAGCTTGAAGAAATAGATGAAATCATAGAAGAAGCAATAGAAGAAATAGAAGAAGAAATAGAAGAAGAAATTCAAGAAGAAAAAACTGAAGATCTATCAATGAAACAAAAACTTCTTGAAATTGAAGTTGAAGAGTATGTTTCTGTATTTGAAAAACTTGTTGGGGATACTTCAAAACCTAAACAAGAAAGAAAAGATGATAGAAAACGTAAAAAGTGAGATGACGAAGAAGAACACAAACTACGCTCTATTGATATACGTAAAGATTTAGATTATGAAATAAAACCAATCTATACAGAAGAAGAATTGGAAGAAATTGCTCGTCAAGAGGAAGAAGAAGAATTATCAATGTATGATGATTACATGGATTACTTAGAATATGATGATGATGAGTATTATGAGGATATTGAATAGGTAAATAACGATGAGAAAAATACCTATGAGAAAATGTGTTGTTACACAAGAACAATTACCAAAAAAAGAATTGTTAAGAGTTGTAAGAACCCCAGAGCGTGAAGTTGTTGTTGATCTTAAAGGTAAAATGAATGGTAGAGGTGCTTACCTTAAAAAAGATATTGCTGTTGTTGATTTAGCAAAGAAAAAAGGAAGTTTAGAAAAAGCACTTAATGTTAAAATTAATGATGAAGTATATGAAAGCATCAAACAGGCTATTTTAAATGGATAGGTTGTACTCATTAATTGGATTGGCATATAGAGCAAACAAAGTTTTATATGGTGTTAAAGCAATGGATGCTATAAGAAAAAACAAATGTTATTTAGTTGTTTTATCGGATGATGCATCAGATAAAACAAAAAAAAGGGTTAATGATAAATGTGCTTATTATCAAATACCTGTAAAGTCTAATGTTTCTAAAGAGCAATTATCAAACAGTATTGGGAAAAGTAATATTGTAATGGTTGCAATTTGTGAGGAGGGCTTTGCGAAAAGTATTTTAGAAGCATAGAAGGAGGTATAAATGTCTAGAAAAAAAAGAAAATCAAATCCAAGAAATAGAAAGAGAAATGTTAAAGAGTTTACTCCAAAACATAATACTGTAGTCAAGAATATTGAATATTATGAAGGGATAACTGTAGGTGAACTTGCGCAAAAGTGTAATCGTAATGCAAGTGATGTAATTAAGATACTATTTATGCTTGGTAATATGGTTACTATAAATAGTATGTTAGATGATGAATCAGTTGAATTGGTTTGTTTAGAGTTTAATATTACTCCTAAAAAAGTCGATCCACTTGAGGAAGAAGATTCTTTATTAGATGATGAAGTTGATGATCCAAAAGATTTAAAACCTAGGGCTCCAATTGTAACGATTATGGGTCATGTTGACCACGGTAAGACTACATTACTTGATTCAATTAGAAAAACAAAAGTTGTTGAAGGTGAATTTGGTGGTATAACTCAGCACATTGGTGCTTATCAAGTTGGTGTTGATGGTAAACTTGTAACATTTTTAGACACTCCAGGCCATGAGGCATTTACTGCAATGAGAGCTAGAGGAGCTAAGGTAACTGACTTAGTTGTTATTGTTGTTGCGGCAGATGATAGTGTTATGCCTCAAACAAAAGAAGCTGTAGACCATGCAAAAGCAGCTGATGTACCTATTATTGTTGCGATTAATAAGATTGATAAACCAACCGCAAATCCTGATAGAGTTATGAATGAAATGGCTGATTTAGGATTGACTCCAGAAGAGTGGGGTGGAGATACAATTTATGTACAAACTAGTGCTAAATTAGGTACTGGTATCAAAGATTTATTAGAAACTATTTTAGTTCTTTCTGAGGTTAAAGATCTTAAAGCAAATCCTAATAGAATTGCAACAGGTACAGTTATAGAAGCAAAACTTGATAAAGGTAGAGGACCGGTTGCTACTTTATTAATTCAAAATGGTACTTTAAATTTTGGAGATTTCTTAGTAGTAGGTACTACTTATGGAAAAGTAAGAAAAATGACTGATGATATGGGAGAAGAAATTAAATCAGCTCTTCCATCTACTCCAGTAGAAATTATTGGTTTAAGTGAAGTTCCAGAAGCTGGAGATATGTTTAAAGTATTTGATGATGAAAGAGAAGCTAGATTATTAGCTCAAAGAAGAAATCAAGTAAAAATTGAACAAGAAAGAAAACAAACTTCTGCAATGTCTTTAGAAGAATTGACTCAAAGAATTGCTGAAGGAGAAGCAAAAGAAATTCCAATGATTATTAAGGCTGATGTTCAAGGATCTGCTGAAGCAGTTAAAGCTTCGATGGAAAAACTAGAAGTAGAAGATGTAAGAATAAATGTTATTAGATCAACTGCTGGAGCTATATCAGAATCTGATGTTATGCTTGCTGAAGCATCTGGTGCAGTTATTATTGGATTTAATGTTAGACCTGATGCTAATGTTAGAAAAATGGCTGGTGATTCTGGAGTAAGTATTAGATTGCATAAAGTAATTTATAAAGCTTTAGAAGAAGTTGAATCAGCAATGAAGGGATTATTAAATCCAGTATTTGAAGAAGTTGTTATTGGTCAAGCTGAGGTTAGACAAATATATAAAGCATCAAAAGTTGGAACTATTGCTGGATGTATGGTACAAGATGGGAAAATTATTAGAGACTGTAACGTAAGACTAATAAGAGATGGAATTGTTGTATATGATGGAAAACTTGGTTCATTAAAGAGATTCCAAAATGATGCTAAAGAAGTTTCTGCAGGATATGAGTGTGGTTTAACAATTGAAAACTTTAATGATATTAAAGAAGGAGACTTGGTTGAAGCTTATAAAGACCAAGAAGTACCAATTGAATAATGGCAAAAATTAAACAAGAAAGATTAAACCAAACTATTCTTAAAGAAATAACTAATATTATACAGTTAAAACTAAAAGATCCATCAGTTGGTTTTGTGACTATTACTGATGTGGTTGTTAGTAATGATCATAGTTATGCTGATGTGTATGTTTCATTTTTAGGTAAGAAAGAAAGAAATGAAGCTGGTTTAAAAGCTTTAAATAGAGCTAAAGGCTTTATCAGGACTGAACTTGCTAGAAGTATGACAACTAGACGTGTACCAGAACTTACATTTAAATTAGATAATACACTTGAAAAAGCTACTAGATTAGAAAAAATATTTGAAGAAATAGAAAATTCATAAATATAAAATATACCCTAAAAGTTAGATATAAACTGACTATAGGGTTTTTTTATTTATAAAATGATACTAAATAATAGTTTATCTATTAAAAAAATACTTTATCTGCAAAAATACAAAAGTTAGAAGATAAATAAATTAAAGAATAAAAAAGAACTTTATTTTAATAATTATAAATACAATTTAGGAATTTAAAAAAATAAACAAATATATATACCAGGGAGGTATTTATATGAGAAAGATAACAGTTGATCCATCAAGATTGGAAGCATGTGCAACAAAAATAAGTCAAGACACACAAGAATATCAAAGAACCTTTATGCAATTATTTGAAGAAGTTAATGTTATGAATAATGCATGGCAAGGAAAAGATAATGTTGCTTTTTCTAATCAAATAAGAAGTTATGAAGATGATTTTAGACAAATAGCTATTTTATGTGAGCAGTATAGTGAGTTTTTAAGAGCTTCTGCTAGAGCTTATAGAGAAACTCAAGATGAATTAACTAATCAAGCTATGAGACTTGTAAATTGAGGAGGGATGATAAATGGATAATATTAAAATATCGTTAGCTGAAGTAAGCAATTGTTCACAAGCTATTAGAACTTTAAATCAAAAAATGTATGATTTACTAATTACTATGAAAAAAGAAATGAATGATTTAAATGGTAGTTGGATATCAGAAAGTGGAGAAACAATTAGACAAAAATTTAATCAATTTGCTACTAAATTTGATATTCAAAAAGAAACAATTGATTCATATTCTAAGTTTTTAGATTTAACTGTGTCAAGTTATGATTCTTTAGAAACAACCATTAATGCAAATGCATCAAGTTTTACACAATAAATTTTATAAAATAACCATTTTAATCTTATCTTTAATCCTTATTCTTTCTGGTTGTTCTAATAAGGTAGAAACAATAAGTGTAGGAGAATGGTTGTTAGAAATAAGTAATAAATTAAACATTAAGGATTATTTTAAAAAAACACCCTATTTTGTTAATATTGATGAATCATCGATATATTATGAAAGTATTCAAGCGTTAGTTGAATGGGGTGTTATAGATACTAATTCAAATGTTAATACTGAATCAAGTTTGAATAGAGAATTTGTTGCCTATACATTAAGTAATTTATATGATGAAGATATTAATGCTATTTCTATAAAAGATAGTTCTAAAAGTAAGTATCCAAAACATATAGAAAAATCAGTTGCATTAGGAATAATGCAACTTGATTCTAGAGAATGTTTTAACCCTAAAAACATAATTGATAAAAACGAAGCATTATCAATATTAGATAAGGTAGTTAATAATTTAAATAAAAAAGTATATGAAAATTCATTTTATAATTTTAATTGGAAAGATGATTTAGTAATAATTGAAGAAGAACCTTTAGAATATGATGAACATTTTAATATTGCATATTATCCTAAAGGGACAAATATAAATGAAGAAGATATATTAAAGTTTAAAAATAATAATTTAGATACAATAAAAAAAGTAGAAGATATATTTGAAAAAGAAGATTTATTGAAAGTTAAATTAAGTAATCCCGATATAAATGATTTATATAATGAAATTGATATACAAGATACATTTGAAGTAGATTTTGATAATGCAATTTTTGAAGATTATGAATCAAATGAAATAGAATCTAATGAAATTGATTTTAATGAAGTTGAGATACAAGAAACTTATGAAATAATTGATTTTGTTAATTTAAGTAATTCAAATAAGCAATCAAATTCTTTTGAAGTAAATGGATTTAAAGTTAAATACACTACAAATGGTGGAAGTTTAAAAGTTAATATTAATAAAACAAATACAAATGGAAGTGTTATATATGGAGAAGCTAGTTTACATAGTGTAAAACCTACAATCAAATGGAATTTAAAAAATAATACAATAAAAGATGCATATTTTAGAGTTGATTTTAAAACAAATAGTTCTATTGGTTTAAAAAAAGAAAACTATACTAAACAATTTAGTGATTTGAAAAGTATATCTACTTCTAATTTTATTAGTACCTTAAAATCTTCTTTTAAGGATCAAAATGATATATTAGAAACTATTATTCCAATTTGTAAAATAAAGATTCCAATTAAAAGTGCTCCTAGTTTTACTATTTTAATGCAATTACAAATTGAGATATATACAAGTGGAAGAATTGAACTTAGTTTATCAAACACTCATAGTATTGGAATGGAAATAAAAAACAATAAACTAAGAATCATATCTAATCATGATTATAATGCTGATTTTATTGTTAAAGCATCAGGGAATTTATTACTAGGAGTTTATACTGGATTAAACTTGTTTGATAAAACATTAATGGATATTGGATTATCTGGAGGTTTGAAAACACATCTTCAAAGTATAGTTCATATTTATGATAGTAAAGGCAAAGTTACTTCAAGTAAAAGCAATTTGCCTACTGATTTATTGGATGACATGACAAAAGATAATGAAGATATTAAAGTATGTGGTGATTTAAAAGGATATTGGGTTTTAGATGCAACTTTTAATTCCACAAAATCATTTGCTAGAAAATTAGGTTTATATAAGAAGTTTAATATATTAAATGAAAATAATGCGTCTTTAATACCTGGATTAAATAAACATTTGGAAAATTGGCAATTTGTAGAACGATGTACTGTAAATGATAGGTATTATGCATTAAACAAATACTTAAATCTAGAAACTGAAAAAATAATAATTGATAATTATTCAAAGGTTTTAGACATTAATGAATCTTTTGCAATTAAAGTTTTAAATGTTCCTAAAGGATATAATAAAAATCAATTGATTTTCACATCAAATAATTCTCAAATAGCTTCTGTAGATAAAAATGGAAGTGTAGTAGCTAATAGTAAGGGTAATACTATAATTACTATTAAAACTAGTGATGAAATACATGAAATAAAATGTCATGTTTTGGTGAGATAAATAATGTTAATAATAAAACAAAGAGGTAAAATACAAAAGTTTTTTGATTTTAATAGATACAAAGATAGACATATTCAAATAAATATTGATAAAGAATATGTCATCTTTTATTATAAAAACAATAATTTTTATTATGAGTTATCTAATTCATTAGAAGTTATCGATGATTTATGTAAAGAAGAAAGATTAATAACTTTAAGCAAAACAAATGAGTATGATCCAATATTATTAATATTTTCTTTTTATGATGAAAATATTAATAGATATACAAAATATGAAAATAAAAGAAATATAATTATAGGAAATGATATTCATAATGATATTTATATATCAGATTCTTTATTAAATAAGATTCATATGGAAATAGACACATTTAATAAAACGTATATAAATAACAATTATATAAAAACATATATTAATAATAAAATAAGTAGTAATAATTTCAGCAATCAAGATATTATTCAATTAATAAATTTGAAAATAATAATACATGAAGATTTTATAATGGTTAATGATTGTAATAATATACATGTGAATTTAAATAAATATACTGGTTTTAAAAGTAATTATCATTTTACTAATAATGAAATTTATATTAAAAAATTATTTAGAGTTTATAGTGAGTTTAAATTTAAAGAATTTATAGTAAAACAACCAATGCCTATGTATACAATAACTCAAAATCCACTAATATTTTCGATAGGCCCAGCTCTTACAATGTCACTTGCTTCATTATTAAGCGGATCTATTTCTGTTTATAATTCATATATGCAGGGTAGATCAATAATAGAAACTATACCTATGTTGATACTTCCTTTAGTGATGTTAATAAGTACATTATTTTGGAATCCAATTCAAAGAAGATTTGAGAAAAACAAAAAAATAAAGTATGAAATATTAAGAAATAAAGAATTTGTTAAATCATTACAAAGTATAGAAAAAGAATTAAATTATGAAAAGCAAAAATATAGAAATTTTATAAAAGATAATTATTTAAATCCTATGCAGCTTTCTTTAAGCATTAACAAAAATAAAAAGTTATTATATCAAAAAGATTTAAATCATAAAGACTTTTTAAAATTGTATATTGGTAAAGGGAATATTAAATCAAATTTTAAAATAATAAATAGACATAATTTAGATGATAAATTGGATAAAATATTTTCTGAATTTTGTGATAGAAATCTATATATATTAGATATTGGAATAATAATTGATTTAAATGATATTAAAAACATATCAATAGTAAAAAATAACTATGATGAAGATATATATGTAAAATATCTTTTGCTACAAATACTTACGTATTATTCTTTTAAAGATATTAATCTAGTTATATTATGTGATGAAAATTGGTTGAATAATAACAAAGAATTTTTATATATTAATCATTTGTATAATAACTCTTCTAGATACATTGCTATAAACAAAAATGAAGTAATAAATATAAATAAAAATATTGAAAACAAACCTACAATTGTATACATACAAAATAATGAGTTATATAAATATTTAAAAATTGAAAATAGTTATATATTAAATTCAACAAACAATATTAATGATATTCCTTCTTATTGTAATTCTTATATTGTAGTTGATGAATATAAAGGTATATTTGTTAACAATAAAAATGAAATACAAAAATTTAAAATTGAAAATTTATCAAAAATAAATATAAATATGTTACTTTATAAATTATCAAAATATAAATTATTTACTGATAAGACAATAATAAATAAAAAAATAATTAGCTTATTTGATATTTTGAAAATTAATAACGTTAAAGAATTAAATATACATTATAATTATAAAAATAATATTAATTTACAAAATATTGATATTGTATTAGGGAAATCAGATACTTATACAGATATTAAGTTAGATATAAGTGAAAAAGGGCATGGTCCTCATGGTTTAATTGCGGGAATGACAGGCTCAGGAAAAAGTGAATTAATAATAACTTTAATTACTTTGTTAAGTATAAAATATAGTCCTAAATATCTTCAAATAGCTATTATTGATTACAAAGGAGGTGGAATTATTCAAAGTTTTAAAAATGATTTGTTTACTCTACCACATTTAATAGGAACATTATCAAATTTAGATGTAAATGAATTAAGGAGATGTTTAGTTTCATTTAATGAAGAAATTATAAAAAGACAAATATTATTTAAGAAATTATCTAATAAATACAATATATTAAATATTAATATTGATATATACCAAAAATATGCAAATAAAGATAGTGAGTTTGAAAGTTTAGCACATTTATTAATAATTGTAGATGAATTTGCGGAACTTAAAAAACAAGAATATGAGTTTATGAGTGAGCTTATTAGTATTGCAAGAATAGGAAGAAGTTTAGGTATTCATTTAATTCTTTCTACTCAAAAGCCAAGTGGGGTGGTTGATGATCAGATATGGTCAAATTGTAGATTCAAAATATGTCTTAAAGTACAAAATAAGCAAGATTCGTATGAAATGTTACATATTAATGATGCTTCTTTATTAAAAGAAACAGGAAGTTTTTATTTATTGTACGATAATATCTTAGAAAAAGGAAAGGCAGCATGGTCTAATGCATATTTAAATACAGATGATATAAATCAAATACAATTATTAGATAATACTCTTAATATAATAAATGAAAGTTTTATAAATAATAAAAATAATAAAACTCAACTAATGGAAATAATGGATTTAATATGTAAATATAATAAATTTGATGTAAAACCACTATGGTTACCACCAATTGAAAAAGTAAATTTTAGTAATTTTAACAAGGATTATTTTTATTTAGGTTTAATTGATGACTATTATTCAAGAACATATAAAAAACTAATATATGAGGATAAACATATGGTTATTTTTTCAATTAACAATGATGAAAAAAGGAAATTTTTAAATGTATTACTATATACATTAATAAGAAAGTTAGATAAAGAATCTTCTGAACTATATATAATAGATGGATTAAATTCTAATTTAAAAGAATTTTATAAAGTACCAGTTTTAATCGATATTTTAAGAAATGATGATTATGAAAAAATATTAAACTTATTTAAAAAATGTGAAAACATAATTAATTCAAATATAATAAATAAAAATATTTATATAATTATTAATAATTTTCCTTTATTTAAAGAACAATATGAAAATCTTATGTCTTTAATTAAAAACATTTTATCTTTAGGTATTGATTATAAAATAAGAATTATTTTATTTACTACCACTTATAATTCTTTACATTATCAAAAGCATAATTTGATAAACCAAAAAATATCTTTAATAAATGAAAATATGGGAGAAGTAATGGCAATATTAGATACTAATGAAAAAGTGATTCAAGATAAAAAAGGATATGGATTAATAAAATTAAATAATGTATTAGAGTTTAGGTATTGTGAATTAAGTAAAGAAGAAATAAATGTTTTAATTAATAAAATAGTAAAAGTTCAAGGAAATAAAAAAATGTATGAATTACCATACGTTCCTAATTATTTAAGTATTGATGATTACAAAGGAAAAGGAATACCCATTGGAATAAATACAGTTACATACAAATGGTTAGAATCAAGTAATGATATTTTCTTATGTGGCTTGTATACAGATTTAATTGAAGAATATGCTATAAAGTTTAATTTAAAAATAATAAAAAACGATCAAATAAATAAACAAATAAACAATAATAAATCTATTTTATGGGTAGGACCTGGTTATACAAGGCAATATATATTACCTATAAATTCAAAAGATGATCTAAAAGAAAATGAAGCAAATTATTATCATAGAAATAAGGTTTATAAGATTAGGTTGATATCATGAACACAATACTTTTAAATCTATATATTGTAGGAGCTAATAAACTATACAAAGTTAATTTCTCTGTAAATAAATCATTAATGGATAATATTACAATTTTTTATAATCTAATAAATGATGAATTAAAAGATATATTTACTTTAGATAAATATATCTTAGTTTATGAAAATATTAGTAACAAAAAAATAAACTTATTTGTAAAAATAAAAGACTTAAATTTAATGGATAATAGTATATTAATTATTTATTGAAAATAAGTCTATAAGTACAATGCTTACATAAAGGTTCAATTACTTTTCTGTTTTTAAATCCATTAATAATATTAAGATATTTATCACTTTCTAAAATTTCTTTTAAGTTATTTGTGTATATGTTTCCTAAATTAATATCTCCTTCACTATCCAAGCAACATATACTAACTAATCCATTAGATAATATTGCAAGCATATTAATTCCACCTAAACAATATCCTTTATCAGAAACAAAATCATTAGATAAAGAAGGCCATTCAAAGATATTATTAAATGCCACAAATACATTATTCATGATTTTATAGCTTTTATCTTTTGAAGTTATTTTAAAGTCAAAGTTAGATTCTAGTTTATTTAATAAAAATTTAGTTTTATTATCCATAATATCTTCATTATTAAATCTAAGTTCTATATAAGTCTTATTTAATTCACTAGCTTGTCTAGAGAACTTTATAATATTATCATAATATTTATCAATATCAATACTTTGATAAGAAATACTATGAAGTGAAATGCTTATTTTTCTAACATTACCTTTTAATAAAAAATTACATTTATCAATCAAACTTCCATTAGTAACAATCTGTATATTAAAATATTTTTCTTTTGCGATATTAATAAATTCTTCTAATAAAGGGTGCATTAAAGGCTCACCTTGAACATGCAAGTAAATATATCGGGTATAATCTTTAATTTGATCAAGGATATGAACAAATTCTTTTTTATTCATATAATAAATATTTCTTGAATTTTTCTTACAAAAAGTGCAATTTAGATTGCACTGATTTGTTATTTCAATGTATACACGTTTAAACATAATTTTATTATACATTATTTTAATATACGTTTTAAAAATTCTCTTGTTCTTTCACTTTTTGGATTTTTAAATATTTGAGAAGGGGAGCCAGATTCTTCAATAACTCCTTTATCCATAAAGATAACCTTATTAGCAACATCTCTAGCAAATTCCATTTCATGAGTAACAATAATCATTGTTAAACCTTCTTTTGCTAAATCTTTCATTACACTTAATACTTCTTGAACCATTTCTGGATCTAAGGCACTTGTAGGCTCATCAAACAATAAAACCTTTGGATTCATACACAATGCTCTAGCAATTGCAACTCTTTGTTTTTGACCACCAGAAAGAGTTGTACTAGCTGAACTAGCAAAATCCTTCATACCAACTTTTTCAAGAAAATACATTGCTGTTTCATATGCTTCTTCTTTAGTTTTATTTAAAACTTTTTGTTGAGCTATCATACAATTTTTAATAACACTCATATTATTAAATAAATTAAATGATTGAAAAACCATTCCAACTTTTGCTCTATATTCATTAATATTATTTGAAGAATCTAAAATATCTTTACCTTCAAATAATATTTTTCCATTATCATATACTTCTAATCTATTAATACATCTTAGCATGGTACTTTTTCCACTACCACTTGCACCAATTAAGCATACAACTTCTTTTTCTTTAACTTCAAAATCTATCCCTTTAAGCACTTCTAATTGTCCAAAGGATTTATGAATGTTTTCAACTTTAATAATAGTATTCATATTTTCCTCCTACAATCCTTGATTAGCTACAGATGTATCAGAGCTAGGATAAGAACTTTTTGTTTGATTCATTTTTTGTTCAATATATCCAAGGATTCTACTACATATAATAGTGAGTATTAAATAAATTATTGCGGTTACTAAGAATGTTTCTTTATATTTAAATACTGTTCCTGCAATAGAGTTTGATTGAAAAAATAATTCGGTAACTGAAATAACATTTAATACAGAACTATCTTTAATATTTACAATTAACTCATTTCCAATAGAAGGGAATGTATTTTTTATTGCTTGTGGTATAACTACTAGTAGCATTGTTTGAGAAGAACTCATACCTAAAGATCTTGCTGCTTCACTTTGACCAGAATCTACAGCTTGAATACCAGCTCTTACAATTTCTGACATATATGCACCAGTATTAATAGAAATAATAAACATACCAGCTATAAGAGGTGTCCAATTTAATGTTGTTCTTAGTGCATGATAAATAAATACAGCTTGAACCATCATTGGAGTACCTCTAAAAACTTCAATATAAATTGATGATAATACAAAGAATATTTTTTTAGATACTCTTTGTATTAAACTATCACTGTTTTCAATTTTAATTGCTCTAAATCCACCAATTAATAATCCAATAATTAAGCCAACACCTGTTCCTACAAAAGATATTAAAAGAGTATATTGTAAGCCATAAAGAAACGAGGGCCAATATTTATTAAATATCGTAATAGAAGATTCAATTAAGGCTATCATTATTCACCTGCAGGTTGACGATTTGTTGCATCTAACATTAATTGGTTTCTTTCATCCATAGAAATATCTTTTAAAGCTTCTTCTAAAAGGTCTAATAATTCAGTATTTCCTTTTTTAACTGCTATTGAAACAGTTGTATCAGCTTCAAATCCATTTCCTTCACTAAATTGTACAATTGCTAAATCAGGGTTAGCACTAACAACACCTGTAGCAACTGGAAGTTCAGCTGTTAAAGCATCAACTTCACCACTTTGTAATGAAACAACCATTAATGGATAAGTAGCTAAAGGTACAGCATGGTTAACACCTTCTATTTGAGGAATAATATCATCATATAAAGTATTAATTTGTCCTAAAACTTTTTTACCACTAAAATCTTGAATGTTTGTAGCATTTACTAAATCATCATCTTTTCTTACTATCATAACCATATCTGATTCATAATAAGGTGAAGTAAAGTCAGCATTTTGAGCTCTTTCAGGTGTTTCAGTCATACCAGCAATAATAGCATCAATTTCACCTGAAGATAATGCAGGTTCTAAACCTTCCCAAGCTATCTTTTTAATAACTAAGGTTTTATTTAAAGCTTTAGCTACTTTACTTGCGATAACAACATCATAGCCATCGCAATAATCAACATCGCTTATTTTTACTGCAGTATCATTTGCTTCTAATGTAGTCCAGTTAAATGGAGCATAATTACATTCCATACCGACTGTGAATGTATCTTCTTTAGTTTCATTGCTTGATTCACTAGAACATCCAACAAGAACTAATAGAAGACTTAGTAAAATAATAATTTTTTTCATTTTTCTTTCCTCCCATTATATAAAAATAAAACATATGCTATTGCATATGTGGTATGTCAATAGCGCCCTTTCTAAGAAAGGAGAGTAATAGGTCTTTCCTAAAACTCCATAATAATTACTTGCCAGCAATTATTATTCGGCGATGATTACCTTTCATATATTTCATAGTTTGCCAACTCAATATATTACTAATTTACATCGCTACCTCTATATATTTAATTTTTATATGGCTTAAATATAGTATGTTTGCTAATTAAAGTCAAATAATCAGCGTTTCTTCTTCCATAAATCTAATTGTTCTTCATTATGTAACATTTTTACAAAGTTAGATTTAGCCATTGGATAATTGTTATAAAGATTATTTAATAAATCTTTTATATCTTGTCTTTTGGTATATCCATCCATTGGACATGTGCTTTTAACAGTAGGAATATCAAATTTATTAATTGTATTAGTTATTTCTTTTTCACTTACATAAACAAAAGGTCTTATAAAAGTCATCTTAGTATTTGTTAAATACATTTTTGGAGAAAATGTAGATAATCTACCTCCATATATTGCATTTAATAATAATGTTTCTACTGCATCATCACTATGATGTGCAAATGCTGTTTTATTACAAGATAATTTAATTGCTTCTTGTATTACAGCTCCTTTTTTTAGCTTAGAACATAAACTACAAGATAATGAATCATCTTCATTTTTATTAAGTTTTAAAATTTCATAAATTTTAGTTGGAATATCATAATATTGGATATTGTTTTTTATAAAAAAATCTTTAACTAGTGAAAAATCCATGTTTTCAAAACCCATATCTAAATGAATTCCCAATATATCAAAATCTTTATTGTCATATTTTTTAGCTATTTTTTTATAAGTGTTCAATGCATATAATAAAACCATACTATCTTTTCCACCAGAAATACCAACAGCGATTTTATCATTGTTGTCTATTAGACCGTAGTCAATATCAGCTTTTCTAATTTTTCCTAATATTTTATTTAATGACATTTTAACTCCTTTAATGTGCTTTGCTATTATATCATGATGTTGCTATAATTACTTAGGAAATCATATGGAAAATGGAATATTGTATGTTAATAAACCCAAAGGAATGACATCCTTTGATGTTGTTTATAAACTAAGAAAAAAATTAAATATAAAATCAATAGGACATACAGGAACTTTGGATCCAAATGCTGAAGGTTTACTTATTGTATTATTAGGAAAATATACAAAGCTTTTACCATATTGTAATCATGATAATAAGGAATATATTGCTACTTTTAAATTCGGAATTAAAACTGATACATTAGATATATGGGGAGAAACACTTGATACAAAAAATAATATAATTATTACTAAAGAAAAATTAGAAGAAGTATTAAAAACTTTTTTAGGTAAACAAAAACAAATACCTCCTATGTATTCAGCTAAAAAAGTTAAAGGAAAAAAACTTTATGAATATGCTAGAGATAATAAGGAAATAAAAAGAGAACCCATAGATATATTTATAAATAATATAGAACTATTATCATTTGATAAAGAAGTTAAGATAAAAACAACGGTATCTTCTGGTACATATATTAGAACATTAATTGATGATATAGGAACTAAATTAAATACTTATGCATGTATGACTGGGTTAATTAGAACTGCAATAGGTGATGTTAATTTAGATAATAGTATTAATTTAGATGATATTAATAAAGAAACAATGTTAATTAGTAATCCTAGACTAATACTTGATTCAAATATAGAAATGTTAGAATCTAATAAAATAGAAGATATAAAAAATGGCAAAAAAATTAATTTGGATTCTAATAATAAAACTATATTATTAACTAATAATGAAAAATTACTTGCAATCTATGAAAAAGTAGAAGGTAATATATATAGATGTAGACGAGGTTTATGGTAAATGAGAATTATTCAAATAGAACTAGGAAGACCAATAAGAATTGATAAACCACTTTGTGCTTGTATTGGGTATTTTGATGGGATTCATTTAGGACATCAAGCTTTAATAAATAAAACATTAGAATTATCAAAAATACATAATTGTGATGCTGCTTTGATTACTTTTGATCCCGATCCTAGAGTGACTGTAACAGGAATAAAAAATATTAAACATTTAACTACTATGAAACAAAGAATTAATTTAGCGGTTAAATATGGAATTAGAAACATAATAATATTAAAGTTTTCTAAAGAAATGGCTAATTTGGATTATGAAGTTTTTGAAGATGAAATTTTAGTCAAATGTAATTTGATCGCTCTTGTATGTGGTTTTGATTTTAGGTATGGTAAAAATGGAGAAGGTAATTCTTTAACCTTAAAAGCATCTGGTAAGTTTGAGGTTGAAATTATTGATAGTGTAAATGAAAATAATGAAAAAATTAGTACTACAAGAATTTTAAGTGAATTACAAAAAGGTAAAATTGAAAAAGCTAATAAATTATTAGGATACTACTATGAAATTCAAGGTAGGATAATTGAGGGTAGAGGAAAAGGAAAAACTATTGGATTTCCTACCGCAAATATAGAACCCGAAGATGAATATTATTTACCTAAACAAGGAGTATATAGTGCATATATAAGATTAGACAATATATGGTATAAAGCTATGGTCAATATAGGTCATAATCCTACTTTTAATGAAGTTGATGAAGTATCTTTAGAGGCTCATATATTGGATTTTAATAAAGATATATATGGAAAAAACATCAGTTTACAGTTTGTGAATTATTTAAGAGATGAAATAAAATTTAATAGTGTTGAAAATTTAAAACTTCAATTAGATCAAGACTTAATGACTGTAAGAAAAACTTTAGATAATTATAAAGGATAGATAATAATGAGATTACAATTGTTTGATTTTATTGATGAAATAGTAGATGTGTATAATAAAGATAGAGAAATCTATGAAAATGCAAATCTAATTTTAATCAATTTTTTTACTAAGCATTTTCAAGATAAGTATGATGCAGTTACATCTGTGTATTCTCGTGTTAAAAGTAATGAAAGTGTAAGAGAAAAATTAATAAGAAATAAATTTTATTTGAAATATGATAATGTTCAAGATGCACTTGGTAATATGGTTGATTTAGTAGGATTAACAATAGAGTGTAGATTTATAAAAGATGAGCTTAGTGTTTATAATAGATTAGTTGAATGTTTTGAAAATCATGATGAAACATATTATAAATGTATATTTAATAAGGAAATGTTTTTAAATTTAAAAATGCCACAGCCTCAAGTTCAAAGAAATGGATTTCCTAATTATAGAATTGATGGTTTTATTTTACTAGATAATAAAAAAGTGAATTTTGAATTGCAAATTAAAGCAATGGTTCATTCATTTTGGTCAAATATTGAACATCAAGTAGTTTATAAAAACACTAAACTAGTTACATATAATTCACTTATATCTACTATGTTAAGTTCTATAAAAGATAGTTTAGATGTCGTAGATAATCAATTAGAAATAATTTATAATCAGATAATTGATACTAATATAAGTGATAAAAGAATTGGTGTAACACCTGAAACATTTAAAATGATGGTTGCATCATCAATCAATGAGCTTGTAAGTGAAAGAATGTTAAAGAGTGTAGGAGTAACTACTAATTTTAAACAATGCAGTTCTATGCTTAGTCAATATATTTATATTACTGAATTTTTAAATGCTGAAAACCCTGCATTAAAAATGGTTGAATATTTTGAACATTTAAATTATTTAAGAGTAAATGAAATTGACTTTACAAAAGAAATTTATTTAGAAGAATTCTATCATAATGATATTTTTTGTAAAAACATAGGAGATTATTGGATATCAGTAATGAATGTAGATTATGAGTGGCATGTATTTTTTATAATATTATTTTCATTACAACCAGGCAGTCCAATTTATGATTTTAAAAGATTTACAGAAACTGTTAAATCATTAATAATGCCTAAATCATGGATAAAAGATATATTTAAAGACTTTAATAAAGAAGATAAAAATAAATCTTTAAATTTTATTTCTAAACTTGTTTCAGAGATTATAATTAAGCAAGATAGTTTATCTATGATTTATGAAGAAACACTTTATAATATAATGAATATACTAATTGAATTAGTTAATACTATGGAAAAAAGATATAAAAACTATAATGAGATTCTTGAAGAAGAACAGATTATATATACATATCTTAATAGGCATATAAAAGCATTGTTTTAATTAAATTTAATTTGTATAATAATATAGGTAAGGAGAATTATATGTCAAAAGAGTATATTTTATTAAAAGAAAAGTCTGATTCAGGTATTATTGCTTTAAATAAATCTGTGTTTGAAAGTATTGTAGAAATTTCACAAGATGATATTGAAGGATTTCAAAAAATACCAACAACAAGATTCTCAAAACCTGTATCTGTAAAAATAGTAAAAAATAAATTACATATTTCAGTAGATGTTAATGTAAAATATGGGGCTAATGTTAATAGTATTAGTAAGAAATTACAAAATAAAATATATAATAATATCTTACAGATGACAGGCCTAAAAACATCAGAAATTACAATAAATGTAATAAGTTTCTCGATATAAACTCCAAACGGAGTTTTTATTTTCATTTTAAAAAAGGAGTTTCATGTATTATTTAATATTAATAATTATCATATTTGCATTAGGTTATTCAAAAAAAATAGAAGTAACATATACAAATATACATACAGATAAAATAAATGGCGAAGTAAAAATTGCATTAATTGCGGATTTACATAGCTGTTTTTATGGTGAAAATATGAAAGAATTATTAACTCCATTATTAAATGAAGAAGTTGATTTTATATTAAATGTTGGAGATATGTATGATGGTAGAGTAACTCCAATAAATTCTACAAAGTATTTTAAAGGAATAATGGATATACCATCTTTTTATACTTCTGGTAATCATGAAACATATAGAAGAAGAGATAAAAAAATAAAAAAAGAAATAAGAAAATTAAATACAATTGTCTTAGAAGGAGAACAAAGAAGGATTAATATAAGAGGAAACATTATTAATATATGTGGGATTGATGATAAAAATATAGGAGATAATGAATTTGAAAAACAATTTTATAATGCATTAAAAAACAAAGATGAAAATTTTACAATTTTAATGTATCATAGGCCTCATGAGATTAAGCTTTTTAAAGAAAGTGAAGTTGATCTTGTAGTTAGTGGACATGCTCATGGAGGACAATGGAGAATACCTTTATTAAATATTGGTATATTTGCTCCAGGACAATATTTTTTTGCAAGATATATTAACGGACTATATAAATTAAATGATAAAACAAAATTATTTGTAACTAGAGGACTTGCAAGAGAATCTGTAAAAGTTCCAAGGTTATATAACAGACCTGAAATAAGCATTATTAAATTAAAAGGCATAGATTAGCACTCATATGTTGACAGTGCTAATTATAATGTTATAATATTTACAGGTAGTTGATAAAAGGAAAAATTATGAACAATTACTATGACAAAATTATATTTAAAATAAAAGAATTAATTGAAGATAACAATATAACTCAAGCTAAGGATTTATTGGATGAAGAATTAAAAATGCCTTACATACCCAGTTTATATGAAGAAGAGTTAATTAGATTAAATCAAACGGTTAATTCTTTAATTAAGTTAGATGATGATGAAAAAGAAATAAGCATCATTAAAATTGAAGAATATCTTTATGGAAATGATAAACAACAACTTCAAGCAGTAAGTGCTTTATTTGAAAAAAATTTAAGAAATCATATCAAATTAGTTCAAGATTATTTAGATTCAAAACCAAATAAAGAAGCAGCTTCATTGTTAATAGATGCAATGATAGAACAAGAACTTACAAATGAGTTTAAATATACAAAAGATAATCTTGAATATACATTTATTCCTGCTTATTTATCTAAACCATATGAATCAGAAGGTTTTATACAAGCTGATAAATTATTGCAAAAATGGATTTCAAATGATAATCCAAGCATGTATGAAATGTGTTTACAGATGTTAATTCATAAGATATATTTATATCTTCCATTAAGTTATGAAGAAGATGAAGCTGATATTTTAGCATTAAGTATATTAAAAAAAATCTCTAGTTTATTAGGCGATGATGAACTTTATGATGAGATAGTTGATAAATATGGTTTAAAAAACATCAAAATATATGAAATAGAGAGTTAGTTTATTTAAAAATACAAATGACTTTGCTATAATAAGAAGGCTATATTTGAAAGGAGCACAAAATGTCAAATTGGACTATAACAGAAAAAGAAAATTCTAAGGGTGAGTTAACAGTAACTCTTAGTGGAGAAAGATGGTTAAAAGCTCAAGAAAAAGCTTTTAATGAAATTGCAAAAGAAGTTGAAATTAAAGGTTTTAGAAAAGGCCAAGCACCAAAAGCATTAGTAGAAAAACAAGTAAGTGAAGGCTTAATACTTAGTGAAGCTGTAAATGAAATTGCTAATGATTTATTACAAGAAGGTATAAAAGAGCATGATTTATGGCCTGTAGATAGACCTGAACTATCAGTTAATGCTATTAGTAAACAAGAAGTAGAAATGGTATTTACTATAATAGTAAAACCTGAAGTTGAATTAGGAGAATATAAAGGTTTAAATTACGAAATTGAAGATGTTGAAATTAGTAATGAAAAAGTTGATGCAGAAATTGAAAGAATGCGTCAAAACTATGCAGAAATTACTGTTAAAGAAGATGCTGCAGAAGATGGTGACATCGTTGTAATAGATTTTGAAGGCTTTAAAGATGGAGTCGCTTTTGAAGGCGGTAAAGCTGAAGGGCATGAATTAAAATTAGGTTCAAATAGCTTTATTCCTGGATTTGAAAGTCAATTAATTGGAACTAAAGCTGGAGATAGTAAAGATGTAGAATTAAGTTTTCCAGAAGATTATCATGTTGAAGATTTAAAGGGAGCACCTGTAGTTTTTAAAGTGACTGTACATGAAGTTAAAGAAACTATACTTCCAGAAGTAAATGATGATTTTGCACAAGATTTAAATATTCCTGAAGTTGAAACAGTAGAACAGTTAAAGGAACGCATTAAATCTGATATGGAAAATCAAGAAAAAGATAAAGCTGAAAATGAAGCTCTAGATAAACTATTAACTGAGGTAGTAGATAATGCGTCTGTAAATATACCTCAAAGAATGATAGAAGATGAAACTGATCAAATGATTCAAGAGTTTGCACAAAGATTACAACAACAAAATTTTGGATTAAATCAGTTTCTACAAATGACTAATCAAAGTATTGATGATATAAGAAGTCAATTTGAAATAGATGCAACATCAAAAGTAAAACTTAGATTAGTACTAGAAACAATCGCAGACAAGGAGAATTTGGTTGCTGATGAAGATGCAATTAATGATGAATATCAAAAAATTGCAGATCAATATCAAATGGAATTAGATAAGGTCAAAGAATTAATTCCTGCTGAAAGCCTTGAATACGATGTAAAAATGAGAAAAGCTTTAGATTTTGTAAAAGATTCAGCAATTAAATAAGACGCATAGCGTCTTATTTTGACCTAAGGAGGGTAAAAATATGAGTAAGAAAAAAGAATTATTTGTACCTGTAGTAGCCACAAGAGGAGTTATCGTTTTCCCTAATCAGGATGTAATGATAGAAGTAGGAAGAAAGAAAAGCATTAATGCCATAGAAGATGCTATGGAAAATTATGATGGTCATGCATGGATTGTTTGTCAAAATGATATTATGGTTGATGATCCAAAAGAAGATGACTTATTTACATTTGGAACATTATCAAAAATAAAATCAATAAGAAGAAAAGAAGGTTTTATGAGAGTTGTTTTTACTGGATTAGAAAGAGCTCAACTTGTAAAGCTTGAAGATAGTAAAGAACAAATTAATGCAACCATAGAGCTTGTTTCAAATATTAAAGGTGATGATAAACACGAATTAGTTCTTATTAAGAAGGTAATTTCTGAATTCGAAAAAATGGGAACTATCAATACCAATTTTCCACCTGAAGTTATTACTCAATTAACAAAAGGAGTTTCAGCAGATACTCTTGCTGATCAATTTGCACAATATTATCCATTTAGTATTGATTCTAAACAAAACTTATTAGAAACATTGGATGTTAATGAAAGACTATTATTAATTCTTGATGAACTTGCTAAAGAAAGACAAATGTCTCAGATAGAACATTCAATTAATAATAAGGTTAAAGAAAGAATTGAAGGTGGACAAAGAGAATATTATTTAAGAGAAAAATTAAGAGCTATAAAAGAAGAATTAGGAGATGTTTCTAACATTACTGATGATACAAGTGATTTAAGAGAAACAATTGAAAACAATCCTTATCCTGAACATGTAAAATTAAAAGCATTAGAAGAGTTACAAAGATATGAAATGTTACCTCAAGCAAGTGGTGAGGCAAGTGTTGTTAGATCTTATTTAGATTGGTTATTAAAGACACCTTGGTGGCAAGAAACTGAAGATAACGATGATTTAAATATGGCACAACAAATTTTAGATGAAGATCATTATGGTTTAGAAAAAGTTAAAGAAAGAATTATGGAATATTTGGCTGTTAAACAAATGACAAATTCTTTAAAAGCGCCTATTTTATGTTTAGTAGGTCCTCCTGGAGTTGGTAAAACTTCCCTTGCAAAATCAATTGCTAGAGCTATTGATAGAAAATTTGTCAAGATAAGTTTAGGTGGAGTTAGAGATGAAGCTGAAATAAGAGGACATAGAAGAACTTATTTAGGTAGTATGCCTGGTAGAATCATTCAAGGAATGAAAAGAGCAGGTGTTATTAATCCAGTATTTTTAATAGATGAAATTGATAAATTAGGTGCAGATTATAAGGGAGATCCTTCAAGTGCAATGCTGGAAGTGTTAGACCCTGAACAAAATACTCAATTTAGTGATCACTATTTAGAAGAACCGTATGATTTATCAAAAGTATTATTTATTGCAACTGCAAACTATTTAGAAAATATACCTGCGGCTTTAAGAGATAGATTAGAGATTATTAATTTATCTAGTTATACAGAACTTGAAAAAGTTGAAATCGCAAAAGATCACTTAATTCCAAAACAAGTTCTTGCAAATGGGTTAAAGAAATCTCAATTTAAATTAGAAGAAAATGAATTAATTTATTTAATTAGACACTATACTAGAGAAGCTGGTGTTAGACAGTTAGAAAGAGTAATTGCTACATTATGTAGAAAAACTGTTCTTGCAATACTTAAAGATGGAAAAAAATCAGTTAAAATTAGTAAAAAACTTATTGTTAGCTGGTTAGGTAAGGAAATGTATGAATATGGTAATAAAGAAAAAGGAGATCAAGTAGGTGTTGTTACAGGGCTTGCATATACTTCTTTTGGAGGAGATGTATTACCAGTAGAAGTTACTTATTTTGAAGGAAAAGGAAAATTAAATGTTACAGGGCAACTTGGTAAGGTAATGACTGAATCAACTGAAATTGCACTTGACTATATTAAATCAAATGCTAAAAAATTAAAGATTGATCCTAAGTTCTTTGATAGTAATGATATTCATATTCATGTTCCAGAAGGAGCAGTACCAAAAGATGGACCTAGTGCTGGAGTTACAATAACAACTGCACTTGTTTCTGCAATTACTAACACTCCTGTAAAAGCTGATCTTGCAATGACTGGAGAAGTAACATTAAGAGGACATGTTCTTGCTATTGGTGGCTTAAGAGAGAAAAGCCTTGCTGCTCATAGAGTAGGAATCACAAATATTGTTATTCCAAAAACAAACCTTAAAGATGTTGATGAGTTACCTGATGCAGTTAAAGAATCAATTAAATTTATACCTGTAGATAATGTAGATCAAGTTTTAAAGGAAGCTTTAGTTAAGTAAATGAGATATCATGATGCTAAATTTATTACTAGTGCAATTAATAAGGAATCATGGCCAAAACATGATTTAGCTGAAGTTGTATTAGCTGGCAGAAGTAATGTTGGAAAATCTAGTTTGATTAATACTCTTTGTAATAGAAAACAACTTGCTTATACAGGAAATACTCCTGGAAAAACAAGGATGTTAAATTTCTTTGAAATTGATAACAAAATAGTTTTTGTAGATGCACCAGGCTATGGGTATGCTAAAAGATCTTTTAAAGAATTAGAAGATTTTGGATATTTAATGGAAGAATATTTTGCTTTAAGAGATAATCTAAAAGCATTAATATTAATTGTTGATTTAAGGCATAAACCTACTAAAGATGATGTTATGATGATAGATTTTGCTAGAAGTAATAATGTAAATACTATTGTTGTAGCTACAAAATATGACAAAGTAAAAAAAAGTGAAATAAATAAACAATTAAATATAATTTCACAAACATTAAATGTTAATAAAGAAAATATTATTCAATTTTCTAGTTTAACTAGAAAAGGTTATGAAGAGTTATGGAATATATTAGATGATTTAAGTAGCGAGTCGTAAAGGCTCGCTTTTATCAATTGAACATTTATAATTATTTGGTATAATGATTTTATTCGATGAAGAGAAGGAGTAAATAAGTAATTATTTATAGAGAACTATAGTTTGGTGGAATATAGTATTAATGCTTATTGAAGGTAGTCTTGGAGAAATTAATTTGAACTAATAGTAGAATTAATCGTAATACTGCGTTAAAGTATTGAGGCAATTATATTGCGAAAAAAGGTGGTACCACGAATATTTCGTCCTTTATGGACGTTTTTTTTATGAAGGGAGAACTCATGAAAATTTTAGATACAAAATATGATCATAAAAAAGTTGAAAAAGGTCAATATCAAAGATGGTTAGATATTGGTTGTTTTAAAGCAGGGGAAGATACTAGCAAAGAACCATATTGTATAGTTATACCTCCACCAAATGTTACAGGGAAACTACATTTAGGGCATGCTTGGGATAATACATTACAAGATATAATTACTAGATATAAAAGATTGAAAGGTTACGATGTTCTTTATTTGCCAGGTATGGATCATGCAGGTATTGCAACTCAAGCAAAGGTAGAAGAAAAACTAAGAGAACAAGGAATCTCTAAATATGATATTGGAAGAGAAGAATTTTTAAAGGTTTCTTGGCAATGGAAAGAAGAATATGCTGGACATATTAGAGAACAATGGGAAGCAATGGGTGTTGGTTTAGATTATTCTAGAGAAAGATTTACCCTTGATGCTGGATTAAATAAAGCAGTTAATAAAGTCTTTGTGGACTTATATAATGACGGATTAATTTATAGGGATTATAGAATTATAAATTGGGATCCTGTCGCAAAAACCGCTTTAAGTAATATTGAAGTTATTCATCAAGATGATCCTGGAAAAATGTATTATTTTAACTATAAAGTAAAAGAAACAGATGATAGTTTTACTGTAGCTACAACAAGGCCTGAAACAATGTTTGGGGATGTTTGTGTTGTAGTTAACCCTAAAGATGAAAGATATAAACATTTAATTGGTTTGCATGCAATTAATCCAGCAAATCATGAAGAAATTAAAATTATAGCTGATGATTATGTAGATATGGAATTTGGAACTGGCGCAATGAAATGTACACCAGCTCATGACCCTAATGATTTTGAAATAGCTGAAAGACATAATCTAGAAAAACCAATTTGTATGAATTTAGATGCTACTATGAATAAGCTTGCTAAAGAATATGAAGGTTTAGATAGGTTTGAGTGTAGAGAAAGACTTACTAAAAGAATTAAAGAAGAGGGTAATTTAATTAAAATTGAAGATATAGTTCATCCTGTAGGACACTCTGAAAGAACTAATGCTGTAATTGAACCATATTTATCAATGCAATGGTTTGTAAAAATGAAACCACTAGCTGATGAAGTTTTAAAATATCAAGAAGATCCCAATGAAAAAATAAACTTTTATCCAGCTAGATTTGAAAGAACATTTAATCAATGGTTAGAAAATATTGAAGATTGGTGTATTTCAAGACAATTATGGTGGGGACATAGAATACCTGCATACTATCATAAAGAAACAAATGAAGTATATGTTGGATTAACTCCACCAAAAGATATAGAAAATTATGTTCAAGATGAAGATGTACTAGATACATGGTTTTCAAGTGCATTATGGCCATTTAGTACTTTAGGATGGCCTGAAAACACTGATGATTTAAACAGATATTATCCAACATCATGTATGGTAACTGGATATGATATTATCTTTTTCTGGGTTGCTAGAATGGCAGTTCAAGGAAGATATTTCACAAAAACATACCCATTTAAAGATTGTTTAATCCATGGTTTAACAAGGGATTATCAAGGAAGAAAAATGTCTAAATCTTTAGGAAATGGTATTGATCCAATGGATGTTAAAGAACAATATGGTGCAGATTCATTAAGATTTTTCTTAAGTACAAATTCAACACCTGGACAAGATTTAAGATATATAGAAGAAAAAGTTGAATCAACTTGGAATTTTATTAATAAACTTTGGAATGCTTCTAGGTTTGTAATGTTAAATTTACTTGAAGAATTTGATTATGATAATTATGATATTGCTAATTTAAGTAATATTGATAAATGGATTATTTCTAAGTTAAATAAAACAATAGAAATAGTTACTGAAAATATGGATAAATATGAATTTACAATAGTAGGAAGTGAACTTTACAATTTTGTGTGGAATGATTTCTGTAGTTGGTATATAGAACTATGCAAAACTGAATTAAATAGTGACTATAAAGATGGTGCAATTTATACACTACATACTGTATTAAATGCAATATTAAAACTATTACATCCATTTATGCCTTTTGTAACAGAAAAAATATATTTAGGTTTAAATCCTAGTGAAGAAACTATTGTAACTTCAAAATATCCTAAAATAATTGAAATTAAAGAATTTGATTTAAACGAAATTGAACAACTAATTGATGTTATTAAATCATTGAGAGAAATTAAAGTTGAAAATGATTTAAAACCTTCCGCAAATATTGATTTTATTGTCAAAGATAATGATGATAATATAATTAACCCCAGCTTAGTTAATAAAGAAATAGTTAGTAAAATGGCTAGATCAAAATGGGCATCAAGTATAGATGGAGAACTAAGTATAAGACCAATAATTAATGGAAAGTTATGTGTTTTAAGTAGTCAATTAATTGATAAAGAGACTGAGATATTAAAGCTTTCTAAAGAAAAAGAAAGACTTGAAAGTGAAATTAATAGAAGTAATAAAATGCTTGGTAATGAAAATTTTATTAGTAAGGCTCCTAAAGCTAAGGTTGATGAAGAAAAAAGCAAACTTGTTAATTATAAACGTGAGTATGATATTGTTTTAAATAGGCTTAATGAACTTAAAAAACTTTAAAGATAATTGTATATTTGTTAAAATCAAAGTAGATAATTGCTACTTTGATTTTGTTTAGGAGAAGATAAGATGAAAAAGAAAAATGATTTATTATTAGCATCAATAGGAATTAGTGCTATAAGTGCTATCGGTGTTAGCGTAGGGGTATTAGCTTATAGTTACAACTATTTTAGAAAAAAGTTTGATTCATATTATGGTAAAAATGAACTAGATTCAATAGAAGATGTACCTTATGATTACCAATGGTTAAATGAATATAAAACAAAAGAATTGACTATTAATTCATTTGATAACTTGAAACTCTATGGTTTATCAATTAAAGCAAACAAGAAAACAAATAAATGGGTAATAATGGTTCATGGTTATAAATCATTAGGAATGATGATGATAAATAGAGCTCATGAATTTGTAAAAGAAGGATTTAATGTTTTACTTATTGATCAAAGATGTTGTGGTAAATCTGAAGGAAGATACATTACCTATGGATGGTTAGAACACTATGATGTATTAGATTGGATTAATTTAATAGTTAATAAAGATAAAGATGCAAAAATTGTTTTATATGGTTTTTCTTTAGGTGGTGCAACTGTTATGAATGTTGCTGGAGAATATTTAGTTGATAATGTAAAATGCATTATTGAAGATGCAGGATATAGTAGTTTGAAAGATATCTTAGCTTATCAAAGAAATAAAAAATATAAATCAAAAGGAATATTTGTTGTTCCTGGATTAGATTATTTGTTAAAGTCTAAATGTGGCATTAGTATAAATGATGCAAATAGTTTAAGACAATTACAACAATCTGTTACTCCAATAATGTTTATACATGGTGAAGAAGATAAAAATGTTCCTTATGAAATGGTATTTGATAATTATTATGCATGTAATTCTGAAAAAGAATTATTCACTGTATCAAATGCAAATCACTATGAAACAATAGATAATAAATATTATTATGAAAGAATATTTAGGTTTATTGATCGTTTTATCTAAGATTTTGAAAACGCTTAATCAACTTGTGATTAAGCGTTGAATAGATTATAATAATTTTAGTAATTTAAGAGCAAAGGAGAGTATATGGTAGAGAAAAAATTTGTTTATGATTTTTCAGAAGGTAATGGCACAATGCGTGAATTACTTGGAGGTAAAGGTGCTAACTTAGCCGAAATGACTTTAATGAAGATGCCTGTTCCTCAAGGTTTTACAGTTACTACAGAAGCTTGTACTCAATATTACAATGATGGTGGAGTTATAAGTGATTCTATTAAAGAAGAAATTTTTAAACATGTTGAAAAACTAGAAGAAATTTCTGGAAAAAAACTTGGTGACAAAGAAAATCCATTATTAGTTTCAGTTAGATCAGGTTCTAGAGCTTCTATGCCTGGAATGATGGATACTATTTTGAATTTAGGTATTAATGATGAAGTAGTTGAAACAATTGCAAATAGAACAGGAAATGTACGTTTTGCATATGACAACTATCGTCGTTTTATTCAAATGTATGCTGATGTTGTAATGGGAATTCCTAAGAGTCAATTTGAAGTAATAATTGATGAAATGAAAGAAGAAAAAGGAATTGAACTAGATACTGAATTTGATGGTGATGATTTAAAAGAAATGGTTCAAAAATTCAAAGCATATTATGAAGAGCATTTTCATGAATCATTTCCAACTGATCCAAAAGTTCAATTAATGGGCGCAGTAGAAGCAGTATTTAAATCTTGGAATAATGAAAGAGCTATTTATTATAGAAGAATGAATGATATTCCTAATGATTGGGGTACAGCAGTAAACGTTCAAATGATGGTATTTGGTAACATGGGTGACGATTGTGGAACTGGTGTTGCATTTACTAGAAATCCAAGTACAGGGGAAAATAAATTATTTGGTGAATTCTTAATTAATGCACAAGGAGAAGATGTTGTTGCAGGTATTAGAACTCCTCAAGATATTAGTCAACTTAAGGAAGTTATGCCTCATGCATATGATGAGTTTGTTGAGATTTGTGATATTCTTGAAAAGCATTATAAAGACATGCAAGACATGGAATTTACAATTGAAAATGAAAAACTATATATGCTACAAACAAGAAATGGTAAAAGAACTGCAGATGCAGCTCTTAAGATAGCATGTGATATGGTTGATGAAGGACTTCTTACAAAAGATGAAGCTTTATTGAGAGTTGATCCTTTACAGTTAGATTCTTTATTACACCCACAATTTGTTAAATCTGATTTAGAAAAAGCAAAAGTATTAACTACAGGATTACCTGCATCTCCAGGGGCTGCTACTGGTGAAATAGTATTTACTGCTGAAGAAGCAACTAAAGAAGCTGCTTTAGGTAAGAGCGTAATACTTGTAAGATTAGAGACTAGTCCTGAAGATATCGAAGGAATGAATGTTTCTGCAGGTATCTTAACAGCTAGAGGTGGAATGACATCTCACGCAGCTGTTGTAGCTAGAGGAATTGGTAGATGCTGTGTTTCTGGAGCAGGAGATTTAGAAATTAATGAAGCAAATAGAACATTGACTGTTAATGGTCAAGTATTAAAAGCTGGAGATCCTATTTCATTAGATGGTTCTACTGGTAAGGTTTATGCAGTTGCTATAAAGACTGAACCTCCAGTAATTTCTGGTAACTTTAATAGATTTATGGAGTGGGCTGATGAAAGACGTAGATTAAAGGTTAGAACAAATGCAGATACTCCAAAAGATGCTTTACAAGCAATTGAATTTGGTGCAGAAGGTATAGGATTAGTTAGAACTGAGCATATGTTCTTTGATTCTTCTAGAATCATGGCTATGAGAGAAATGATTATTTCTAAGACAGAAGAACAAAGAAGAGTAGCTCTTGATAAACTATTACCAATGCAAAGAGGAGACTTTGAAGGTATTTATGAGGCTATGCAAGATAGACCTGTTACTATTAGATACTTAGACCCACCTCTACATGAATTCTTACCTACAAATCCATCTGATATTACTAGTCTTGCACAAGATATGGGTACAACTGCTCAAGAATTAAAGACTGTAATTGCAAATCTTCATGAATTTAACCCAATGATGGGACATAGAGGATGTAGATTAAGTATTACTTATCCAGAAATTGCAGAAATGCAAACAAAAGCTGTTATTGAAGCAGCAATCAATGTTAATGCTAAACATCCTGAATACAATATAGTTCCTGAAATCATGATTCCACTTGTTGGAGATGTTAAGGAATTAGAATTTGTTAAAAAGATTGTTGTAGAAACAGCAGAAAAAGTAATTAAAGAAAAAGGTGCTAAGCTTGATTATCAAGTAGGTACAATGATTGAAATTCCTAGAGCAGCATTACTTGCTGATGAAATTGCTCAAGAAGCTGATTTCTTCAGTTTTGGTACAAATGACTTAACTCAAATGGGCTTTGGATTCTCAAGAGATGATGCTGGTAACTTCTTACAAGATTACTATGATAAAAATATCTTTGAACAAGATCCATTTGCTACATTAGATCTTAAGGGTATTGGTAGACTTGTTGAAACAGCTGTTAAACTTGGTAGACAAACAAAACCTAATCTTAAGTTAGGAATTTGTGGAGAACATGGAGGAGATCCAAAGACAGTTAAATTCTGTCATAATGTTGGATTAGATTATGTATCTTGTTCACCATTTAGAGTGCCAATTGCTAGATTAGCTGCTGCACAAGCTGCAATCGAAGAAGAAAAAGCTAAGTAAAGTTTTAAAACTTTAACAATAGATAATAAAGGGATTAAGTGAAATGATCTGAGGCCTGTCAAGTTGACACAGGAAATATCTAAAATCATGGTTACCCAATCGAAGTAATTTCGGTTGGGTTTTTCATTGCTAAATTAGCTTTGTATTTTTCAATTCTTTTATTTATTGGTATTGGATAAAATTTAGGTGTATTTGTTTTTAATGCTTCAAATCTAACTTCTATTGGTGATTTTGAATCATATCTTTCTTGATAACGATGATAATTATAAAAATTAATATAATTTTCAATTGCGCTAATTAATGATTCTTCATCATGTATATCATATAACTTATACATCTCTTCTCTAAAGATTCCCCATAAACCTTCTGATACTGCATTATCTAAACAACACGCTACCCTAGACATTGATTGTTGTATTCCTTGTTTTTCTAATTTGTTTTTAAATGCAAGACTTGTATACTGAAATCCTCTATCACTATGAAATAGTGGTTGTGCATCAGGATTAGCTTCTATAGCTTTATCAAATGTATCAAATACTAATATATTATTGTTTTGATAACTAATCTGCCATGACACTATAGAACGATCATAAAGGTCTATAAATGCACTTAAATAAAGTTTTTTATCGCTTTTTGGTATCTTAAATTCGCAAACATCACTTGTCCATTTTTCGTTAGGTCTTGATGCTTCAAAATTACGATTAAGAATATTTTCTGCTTTTTCATCATTTTTATTAGATACAGTACAACATTTTCTTACTCTTCTTATAGAAGAACTTATATCTAAAATCTTCATTATTCTTCTTATACGTTTATATTTATAATCTTTATTTTCGTTACGATTAATAAATATTGTCATCCTTCTATAGCCAAGTATTCCTCCATATTTGTCATGATATTTATTAACTGTTTCTCCTAGGCTTATATCTTCTAATTCTTTTTTTGGAATCTCTCTTTTTAGCCATTTGTAATATGCAGACCTTGTTATATTTAACATTTCACACATCCACTTAATACTGTAATTTTCAGTTTCATGTAATTCTTTTATAGCTAAGTATTTTATTTCGTTTTTGGATTTTGAAAATATCGCCTTCTTTCTATTTCCTCTACTTTTTTTAATAAAACTTTTTCCATTTCTAGTTCTTTAACTTTAGCTTCGAGAATTTTTATTTTTCGCTCTGCTTTTTCTAGTTCGGTTAACTTATCTTCACTTTTACGTTTACCACGATTATCTATTAGACTTTCTTCTCCTATTGATAAATAATCATTTACCCATTTATAAACTTGTGAATATGAAACATCATAATATGAGGCTGTTCCTTTATAATCTTTGTTGTTTTCTATACAATACTTAACTATTTCTTTTCTTTCTTCTATTGTTGTTTTTTTTCGATAGGCCATCTTTGTATACACCTCCGGCTTAGGTTTATAATCCTTTAACTCTTTAAGGTTATTATACTTTGAAACCCATGTTCGTAGTGTACTACTTGAGGGTATTTCGTATTTTATAGATACTTCTTCTAACGAGTTATTATCATCTAAATATTCTTCTAATACTTTTAATTTAAACTCTTTTGTATAGGTACTATTTTTAGGTTTAGGTAATAAAGATTCTGGACCATTGGCTTGAAATTTATTAGACCATTCACGTATTTTATTATCTCCACCTTTTCCTAAATTTAATCTTCTTGCAATATTTATTGCGCTATCTTTTCCATTTATATAATCTTCTACTGCTTGTATCTTTTCATCATATGATACCTTGGGTTTTCTTCCCATTTTAAAATCCCACCTCCATAGACACATGTTTCTATGTTTCGCGTGTCTACTTTAGTGGGATCATATCAAAAACTTAGTCCTTTTTTATTTTATCTTACATAACAAATAATATTTAACTGTTTTAATTGATAATTAATCTGTAATAGAGTTAAGATTTAAATAGATTATTAAAAATAACATTAATGTATTATTTTTATAAAAGATGCTAATATATTAAAAATGGAGGTTATTATGAAAAGGTTTATTTTATTACTAATATCTTTAGTGCTTATAGTAGGTTGTAGTGCTAAGCCTACAGAAAATAATGAAATTGTAGAAGAAGTAAAAGAAGAAGTTATCGAGGAGATAGCTGAAGAAGTTGTTGAAGATACTGTTGATTATTCATTTAAAGTATTATCTCCAAAAGGAGCACCAGCTTTAGCAATATTACCGTTATTAGAGAAAAATGCTGATAATGTTACTACGGTTGATGGTGGAGAATTATTACAAGCAGCATTAGTTAATCCATCGCCTGAATATGATGTGATTATTGCACCTAGTAATTTAGGGGCAATGCTTGCAAGCAATGATAAAACAACATATAAAATGTTAGCTATAGTAACTTGGGGTAATTTATATATTGTTGCTGAAAGTGAAGATAGTTTAAATGGTGGAAGTATTGCACTATTTGGTGAAGGAACAGTTCCAGGGCTTGTTTTTGAAGAAACAATGAAAAATATATCATTAGAAAAAACATATTTTAATTCTGTTGCTGATGCACAAGGTGCTTTACTAAGCGGTAAATTCGATTCAGCAATGTTGGCTGAACCTTTAGCTACTGCAACAATAAATAAAGCAAAAGAAAATGGTAAAGAATTAAAAATAGTTGCTGATTTACAAGAAAACTGGGAAGATTTATATGATAACGATGGGTATCCTCAAGCAGCTTTATTTGTAATACAAGAAAAATATGATGAAAATCCTAAATTATATAACAAATTAATTGAAGATCTTGATGATTTTATTGATAAAATTGACGATGATGAAGATGAATTAGTAACTCTTGTAGATAAATATGGTGTAGATATATTGGGTATTCCTAATGGAAATATAGCAAAAATTACATTTGATAGGATGAATATAGATATTGAATATGCTGATGAAAATAAGGAAGAATTAATTACTTTTTTAAAACTATTTAATATTGATGATTTAAGTAATATATTAATTGCTAAATAAAACAAAACTCTTGATTTAGATTCAAGAGTTTTTATTTGTAAATAAGTTAGTCTTAGGTTACTATTAATTTGTATGATATAATATGGTTGATGTATAGGGGCTAAAATGAAAAAAGAACACATTGTTACAGTTATTCTACTTATTTTAATTTGGTGGATACTTGCTATTTTAGTAGGGAATAATGTACTTATTCCAACTCCAATTGAAGTATTGCATTCAACAATTAAAATATTTTCTGACAAAAGTTCTTATTATGCTATATACAAAACTTTAGTGAGAGTGTTTCAAGGTTATTTTCTTTCATTAATTATTGCTCTATTTATAAGTATACTTGCAGATAAATTTAATACTGTTAAATTACTTTTTGAACCTATTCAAATATTAACTAAGGCCATACCAAATGTTAGCTATATTATTGTTACATTAATTTGGCTAGGTTCTGAAGGTAGTGTATGGGTTATTTGTATGTTAGTTTTGTTTCCAGTTTTATATAACAATTTTATTTTCACTTTAGAAAATGAAGATAGCGAGCTAAAAGATATACAAAAAATTTATCCTGAAACTTTTATTAAAACAACAAGACTAAGAACTATGCCTTTACTTTATGGAACATTCCTATCATCAAGTAAGGTAGCACTTGGACTAGGTCTTAAAATATGTGTTATGGCTGAAATACTTGGTCAAGTAAAAGTAGGTATAGGTAAACACTTATATTATGCAAGATTATATTTAGATACATCAAGTTTATTTGCGTGGACAATTATAATAATAATTCTAAGCGTAATCATAGATTCAATATTTAATATTTTAATTAAATTCAAGGAGGAATAGTATGCAAAAATTGAATCAGGAATCAATTGACAAAATTGATGCGATAATCGCAAGAGAAAAGGACAAAATGGGTCCTGTCAAATTAATGTTACATGAAGTTCAAGTAGAATTAGGTTATATTCCATTTGAAGCAATGGAAAAAATTTCTGATGCTACTGGGGTATCAGTTGCAGAAATCTACGGAGTTGTAACATTCTATGCACAATTTACTACTGAACCTAAAGGTAAACATGTTATTAATGTTTGTATGGGAACAGCTTGCTATGTTAAAGGCGCACAAAATTTATTAGATAATATTAGTAAGAAAATTAATTGTAAACCTAATTCAACAAGCGAAGATGGAATGTTTTCATTAGATGCTACTAGATGTATTGGTGCATGTGGACTTGCTCCAGTTGTTGTTATTGATGGAAAAGTTTATGCTAATGCAGTAGAAAACAAAGAAGCTATGAAAGCGATTGATTCAATCCTTGAAGGAATAAAAGGTTTATCATGAAAGTTTTAGATATTATAAAAATCCTTAATGCTAAACCACTTTATGTAAAAGACGAAGATTTTTATAATGTTGATTTTAATAGAGCTTTTGCAAGTGATCTTATGAGTGATGTACTTGCACTGATAAAAAAAGAATTTGAAGAAACACTTTTACTTACTGGACTTTGTAATGCACAATCATTAAGAACTGCTGAAATGCTAGATTTAAAATGTTTGATTTATGTTAGAGGAAAAGAACTAGATCAAGATACACTAGAATTAGCTAAAGAAATGGACATAGCAATTTTTACCACTAATTGTACTATGTATGAGGCTTGTGGAAGATTATATCAAAAGGGGTTGTCATCAATAGATGTTGTCTGAAAAATATGAAGTTGCTAGAGATGATTATGCAAATGCAGGTAGAGTATCAAGTCAAGTAAAGCAATATTTAAGTAGTTTAGGTGTTTCAAGTGATGTATTAAGAAGGATTGCAGTAGCTTGTTATGAAGCAGAAATTAATATGATTATACATGCTTGGGGCGGCGCGATTAATTTAAATGTTACTGATGATGGTGTTATACAATTAATTTTTAAAGATGTAGGTCCAGGTATTACTGATTTAGAAAAAGCATTAACTCCTGGATGGTCTACAGCAAGCGAAGAAGCTAGATCTTTTGGATTTGGTGCTGGGATGGGACTTGTAAACATTAAAAGAGTTTCAGATGAGTTTGATATTGTAAGTAGTGAGGAAGGAACAACATTAACTATTGGATTTAAGGTGAGCTAAGATGATGAAATCTGTAATAACATATACTTTAGATAGTTGTAGAAAATGCTTAAAATGTTTAAAGTTTTGTCCAACTGGGGCAATAACTTTAGATAATGGAAGAGTATTTATTTCTGATGAAAAATGTATTAATTGTGGCAAATGTGTAGAAGCTTGTCATAATCAAGGAATTCAAGCAAAAGGTAGTACTCTAATTGATATTAAAAATTATGATTATACAGTGTGTATAGTACCAAGTTCACTTATTGGTCATTGTAAAACAAGACAAGAAGTTGAAGAAATGTTTTATGCAATTAAAGAGTTAGGGTTTGATGAAGTTGTTGATATGACTGATATTGAAGGCCAAATTCATGATGAAGTTAGAAAATACTCACTTTATTCAAATAATGCTTGTAATATTTCATCATTTTGTCCAGTTGTAAATAAATTAATTCAAGTAAAATATCCAATGTTATTACAGAATATTATTCCTATTAATTATCCAAGTGAAGTTGCGGCTAAGAGAATTAGAAAAATTCATAAAGATAAAGAGAATTTAGGTATATTTAATTGCTGTGAGTGTGAATCTAAATTATCATTAGCGAAGTATCCTTATGGTAATACTAGTTATGAAGTTGATCATGCATTATCAATTGTAGATATATTTCCACTTATAAGAGCGAATATGGGAAAAGGAAGATTAAAATTATCCTTATGTAAAGAAGGTTTACAATCATGCAATCCATATATGATGCTTGTTGATGAAAATGATTTAGTTGCGGATGGTTTTGAAAAAATAATTAATGTTTTAGAACATGCTGAATTTGGGCTATTAAAAGATTTTAAACTTTTAGAATTATTTCCTTGTTTTAATGGATGCATAGGAGGAAGATTATTATGGGGTAGTAGTTATCTTATAAAAAGTAATTTTTTCGCTTTAATTGATGGTGATGAAAAAAGAATTAGTAATATCTCATTTGATGAATTATATAACGATAAAATAACAAAAGAAGTTAAAGATGATAGAACAATTCAAGAAAAATTACAATTCTTTGCAAAAGTAAATGCTAAATTAGATAAATTACCTGGATATGATTGTACAGCTTGTGGATTACCTAGTTGCAGGGTTATGGCAGAAGAAATTGTAAATGGAAATAAAACACTTAGTGATTGCAAGATATTAGTTAGAAAGGAAGTATAAATGAAAGTTAAAGATTTAGTTGAAATTAATAACTGGAAACTACTTAATGAAAATGAAGGTTTAAACAGAGATGTTAAAGGTGCATTTGTAGGAGATTTACTTAGTTTTGTAATGGGTAATGGAGAACCAGGAAATGCATGGATTACAATTCAAGCTCATTTAAATGTTATTGCAGTTGCAATGTTGAGAGAGTTTAGTTGTATTATATTTGTTGATGGCGCAAATGTTACAGAAGAAATGATAGATAGAGCTAATGAAGAAAATCTTATATTAATTCAAAGTGATTCTTCGGCATATGAATGTGCTATTAAGCTTTATAATGCAAATGTGTAATGTATTACGATTTTCATATTCATAGCGCGTTATCACCATGTGCTAATGATGAAATGACACCAAACAATATTATCAATATGGCAATTATTAAAGGTTTGGATATTATTGCTGTTTGTGATCATAATTCTACTCTTCAACAAAACGCATTACATGAAGTTGCTAAAGATAAAGATATTAGCTTACTTTATGGAATTGAAGTTGAAAGTAGAGAGGAAGTACATATCCTTGGATTATTTAAAGATTTAATTGATAATCAAAATTTTGGAAAGTGGGTTGATAGTAATAAGCCATATATAAAAAATAATGAATCATTTTTTGGAAAACAATTAGTTTTTAATAAAAATGATGAAATCGTTGAGAAACTTGATGGTTTACTTCTTGTATCTTTAAGTTCATCTATAGAAGAAGTAATTAATCAAATTCATCAGTATAATGGAAAAGCTATATTAGCACATGCATTAGATAAACAAAACGGTATAATAACACATTTAGGTTATATACCAAAAGATTTAAAATTTGATGGAATCGAAGTAAAAGATATTTCTCAAATTGAAAAAATTAAATCAAAGCATCCTTGGATTAAAGACACAATGTGGTTATTTAATTCAGATGCTCACAACTTAATAGATATAAATGAAGCACTCTATGAAATTAATTTGAAGGATTGGATGTGATAATTATGATGGAAGATTTAGCAATGCATATGATGGAAATCATTATGAATAGCGTTAAAGCAAATTCTTCGTTAATAAAAATATTTATATCTAGCTTAAGTAAAACTAATGAAACAATCATTGAAATTATTGATGATGGTTGTGGGATGGATAAGGAAATGTTAGAAAAAGTAACTGATCCATTTACTACTTCAAGAACTACTAGAAAAGTAGGTTTAGGAGTTTCATTTATGAAAGGTTTATGTGAATCTTGTGATGGAACGTTTATTATGAAAAGTGAGGTAGGAAAAGGTACTTATCTAAAAGCTACTATAAGAAAAGATCATATTGATGCACCTCCTTTAGGAGATATTGGTGAATTAATTATGATTAGTATACAATCAAATGAAAATATAGACTATGAATTAGTTTATATAGATGATTACAATGAATTTGCCTTTAAATCTAAAACAATAAAGGAAGAATTAAGTGGAATAAGCTTATTAGAACCTGAAATATTGTTATGGATAAAGGAATATATTAATCAAGAAATAAGAAAGGAAAGAAGTTAATGAAGAGCTTAGAAGATTTAAAAAAGATGCGTGAACAAGCGCTTAAAAAAGTGGATATGCGTTCAGGAGACAAGGATTATAGAGTAGTTGTTGGAATGGCTACTTGTGGAATTGCTGCTGGTGCTAGACCAGTATTAAATGCTCTTGTTCAAGAAACTGCAAACAATGATTATAACTGCATTGTTACTCAAACAGGATGCATCGGTTTATGTGTACAAGAACCAATAGTTGAAGTGTTTGATAAGGACAACAATAAAACAACTTATGTAAAAGTTGATCCAGATAAAGCTTTAAGAATTTTAAAAGAACATGTAGGAAATGGGAAAATTGTAGAAGAATATACAATTGATAGCGTTAAGTAGGAGAGATATTATGGAAAGAATAAATGTCTTAGTTTGTGCTGGTACAGGTTGTGCATCTTCTGAATCAATGGAAGTTTATAATGAATTTAAAAAAGCAGCTAAAAAATATGGAATAGAAAAAGAAGTTAGAGTTGTAAAAACTGGATGTTTTGGACTTTGTCAAAAAGGTCCAATTGTAGCTGTTCATCCTGACAAAGTCTTCTATTGTCATGTAAAAGTTGAAGATGTAGATCGAATTGTATCTGAGCACCTTTATAAAGGAAGAGTAGTTAAAGAATTAGAACTTTCTGATATTGATGAAGAAACAAAAGAAAAAGTATTTGAAATTGATAAAATTAGATTTTATGCAAAACAACAACGTATTGCTTTAAGAAACTGTGGTGTTATTAACCCAGAAGATATTCAAGAGTATATTGCAAAAGATGGATATATGGCTCTTGGAAAAGCAATTACTGAAATGACTCCTCAAGAAGTAATTGATGAAATTTTAGCAAGTGGTTTAAGAGGAAGAGGTGGGGGAGGATTCCCTGCTGGAAGAAAATGGCAATTCGCGGCTAATCAACCAAAAGGTCAAAAATATGTTATATGTAATGCGGATGAAGGAGATCCAGGAGCATTTATGGATAGAAGTATTCTTGAAGGAGATCCTCATAGTGTTATTGAAGCTATGGCAATTGCAGCTTATGCAATTGGTGCAGACCATGGTTATATTTATATAAGAGCTGAATATCCAATTGCAGTTCATAGATTAGAACTTGCTATAAAAGATGCTAAAGAATTAGGTTTATTAGGAAATAATATCTTTGGGACAGATTTTAATTTTGATGTAGAAATTAGACTTGGTGCAGGTGCATTTGTATGCGGTGAAGAAACAGCATTAATTATGTCTATTGAAGGTAAGCGTGGAATGCCAGTTTCTAGGCCTCCATATCCTGCAGTTTCAGGAGTTTGGGGTAAACCTACAATAATTAATAATGTTGAAACTTATGCAAACGTTCCAATTATTATAAATAAAGGTGCAGAATGGTTTGCATCAATTGGTACTGAAAAATCTAAAGGAACTAAAGTATTTGCTCTTGGTGGAAAAATTGTTAATACAGGTTTAGTAGAAATTCCAATGGGAACAACATTAAGAGAAATTATTTATGAAATTGGTGGTGGAATTCCAAATAATAAAGAATTTAAGGCAGTTCAAACTGGAGGACCTTCTGGAGGGTTGCTAACAGAAAATCAATTAGATACACCAATTGATTTTGATAATTTAGTTGCACTAGGATCAATGATGGGTTCTGGTGGGATGATTGTACTTGATGAAGATAACTGTGTGGTAGACGTTGCTAGATTCTACATGGATTTTATAGTTGATGAATCATGCGGTAAATGTACTCCTTGTAGAATAGGAACAAAACGTTTACTTGAAATATTAGACAAAATTACAAAAGGAGAAGGTACATTAGAAATGTTAGATGAACTTGAAGATTTATCTAAACATATTAAAAACAATGCGTTATGTGGATTAGGGCAAACTGCCGCAAATCCAGTTTTATCTACATTATCTCAATTTAGAGATGAATATATAGCTCACATTGTTGATAAAAAATGTCCTGCTCATGTATGTAAGGATTTATTAACTTATGTAATTGATCCTGATTTATGTAAAAAATGTAGTATATGTGCTAAGCACTGTCCAGTAAACTGTATTACTGGTGTACCAGGTAAAGAACCATATGTAATAGATGCCGAAGCTTGTATAAAATGTGGTTCATGTGTTGATGTATGTCGCTTTAATGCGATAGAAAAGGTTTAGGAGGCAGATTATGGCAAAAGTTAATATAAAAATTAATAACATACCTATACAAGTAGAAGAGGGAGTTAGTATATTAGAAGCCGCACGAACTGTGGGCATAAAAATTCCAACACTTTGCTATTTAAAAGGTATTACAAAATCTGGTGCTTGTAGAGTTTGTTTAGTTGAAGTTAAAAATGCAAAAGCTTTAGCTGCTTCATGTGTATATCCTGTTTATGAAGGTTTAGAAGTATATACTCATTCTAAAAAAGCAATTGAAGGAAGAAGAAACTCAGTTGAACTTATTATGTCAAATCATAATAAGAACTGTTTGAGTTGTGTTAGAAACCAAAACTGTGAATTACAAACATTATGTCAAGAATTAGGTGTTAGAGACAATAAATACGATGGTGAATATACACCTAGTACTTATGATGAAGTAGCTCCAGGTATTGTTAGAGATACTAGTAAATGTGTTTTATGTGGAAGATGTATTGATACATGTAAGAAAGTTCAAGGGTTAGGAATTCTAGGTTTTGAAAATAGAGGATTTAAAACAATTGTTGGACCAGTTTTTAATTCATCATTTGCTGATGTAAATTGTATGCAATGTGGTCAATGTATAATTAATTGTCCTGTTGGCGCATTATCTGAAAAAGAAAATATACATGACGTTGTAAATGCACTAAATGATCCAACTAAGCATGTAGTTGTTCAAACAGCTCCTGCAGTTAGAGCTAGTTTAGCAGAAGAATTTGGTTATCCAATTGGAACTAGAATAACTGGTAAAATGGTTGCTGGTTTAAAAAGAGTTGGATTTGATAAAGTTTATGATACAAACTTTGGTGCTGACTTAACAATTATGGAAGAAGGTACTGAATTTATTCAAAGATTTACTAATGGAGGAACTTTACCTCTTATAACCTCATGTTCTCCAGGATGGGTTAAATATTTAGAATATGAATATCCTGATTTAATACCAAATGTTAGTTCATGTAAATCACCTCATATGATGCTAGGTGCAATTTTAAAATCATATTATGCTCAAAGAAATAATATTGATCCAAAAGATATTTATGTTGTTTCTATAATGCCATGTACCGCAAAAAAGGCTGAAGCAGTTAAACCTGAAAATGTTAAAAATGGTGTTCAAGATGTTGATGCAGTATTAACAACTAGAGAATGTGGAAGACTTCTTAAACTTTATGGTATTGATTTAAATGATTTAGAAGATGAACAATTTGACCAAGATTTATTTGGAGAATATTCTGGAGCTGCTGTTATATTTGGTGTTACAGGTGGAGTTATGGAAGCTGCACTTAGAACTGTAAAAGAAGTTCTTGAAAAGAAACCTTTAGAAGATGTTAATTTTGAAGTTGTTAGGGGAATGAAAGGTGTAAAAGAGGCTACTCTTGATGTTGCAGGACATAAAGTTAATATAGCTGTTACTTCTTCAATGACTTATGCAAAACCATTATTAGATGAAATAAGAGAAGGTAAATCAAAGTATCATTTTATTGAAATAATGGGTTGCCCAGGTGGATGTGTTAATGGTGGAGGTCAATCTTTAGTTAGTGCTAGATTAAAGAACGACAATGTTGATTATAAAACTTTAAGAGCTAATGCATTATATGAAGAAGACATAATCATGGAAAATAGAAAGTCTCATGAAAATAAACAAATTCAAGAGTTATATAAAAATTTCTTAGGAGAACCTGGTTCTAAAATAGCTCATGAATTGTTACATACAACTTATAGTCAAAAACAAAAATTTAAATTTTAAAAATTAGATGAACTTAAAAAGGTGATTCATACATTTGTATGAAATCACCTTTTTTACATGTTTTCTTTAATATAATTTTTTATATATTCTTCAAGTTCATTTACATTAATTTCTATATTAATTTTTCCATCTCTTGATTTAACTTCAACAATATTTTCTAAAGCTTTTTTTCCTACTGTTATTCTTAATGGAATACCTATTAATTCCATATCTTTAAATTTTACACCAGGTCTTTCATTTCTATCATCTAATATGACATCAATATTCATATCATTTAGCTTATTATAAATATCATTAGCAAGATTAGATTGATCTTCATTTTTAGAATTAATAATAACTATACCGACTTTATATGGTGCAATATTAACAGGCCAAATAATTCCATTTTCATCATTGTTTTGTTCAACTACAGCAGCCATACAACGACCTAAGCCAATACCATAACTTCCCATCCAAACTAAATTAATATTATTATTCGCATCTAAATAGTGTAAATTTAAAGCTTTTGAATATTTAGTACCTAATTTAAATGTATTACCACATTCAATTCCTTTTTTAAATGTAATAACACCATTGCATTTTGGACATATATCATGATCTTGAATATTTCTTATATCACCAATAACTTCTACTTCAAAATCTTTGTGGTTAGCATTTTTATAATGATAATCAACTTTGTTTGCACCAACTATAAAATTAGACATAAATGAAACTTCTTCATCCATAACAATAGGACATTTAATATCAATTGGTCCTGCAAAGCCAATAGGGGCATTAGTAACTTGCATTACAATTTCTGCATCAGCAAGTTCAACATTAGTTGCATTAAATAATTTTCTAAGTTTAACTTCATTTACATCTCTATTACCTTTAACCATTGCTGCATATGGTTCTCCATCAATTAGATATATTAATGTTTTTACAAAAGATCCAGGTTGTAAATTCATAAATTCTGCAACTTCCTCAATTGTTTTAGCATTTGGAGTATGTACTAACTCTAATGTTAATTCTTCTTCTTTTTCAATTGGTTCATTAATACATTTTGCAACTTCTATATTAGATGCATAATCACAAGAGTCGCATAATACTAATATATCTTCTCCTATATCAGTAACAGCTTGAAATTCTTCGGAAAGTAAACCACCCATTACTCCAGTATCTGCAGTAACAATTCTATAATCTAAACCTAATCTATCCATTACGTTTTTATATGCGTTAAATTGTTTTTGATATGCTATATCTAATCCTTTTTCATCTTTATCAAAAGTATAAGCATCTTTCATTAGGAATTCTCTTACTCTTATTAAACCAAATCTTGGTCTAGGTTCGTCCCTAAATTTTGTTTGAACTTGATATAAAGAAAAAGGTAAGTCTTTATAAGATCTAATTTTCATAGATGCAGCAAATGCAAATAATTCTTCATGAGTAGGACCAAGCACAAAAGGTTTATTAAATCTATCCTTTAAAGAGAACATACTTTGCCCAAATCCTTCTCTTCTTCCACTAGCTACATAATATTCCTCAGGAATAAGACATGGCATTGTAACTTCTTGAGAATCAGCTTTAGCCATTTCATCTTTAATAATTTCTTCAATGTTATCTATAACTTTTTTTCCAAGTGGTAACATCATATATATACCAGAGCTGCTTTTTTTAATAAAGCCACCTCTGACAAGTAAATTACCGCTTATTGAATCTTCATCTTTTACATTTTCTCTTAATGTGTAAAAAAAACTATTTTTTAATTTCATATAAAATACCTCATTAATGGAAATTATAGCATATAAACGACTTTACTTTAAATATTATTTGACCTATAATTTTTATAAAATGATGGAGGGAAATAAATGGCAACATATTATGATTCACCTAGTCATACGTTTAGTGAGTATCTGTTAGTACCTGGTTATTCGGATGCTAATTGTATTCCAAGTAACGTTACATTAGAAACACCACTAGTAAAATATAATAAAGGAGAAAAACCTTCTATTACTTTGAAAATTCCTATGGTATCAGCGATTATGCAATCAGTATCAGGAGATAGAATGGGAATTGCATTAGCTAAAGAAGGCGGAGTATCTTTTATTTTTGGGTCTCAACCAATTGAGTCCCAAGCAGCAATGGTTGCTAAAGTAAAAAATCATAAGGCAGGTTTTGTTATTAGCGATTCAAACTTAACACCTGATTCTACTTTAAAAGATGTACTTGAATTAAAAGAAAAAACAGGTCATAGTACAATGCCTGTTACAATTGATGGGAAAAATAATACTAAATTATTAGGGTTAGTAACAAGTAGAGATTATAGAATTAGTAGAATGGATGTTAATACAAAAGTAAGTGAATTTATGACACCATTTTCTAAACTTGTTTATGGTAGAGAAACAAATACACTTAGTGAATGTAATGATTTAATATGGGATCACAAATTAAACACTTTACCAGTTGTAGATGAAAACGATAATCTTTGTTATTTAGTATTTAGAAAAGATTATGATAATCATAAATCTAATCCTAGACAATTATTAGATGAAGAAAAAAGATATATTGTTGGTGCAGGTATAAATACTAGAGATTATAAGGAAAGAGTTCCTGCACTGATTAAAGCTGGAGTCGATGTACTATGCATTGATTCTTCAGAAGGATATACAGAATGGCAATATCAAACTTTAAAATGGATTAGAGATAACTATGGAGATAGTGTTAAAGTTGGAGCTGGAAACATAGTGGATGAATGTGGGTTTAAATTTTTGGCTGATGCTGGTGCTGATTTTATTAAAGTTGGTATTGGCGGAGGATCTATTTGTATTACTCGTGAAACCAAAGGTATTGGTAGAGGTCAAGCTACATCAGTTATAGAAGTCGCAAAAGCTAGAGATGAATACTTTAAAAAACATGGAGTTTATATTCCAATATGTTCTGATGGTGGAATTGTTCATGATTATCACATTACATTAGCACTTGCGATGGGAGCTGATTTTGTGATGCTAGGAAGATATTTTTCTAGATTTGAAGAATCTCCTACAAATAAGCTAATGATAAATGGAAATTTTGTTAAAGAATATTGGGGAGAAGGTAGTAATAGGGCTAGAAATTGGCAAAGATATGATTTAGGTGGAGATGGAAAACTTTCATTTGAAGAAGGAGTTGATTCTTATGTACCTTATGCAGGTTATTTAAAAGATAATGTTGAAACAACATTATCTAAAATAAAATCAACTATGTGTAATTGTGGTGCAATATCAATTCCAGAATTACAAGAGAAGGCTAAATTAACACTAGTATCAGCTACATCTATTGTAGAAGGTGGAGCACATGATGTTATTGTTAAGGAAAGTCCATCACAAGAATAAAAATTGAGGATATTTACATCCTCTTTTTTAATTCTTCTTTAATCATTTTTAAACCTTCTTCTTCTCCATAATCTTTAATATAACCAAGAAAGGTTTTTGTCATTAGTTCGGTATTTTTATGCATAGGTGTATTATTTAATCTAGTAATAAAATATTCATAAGCACTATCGTTTTTATAGTTATCTTTTAAATATATTCTACTAGCCGCAATTCTATCACAAATCATTTCACACACATATTGTATTGGCATCTCTATTGGCCCATATCCATCTTTTGTAAAATCATACCAATATTCCCAATGATGTTTATTTCTTCCTTTGTGGTGTAACCAAGCTTTAGAATAACCTAAAATCTCTTTCTCTTTATCAATAGGTGACCTATAACCTTGAAAATATTTAACTCCAGAAATAAATTCAATAGGCAAGTATTTAGATAAATCATGTAAAATGCCTTGTTTATATAATCCAAGTTTAAAACAGTATTTTCCTACTAATATTTTATGTCTAGTAATTGTCATAAAATGTTGAATTAATTTTTTCATATAAATACTATATCATATAAATATTGTTCAAATAATTTATAAGAATTATTCATATATAAATATATTTTGAAATTAAAGTAATATATTATATTTTTATTTTAAATATATTTAACATTCTGTTGTTTGATTATCAATTTATATTAATATATAATGAAAATTACAAATATTTACTCATTTATATCATAAATAAAAGAGTAATTAATTTAAATATAATATATTAATTATTTAATCACAGTATTGTATTTTTATTATTGCTTAATTAATCATTTAAAAAAATAATTCAATTATTATTTTCAAATCGTAATTTATTTTCTTGTTTTATATTAAATAATTTAAAAGGTAGGGTGAAAAATGGATAAACAAATAATTATTACTCTTGGAATGTTAATATTTGCGATGATTATGTTCTTTACTGAGAAAATTCCAGTTTGGGTAACTTCAATGATAGTATTAGTAATTTTTATAGTAACTGGAATACTTGAGCCAAGAGCAGCTTTTTCAGGGTTTACAGATTCAAGTGTATTATTATTTATGGCTTTATTTATAATTGGTGATGCAATTTTTCTCACGGGTTTAGCACAAAAAATTGGTGATAAAGTTACTCATTTAGCAAAAACAGAAAATCAAACAATTATTTTAATTATGCTAGTTTCTGGTATTTTATCTAGTTTTTTATCAAATACAGGAACAGCAGCTATCTTTATTCCAATAATTGTAGGTATTGCTAAAAGCTCAGGATATTCTAGGGCAAGACTTTTAATGCCACTAGTGGCTTCAGTAGCAATGGGAGGAAGTTTAACACTATTAGGATCACCACCTAATATAATTGCTTCTTCAGCTCTTGACCATGCTGGTTTTCAACCATTTGGTGTTTTTGAATTTGTACCTGTAGCTTTTCCTATATTTTTTGTAGGGACTTTGTTTTATGCATTTATTGGATATAGATTGTTACCAGGTGAAGATAGAGAAAGTATAATAAGTTCTTCTGTATATGATAATGAATTTGATTTTACTGATGTTCCATCTTGGAAAATGTATTTATCAGTAATTGTTCTTATTTTCACTGTAATTGCGATGGCTTTTGAAAAAAAGATAGGAATTCCATTTTATGTATCAGCTTGGATTGGAGCATTATTTTTAGTTGTTTCTAAAACTATATCAAGTAAAGATGCAATAAATTCTATTGATATGTCTACTATCTTATTATTTGTAGGAACTTTATCTATAGGAGATGCATTGCATATAACTGGAGCAGGTTCTGTTCTTGCTCGCTTTGTTTTATCTATTGCAGGAAATAATCCTCTATTTTTACTTGCAACAATATTAATTATTTGTATTATACTTACAAATTTTATGTCAAATACAGCATGCGCAGCTTTAATGTCTAATATAGGAATTGCGATTGCAGCAGAGATTGGTGCAGATCCTAGAGCAATATTAATGGCAATTGTAATTGGTTGTTCATGTTCATATGCAACACCAATTGGTTCTCCTCCAAACACTATGGTATATACTGTAGGAGGATACAAATTTACTGATTATGCTAAAGTGGGTATACCTTTAATTATTATTAATTTTATAGTTTCAATGATACTGCTTCCTGTTGTATTTCCTTTCTTTCCGTAATAATTATTAGTGAAAAAATAAAGTTAAAATCTTATTGTTTTATTTGAGAAATTAACTTTTTTCTTATAATAAAGCAATAAAAAATATTTATATTGTTAATAATTACTTAAAAACAAAAGGTAGGTGATGTGTTTGTCTAAAGAAATTATCATTACTCTTGGATTATTATTATTTGCTATGGTAATGTTTTTTACTGAAATAATTCCTGTTTGGACAACTTCAATTATTGTTTTGTTAGTATTTATCGTAACTGGTGTTTTAGCTCCTAGAGATGCTTTCTCAGGATTTATAGATTCAAGTGTATTACTATTTATGGCTGTTTTTATAATTGGAGATGCAATATTTCGTACAGGACTTGCTAAAAAAATTGGAGATAAAGTTACTCATTACGCTAAAACAGAAAGACAAACTATTGTTTTAACTATGATTTCATCAGGAATATTATCGAGCTTTTTATCAAATACTGGTACTGCAGCTATTTTTATACCTATAATTGTTGGAATTTCAAAAAGTTCAGGATATTCTAGTTCTAGATTATTAATGCCTTTAGTAGCTTCTTTAGCAATGGGAGGTAGTTTATCATTATTAGGTTCGCCACCAAATATTATTGCTTCTTCAACTTTAGAGCATGCTGGTTATGAATCGTTTGCTATATTTGAATTTACTCCTATTGCATTGCCTATATTTATTGTAGGAACAATATTTTATGGATTAGTTGGTTATAAACTTTTACCAGATAATAAACCACAAAATAATAATACAACTTTTGATGAAGAATATAATTTTGAAAATGTACCTATATGGAAAATGTATTTGTCTATAATAGTTCTTATATTTACTGTTTTAGCAATGGTTTTTGAAGATAAAATAGGAATTCCATTTTATGTATCAGCATGGATTGGAGCTGTATTTTTAGTTGTTACAAATACTATTTCAAGTATAGATGCAATTAAATCAATTGATATGTCTACTATACTTCTTTTTGTAGGAACATTATCTATTGGACAAGCATTACAAGAAACAGGTGCTGGATCTTTAATAGCACGTACAGTATTATCCTTTGCGGGTTCAAGTCCAACAGTTTTATTAGCTATGATATTGCTTATTTGTATAGTTCTTACAAATTTTATGTCTAATACAGCTTGTGCAGCATTAATGTCAGGAATAGGCATATCTATAGCAACAGAAATTGGTGCTGATCCTAGAGCCATATTAATGGCAATTGTAATTGGCTGTTCGTGCTCATATGCTACTCCTATTGGATCTACACCAAATACAATGATTTACAATATTGGTGGATATAAGTTTTCTGACTATACAAAATTTGGACTTCCTTTAATTCTTATTAATTTTATTATTTCTATGATATTATTACCGATATTATTTCCTTTTTTTCCATAAATAACAAATTTAAATTAATAGCTAAATATTATATGGTTTAGCTATTTTTATAATTAGATAATCACTAAATCATACCTATTAACAAAATATGGCTTTTCATGGTAGAATATTACAAGTGGAGGAATATATGAATCGTCATAAAATACGTGAAAATTCAATGATTTGTGTATACCAAAATTTACTTACTGGTAAAGATATTAATAAATGTATAGAAGAAACATTTGCAACTAATGAAATTGATGATTTTGCAAAAATATTAGTTTTTGGAAGTTTAGAAAACAAAGAAAGATACATTGGATATATTAATCAAGTAATGGAGGATTATACTTTTAATCGTTTGGGATATATAGAACAAGCAATTTTATTAATGGGTTGTAGTGAATTTGATAATCAAACCGCATATGCTTCAGTAATAATTGATGAAGCTATTATTTTAGCAAAAAGATATTGCGATAAGGACGCTTATAAACTTATAAATAGCGTATTAGATAAACTATGAGCAAAGGCATTATAAAAATTAGTGAACTTGTAAATTATATAAAAAATAGATTAGATTCCGATATATATTTACAAAATATTGTTGTTCAAGGAGAAATAAGCAATTTCATAAACCATAGAAGTGGTCATTGGTATTTTACTTTAAAAGATGATAAAGCAAGAATGAGTTGCGTTATGTTTAAAAGCAACGCTTCAAAAATAAAGTTTATACCAAAAGATGGTGATAAAGTATTAATTAAATGTAATACATCTTTATTTCTTGCTTCTGGTCAATTACAACTTTATGTAACTAATATAAAGATTGATGGTTTAGGAGATTTATATTTACAATTTGAAGAATTAAAAAACAAATTAAATAATGAAGGTTTATTTGATATTAAATATAAAAAGGACATTCCTAAATATCCTAAAATTATCGGCTTAATTACTGGTAGAAGTACAGCTGCTAGAGAAGATGTTATTACAACTATATCTCGAAGATGGCCAATAGCGACTATAAAAGAAATACCTGTACTTGTACAAGGAGAAGGATCTAGTGAACAGTTAATTAATGCAATTAAACAAATTGATGAAATTAAAGTTGATGTTGTATTAATTGTTAGAGGAGGGGGATCTATTGAAGATTTATGGTCTTTCAATAATGAAACTCTCGCTAGAGAAATATTTAAAATGAAAACACCTATTATTAGTGGTGTTGGACATGAAATTGATGTAACAATAGTTGATTATGTAGTAGATAAAAGAGCTGCTACTCCTACTGCAGCTGCTGAACTTGCTACTCCTAATATTCATGAAGTAAAAGCTAATATTAATAATTTAAAAGATAGAATAATTACATCTATGAAAAATAACATAGATAATAATAAAATGTTATTAAATAAATTTAAAAGTTCATATGTGTTTACTAATCCAATAAAACTATATGAACAAAGACAACTTCAACTTGATTTGTTAAGTAGACAATTATTTTTAATACATCCAATATTAGAAAAGAAAAAGTCTGAATTATCAATTATCACTAATGAATTTAAGAATATTATATTTGATATGATTAATCAATACGATAAAAAGATTAAAATATCTGAAAATAGTATTAAAACATCTATTTCTCATAGTATTAAACTAAAAAATGAAAAAGTATTAAAACATATCCAATTATTAGATGCATATTCACCTTTAAAAGTAATGCAAAGAGGATATTCTGTAACATTTAAAGATGATAAAGTTATCAACAGTGTAAAAAATATAGAAGTCAACGATGATTTAAACATAATACTTAATGATGGAGAAATTAATGTTAATGTAAGGAAGGTAAAATATGGAAGAAAATAAAACATTTGAACAAGCAATGGCAAGATTAGAAGAAATAGTTTCATTATTAGAAAAAAATGAAGAATCACTAGATGAAACCATTAAGCTTTTTGAAGAAGGTTTAAAACTTGCAAAAGAATGTGATAAGCAATTAAAAGATTTTCAATTAAAAGTAGAGGAAGTTATTAATGAATAATTTTGAAGAAAAATTAATTTCTAAATTAGATTATCTTAAAGATAGTACTGTAAAAGATGCAATGATCTATGCATTAAGTGGAAAAGGTAAAAGAGTAAGACCAAGACTTCTTTATGATGCTTTAAAAGGGTTTAACTGTGATTTTAATGTTGATAATATAGCTGTTGCGATTGAAATGATACATACATATTCTTTAGTACATGATGATTTACCTGCAATGGATGATGATATTTTAAGAAGAGGTAGAAACACTTGTCATATTCAATTTGATGAAGCTATTGCAATTCTTGCTGGAGACGCTTTATTAACTGAAGCATTTAATTTGGTTTCTAGAGCTAATTTAAAAAGTGAAAAACTGGTTAAAATAGTTAGATTAATGGCTGATTTTAGCGGAGCTAATGGAATGATATATGGACAAGAAATAGACATTAAATCTGAAGGTAAAGATTCAGATTTTGAAACCTTAAAAACAATCCATAAATATAAAACAGGAGCATTAATATCTTTACCATTACAAATTGCTTGTGTAGTTAGTAAAAATGATGAGTTAATTCCTAAATTTAAACAAATAGGATATAAATTAGGTTTAGCTTTTCAGATTCAAGATGATATATTAGATGTTACTTTTACAAGTGAAGAATTAGGTAAAAGTAACAGTGATTTAGAAAATCAAAAAGCAACAAGTGTTAGTGTTTTAGGTTTAGAAAAAGCCACAAAATTGATGGAAGATTTATATAGTGATATTAAATCAGAGCTTGAAAACATTGATGGTTTTAATCCTGATTTATTACTTAAATTAATAGATGAATTGACAGAAAGAAGAAAGTAGGTTTTTTAGTGGATATTAAATTGATTAAAAATCCTAAATTTTTAAAAGAGGCTTCTGTAAAAGAATGCCAAGTTTTAGGAGAACAAATACGCGAATTTTTAATAAATTCAATTTCTAAGACTGGAGGTCACCTTGCAAGCAATTTAGGTGTTGTTGAGCTTACAATTGCCTTACACAAGGCTTTTAATAGTCCAGAAGATAAAATATTTTTTGATGTAGGACATCAGTGTTATACGCATAAAATTTTAACAGGAAGAGCTAATGAATTTAATAAGCTTAGACAATACAACGGTTTAAGTGGATATCAAAAATTTGAAGAAAGTGAACACGATGTTTGGGAAGCAGGACATAGTTCCACTTCATTAAGCGCTGCATTAGGTATGGCTATTGCTAGAGATTTAAATAATGAAAAATATCATGTTGTTCCTATAATAGGAGATGGAGCACTTGGTAGTGGGATGGCATTAGAAGCACTTAATAATATAGGTAGTGAAAAAAGAAATATGATTATTGTTTTTAATGATAATAATATGTCTATTTCTAATAATGTTGGAGCTATGACTAAAGGTTTTGCAAGATTAAGAACAGAAAAAAGATATAATTCTTTAAAACAAGAAATGAAAACTGCATTGAATAAAACTGATGTTGGTAAAAATGTTTTAAATGGACTTAGAGGAATTAGAAACATTGTAAAAGAACAAGTTGTTGATGCAGGAATCTTTGGAGAATTTGATATTGACTATTTAGGACCTGTTGATGGTCATAATATTCGTGATTTAATTAATGCATTTGAAGTAGCTAAAAATCATGAAGGTCCTATTGTAATTCATGTGCTAACTAAAAAGGGTAAGGGTTATAAATTTTGTGAAGAAGATAGTGTAGGAAAATGGCATGGAGTAGGACCATTTAATATAGCTACAGGAAAACCTTTAGTTGGTAATGAAGGAAAACTTATATCATGGTCACAAGTTATTAGTGATGCTTTATATGAACTTGCAAAAGAAGATGAAGATATTCTTGTACTTACTCCTGCAATGATTGCTGGAAGTAAATTAGAAAAGTTTTTTGCAAAATATCCTGAAAGAAGTTTTGATTGTGGTATTGCTGAAGAGCATGCTGTTACATTAAGTGCTGCTCTAGCACTTTCAAATAAAAAGCCGTTTTTATCAATTTATAGTTCATTTTTACAAAGAGGATATGATCAATTAAATCATGATGTTTGTAGAATGAATTTACCAGTTGTATTTGGTATTGATAGAGCAGGAATAGTTGGTGAAGATGGAGATACTCATCATGGTGTCTTTGATATTTCATTTATGAGAAGTTTACCTAATATTATTATGTCTCAACCAAAAGATGCTAAAGAAGCAAATAATCTTCTATATACTGCATTTAATCAAAAACAGCCTTTTTCAATTAGAATACCAAGAGGTTCTACTGAATCAAACAATGATAAATTTGAGAAAATTGAAATAGGTAGTTGGTCAATATTTAACGATAAAGAATATAACAAGGTAGTTGTTTTAACTTATGGTCCTGATGTTGATAAAATATTAAATAAAATATTAGTTAATAATTTGCCTATAACTGTAGTAAATTGTAGATTTTTTAAACCTTTAGATAATAATATGCTTGAATATATATCAAATAAAAAATTAAAAACCATTATTTATGAAACTGATATTTTAATTGGTGGTTTAGGCAGTGCAATTTTAGAATGGGCTAATGATAATAAAAAAGATATGGATATAGTTAGATTTGGTATCGATGATCAATTTGTAACCTTTGGATCAGTTAATCAATTAAGAAAAGATTTAGGTATTGATATTAATTCACTGTTTGATGTCTTATTAAATTTAATTTAATGGAGGTTTAATGCTTAAATATTTATACATTAAAGATTTTATAATCATTAATGAAATCCATCTTGATTTGCAAGATGGTTTTAGTGCGTTTACTGGAGAAACTGGTGCTGGTAAATCAATTATGGTTGATGCAATCTCTTTATTGTGTGGACAAAGAATAAGTGGCGATTTAGTAAGTAAAGGTAAGTCTAAATCAATTATAGAAGGGGTATTTGATTTTTCTAATTCAAACAACATAAAAAAAATATTAGAAGATATAGATGTTGATATTAATGAAGATGTTATTATTACTAGAGAGATTAAAGTAGATGGTAAAAGCAGTATAAAGATTAATCATAGAATGGTTAATTTATCTATTGTAAAAGAAATAATGGATAATGTATTAGATATACATAGTCAACATGATAATCAGTATTTATTAAAACCAAAGAACCATATAAATTTATTAAATAGTTATTTAAACGAAGATGAATTAATATATAATGTTGAATATTTATTTAAAGAATATAAAAAATTAAAAGATGAAATGGATAAAGCTTTAAATGAAGTATATAATCCAGATGATTTAGATTTTTTTCAATATGAAGTAGATGAAATTAATAATGCAAACCTAAAAATTGGTGAAGATGAAGAAATTGAAGTTAAAGAAAAAGAATACTCTTTAATAAGTAAAAATTTAGAAAAATTAAATACTGCTATTTCTATTTATGAAAATGATTTCCAAGATAATTTTTTTAGATTAAATAGATTAACAGAAGATATTGATATAAAAGTACTAGAAGATGCAAATCAAGTTATAAAAACTGCATATTATGATGTTGATGATGCGCTTAGTACAATAAAAGATTATTTAAGCAATCTTGAAATTAATGAAGAAGATATTAATTTATTACAAGAAAGAGCTTATGAAATTAGTAGACTGAAAAGAAAGTATGGAGGAAGTATTAAAAGTATTTTTGAATATAGGGAAGATTTATTAAATAAAATTCAAATTATTAATAATAGACAAGAATATTTAGATAAAATGTCTTTAAAAGTAGATGAAGCATTAAGTAAGTTTAATGTTGAAGCTAAAAAGTTAAGTGATATTAGATATAAAAAGGCTTTATTATTAGATAAAGAAATAGAAAGTATATTAAATGACTTAATGCTTCCTAATGCAAGGTTTAAAACATCAATTAATTCAAATGTTTTAAATAAGAATGGTATTGATGATGTTGAATTTTTAATATCAATGAATAAGGGTGAAGATTTAAAACAATTATCAAAAGTAGCAAGTGGGGGAGAACTATCTAGATTAATGCTTGGATTAAAGGTTATTTTTAGCAAGCTACAAGGTATTAGTACAATAATTTTTGATGAAATAGATACTGGAGTAAGTGGACCAGTAGCTAGTGCTATAGGATTTAAAATGAAAGAATTATCAAAATATGCACAAGTTTTTTCAATAACTCATTTAGCACAAGTGGCATCTTGTGCAAATCATCATTATCATGTAAGTAAATCAAGTGATGATAAAAAGACTTCTACAATTATTAAGGTTTTAAATAATGAGGAACGAATTAATGAACTAGCAATACTTTCTACTGGTGTTTTAAGTGATGTTTCTAAAGAAGCTGCCAAAGAATTACTTAGGAAAAATCAGGAAATATAATGGCTAGAGTTATATTTCATATTGATTTAAACGCATTTTATGCAAATGCTGAAATAATATTGAATCCTAGTTTAAAAGGAAAACCTATTGCTGTTTCTGGTACAACAAGAAGAAGTGTAATTTCAACTTGTTCATATGAAGCAAGAGCTTATGGTATTCATTCAGCTATGCCTACTCAAGAAGCTTTAAAGTTATGTAAAGATTTAATTATTGTAAGTGGCCATTATGAGTTTTATGAAGATTTATCTAATAAATTTATTAAGATTGTAAATAAATATAGTAACTTGGTTGAAAAAGCATCTATTGATGAATGTTATGTTGATGTTACTGACATTATTATGACTTATAAAAGACCTTTAGATTTTGCATGGCAATTACAACAAGAAATATATAATGAAATAAATATTCCTTGTTCTATTGGAGTAGCACCTAATAAGTTTTTAGCTAAAATGGCTAGTGATATGAAAAAGCCGATGGGAATAACTGTTTTAAGATTACAAGAAGTACCATCAAAATTATGGCCTTTAAACATTGAAAAAATGAGAGGTGTTGGTAAAAAAACAGTTCCTTTATTAAAAGAATTAGGAATAAATACCATAGGTGATTTAGCGAATTTTAAAGAAAAACACTTACTAATACCTATTTTTAAAAATAACCTAGAAAAAATTTTGTTAAGAGCTCATGGAAAAGATGATTCTGAAATAATAATTGATCATGAAGTAAAATCAATTTCTCAATCAGTTACATTATTAGAAGATATTGTTGATTATGATGAAATAAAAGGTGTTTTTATGTCTTTATCAAGATCACTTGAAAGAAGATTGAAAGATGAAGGTAAAATAGGGTATGTTTTGTATATTACAATTAAACTTTTTGATTTTAATCAAATTGTTAGATCTAAAAAACTTGATAGTCCTATTTATAATAAAAATGATATTTTTGAACATACAATGCAGCTGTTTGATTTAAATTGGAATGATGAACCAATTAGATTATTAGGCATTGGTTTAAGTAAACTTATTGACGCAAGAGAGCATATGCCTCAATTAAATTTATTTGAAACTAATGTTTATGATGAAACTGAAGAAGTATTAAATAGCTTAAATAAAATGATAGTAAATGGTAATTTGAAAAGAGCTAGCGATATTTTAAAGAAGAAAGATAAATTATGAAATTAGAAAAACTTTTTAAAGAATATCTTGTAAATTTAAGAATTAATGAGTCTAAGAGTGAACTAACTATTAAAAACTATAGTAGTGATTTAGACAAGTACTTAGGTTTTTTAAGTACTGAAGGAATTGAAGATGTAGAAGATGTTAAATTTGATTTAATTAATGAGTTTATCAAAAATCAATCAACTTTTAAAGCTAGTTCATCTGTAGCAAGAATGGCTTCTTCTATACGTTCTTTTCATCGATTTATATCTTTTAAATATGATTTAAAAGATCCTACTTTAAATTTAGAAGTTAAAAATAAAAGCAAAAGATTGCCAATATTTGCGACTATAGATGAAGTTGATAAAATAATGGCATATTTCACAAATGAAAATCAAGATGTATTAAATCATGCATTACTTGAAACAATATATTGTTGTGGATTACGAGTTAGTGAATGCACTAAACTGACTGTTAGTCAGGTTAACTTAGAACAAAAGATTTTAAGAGTTTTAGGGAAGGGTAGTAAAGAAAGAATTATTCCAATTCCTGAAAATAGCTTAGCTGTTATTAAAAATTACTATAATAATGTTAGACCCTTATGGCTGAAGAAAAGAACAAATTTATTTTTTATAAATAGATTTGGTAAACATATTACTACAGAATACGTTGAAAACATGATAAAATTTGTATGTGAAGAAGTAGGTATCACTAAAAAAATAACTCCACATAAACTTAGACACAGCTTTGCGACACACTTATTAGAAGGTGGAGCTGATTTAAGAACAATACAGGAATTACTAGGTCATAGTGATATTAGAACTACTGAAATATATACACACGTTCAAAAAGAAAGATTAAAGGAAAGTTATAATAATTTCTTTCCACAATTAAAGGGAGATGACGATGAAATTTAAAAGAGTATTTGCAATTGTAGTAGATTCTTGTGGTTTTGGTTCTGCACCTGACTCTTATAAGTTTGATGATGAAGGAGCAGATACTATAGGAAACTTATCAAGAGCTACTGGAGGCATTTATATGCCAAATTTACAAAAATTAGGAGCAGGAAACTTACACGATATTATGGGTATGGATCCTATTCCAGATACGAAAGGTTATTATTTAAAATTAGAAGAAGCAAGCGTTGGTAAAGATACAATGACTGGACATTGGGAGCTTATGGGACTTTATATTGATGAACCATTTATAACCTTTACAGACACAGGCTTTCCTAAAGAATTAATTGATGAATTGGAGGAAAAAACTGGTTATAAGGTAATTGGAAATAAAGCAGCAAGTGGAACTGAGATTCTTGATGAACTTGGTGAAAGACATATGGAAACTAAAGAAATGATTGTTTACACTTCTGCAGATTCAGTTTTACAAATTGCGGCTCATGAAGAGACATTTGGTTTAGATGAGTTAAATAGATATTGTGAAATTGCAAGAGAAATAACTATGAAACCTGAATGGAAAGTTGGAAGAATTATTTCAAGACCATTTATAGGCAATAAAAAAGGTGAATTTGTTCGTACACCAAATAGACATGATTGGGCACTAGAACCATTTGATAGAACTGTATTAGATGAATTAAAAGATTCTGGATATGATGTAATAAGCATTGGTAAAATTGCAGATATATTTGTAAACAAAGGTATTACAGAAGCATACAAATCACAATCTAGTATTCATGGAATGGAACAAACAATTGAAATTGCTGATAAAGATTTTACAGGTATGTGTTTTACTAATTTAGTTGATTTTGATGCTAAATGGGGACATAGAAGAAATTCTGAAGGATATAAAAAAGAATTAGAAGATTTTGATGTTCTATTAGGTAAATTAATAGAAAAATTAAATGAAGATGATTTAGTATTAATTACTGCAGACCATGGTAATGACCCAACATGGAAGGGCACAGATCATACAAGAGAATTAGTACCTCTATTCTTATATTCTAAATCTATGAAAGGTACTGGACTATTAAGACCAGGTAAAACGTTTGCTGATGCAGGTGCTACAGTAGCTAATAATTTTAAAGTTAAGATGCCTAAATATGGGGAATCATTGTTAGAATATTTAAAGTAAAACAACTGTTTATAAGAATATAAATAAAAATCGTATAATATACATTATGCGAAGTAGTGTATATATACGATTTTTTTATTTATAAGTACGTATATCAGTAATATTTATTAATAGTACTTTTTGTAGATTAATTATTCATTTCAATACAACTTTTTTTAATATACACTTTATAAATTAATATGTTACTAAGAATATAGATCTATTTCAATTATAGATTTAATACTCATTGATGAATTATATTTATTCTATTTATATATTTTATTATTTATAATAATTTATTCATTTATAAATAATTTACTTTATTTTATTAAGTTAAATATGTTATATATTTCTTATATATTTTTATTAATTAAATACCAACTTATTAACTTGTTCTCATATGTTAAAACAATCACAATATTAATTGTTTTGATTATTTTTATTATTACAAAATTAATTATTAATTAATAACTTTGTTTATAATTTATTTTATTTTTTATAAAAAGAACCTTATAAAAATAAAAATGTCTTCTCCCCTATTTTATAATTGTTTAATTTATATTATATGTTGATTTATATGCATATATGTAATATTTATTATGTTTATATATTTTAATAATTACTATAAATATTAAATAGCTCTTTTTTACATTTTTATTATTGATGTATAAAAAAACAATCATTTTTAATTAATAGATTGTTTTTTTAATATTACTTATTTATTTACAGCGTCTTTTAAAGCTTTTGCAGCTTTAAAACCAGTAACTTTGCTTGCAGGGATTTCTAATGGTTCTTTAGTTCTTGGATTAATTCCAGTACGAGCTGCTCTTTCTCTAACTTCAAATTTCCCAAAGCCAGCTATATCTACTTTCTTACCTTCAGAAAGTGATTCAGTTATAGTATTAAATACTATATCTAATGTAGTAGCAGCATCTTTTTTAGTCATCCCAGCTTCTTCAGCTAATAAGTCAGCTAAAGCTTTTTTATTAATTACTTCACTCATTTTATTTTCCTCCACCTAGGTATTATAACATAATTTATTTAATACAATAGTATTTTTAGTATGTTTTAGTAAATTTTTATTTACTTGATAATAATGTTAATTCATTAATAATTATATTTAAATCCTCTTTAGTTAAATCTTTTACTCCACATGCGTTTTTATGACCGCCACCATTAAATTTTTGTGCTAATTCATTAATTACAATTGTTTTAGATCTTAGTGAACCATCATAAAGAATTTGATTATTTTCTATTTTTTGTGTAAATACACACCATATTTCTAATTCTTTTATTGCATTAAATTCTGAAACATTACTTCTAATTTGATGAGCTTCAAGACCAGAGTTATTAACTTCATCTAAATTCATAATTACATATCCAAGTTTCTTATCTTTTGATAACTGTAATTTACTTCTTAATTTAGATGAGAATATAAATTCAGATAAGCTTTTATCGAACATATCTCTATTTAACTGAGGTATATCTAAGCCATATTCACTTAATTTTGATGCTATTAATAAACTTTCTGATGTAGTATTACTTGTTTTAAATGCAAGAGTATCGGTTAATAATCCTCTATAAAGAGTTTCAGCAATATTCTTATTCATTTTATATTCTTCAAAAGAGAAAAACATTTTTGCAAGTAATTGACAAGTTGCTGCTGATTTAACTTCAACAATATTTAAGTCGCCATATGGATCTACATCAACATGATGGTCTATTTTTATAATATATGAAGCTTTATTATAGTTTCCATCAATTCTTTCACTTGTTGCACTATCTACAATAATAGCTAGTGATTGCTCTATTAAAACATCAGATATAACATCCATCTTTGGAAAAAAATCATCATTGGAATTTTCATCACCTAAAACATATACTTCTTTTTCAGGAAAATTTAAGTTTAACCAATATTTTAATCCCAATTGACTTCCAAAAGCATCTGCGTCTGGATTAATATGTCTAAATATTGTAATTACATCAAATTTTTTAATTTTTTCAATAAATTTATTATAATACATTATTTTAATAATCTATGTGTATCTCTAGCAATAACTAATTCTTCATTTGTAGGAACTATATAAACTGCAACTTTAGAATCTTCTTTACTTAATTTAATTTCTTTAGCTCTAGAAACTGCATTTAATTCATAATCGATTGATAAACCCATTCCTTCTTCAAGAGCTTCAAGAATTTTACCTCTTAAATAAGTATCATTTTCACCAAGACCAGCTGTAAATGCAATTGCATCAACAGAACCTAATTGCATATAATAACCACCAACTACATTAATTACTCTATTAACATAGATTTCTTGAGTTAATATAGCTCTTTTATTTCCTTCTTTAGCTGCATCTCCAACATCTCTAGCATCACTAGATACTCCAGAAACACCTAGCATTCCTGAATGTTTATTTAAATAAACTTCCATTTCATCAGCTGTACATTTAAGTTGATTCGCCATGTAGTAAATTACTGTAGGATCTAAGTCACCACATCTAGTTCCCATCATAATTCCACCAAGTGGAGATAATCCCATTGATGTATTAACACATTTTCCACCTTTAATTGCAGTAATTGAAGCACCGTTACCTAAATGACATGTAATTACATTAATATCTTCAACATTTTTGCCCATTAATTCAGCAGTTCTTTGTGCAATATACTGATGAGATGTACCATGAGCTCCATAACGTCTTACTTTATAATCTGTATACCACTCATAAGGTACTGGGAATATAAAAGATTCTTCTGTCATTGTTTGATGATATGCTGTATCAAATACAAATACATGACCAAGATGTGGTAATGCTTCTTTAAATGCTTCATAGCATACTAAATGTGCTGGATTGTGTAATGGAGCTAATGGAATTAATTCTTTAACTCTTTCAACAACTAAATCATCAACTACAACTGATTCACCATAATATGAACCACCTTGTACAACTCTATGACCTGCACCTGTAATTTCATCAAGTGACTCTACAATTTTATACTCTTTAAAAGCTTCTAGCAGTAAATCAACCGCAACTTTATGATTAGGAATAGGTAATTCTTTTGTATATTTTTCACCATTTACTTTAATTGTAAAAATCCCCATTTCTAATCCAATTCTTTCGGCTTGACCCGATGTTAATACTTTTTCGTCAGGCATTTCAAAAAGTTGAAATTTTAACGAAGATGATCCTGAATTCACTGAAATTATTTTACTCATATTTATCCTCCTATATCTCAGTATCAATACATTTATCTATTAGATTAATTATTTCTTTATCCCCTATTGATTTTATTTCTTTATAAAGTTTCATTCTTTTTAAAAAAGATTCATATATTTTTAATTTATTTTCATATTTTAATAATAGTTGTTCACTTCTTTTTATTATATCATGAATTGCTGTTCTGCTAACAGATTCTAATTCAGCAATTTCTGCAAGAGATAAATCTTCTACATAATACAAATTACAGACATGTAGCTGTTTTTTTGTTAAAAGAGTACCATATCTATCTAATAATGCATTAATATATATTGTTTTATTTTGCATTTTCTAAACCAGATGAAATACTATACAAATATGAATTTAAATCAAAAGGTCTTAAATCTTCAGGTTTTTCACCTAGACCAATAAAATAAACTGGTATTTTTAATTTATGTTTAATAGCAACAATAATACCACCTTTAGCAGTACCATCCATCTTTGTAAGGATAATACCAGTTAGATTTGTAGCTTCATCAAATATCATTGCTTGTGATAATCCATTTTGGCCAGTAGTACCATCTAATACTAACCATACATTATGAGGTGCATTTTCAATCTCTCTACCAATAACTTTATGCATCTTAGCAAGCTCATTCATTAAACTAACTTTATTTTGTAATCTTCCAGCTGTATCACATAACAAAATATCAATATCATTTTCTTTTGCATATCTACAACCATCTACTAATACAGCGCTTGGATCTCCATTTTCTATACCTTTTACACAATGAACTCCAAGCCTTTGAGCCCATGTATCCAACTGTTCAATAGCACCAGCTCTAAATGTGTCAGCTGCAACAACAGCAACCTTTTTTCCTTTTTCCTTATAATATCGTACAAGTTTTGCAATAGAAGTTGTTTTACCACTTCCATTAACTCCAACAATAAGCATAATAGTTGGACCATTTTCATTGTAAATAATTTCTGTATCTTCAGTTTCATTATAAATTTCACTCATAATTTCAATTACAAAATTCATTGCCCATTTAAAAGAAACTGACGGATAATCTTTAGCCATATCTTTAAGACGTTCACATATTAAATCTGCAATTTCTATACCAATATCACTTTCAAGTAAAACAATAGTTAATTCTTCAAGAAATTCATCATTAATACCAGTATATTTATAAGATAATCCATCTAATCTTTTACCAAAAGATTCATTAGACTTTTTAAAACCACTTAGATATATAGCTTGATCATCTTTCTTTTTAAATACGTTTTTTAACTTATTTAAAAACATTAAATCTCTCCTTCCTTAGGTGCCATATCGATTGCAGTAGTTAATTCTACCTTTAACATTTGTGAAATACCTTGTTTTTGCATTGTAACACCGTATAGTACATCACATTCAGCCATTGTTCCTGGTCTATGTGTTACTACAATAAATTGAGTATTATCAGTAAAATCTTTTAAATACTTAGCAAATCTTTCAACATTGCTTTGGTCTAATGCTGCTTCAACTTCATCAAATATTACTAAAGGAACTGCTTTCACCTTAAGTATTGCAAATAATACACAAATTGCAATTAAACTTTTTTCACCACCAGATAACAATCTTATATTAGTAATTGATTTTCCTGGAGGTTGAACATCAATATCTATTCCTGTATTCAATATATCATTAATGTCTTCTAAAACTAAACTAGCTTTTCCACCACCAAATAAATTTCTAAATATTTTATTAAATTCAATATTAATAAGATTAAACATTTCGCTAAATTGCTTAATCATTGTAGTATCTAATTCATCAATTGCGGCAAGTAAATTATCTCTACTTTCAATTAGTTCATTAGCTTGTGAAAGCATAAATTCATATCTAGTGTTAACTTCTTCATACTCTTCTGGAGCATTCATATTAATGTTACCTAAATTATCAATTTCATGTCTTAGTTTAATTACTTCATTTCTAGCGTTTTCTAAAGGTTCATCAATAACCTTAGTTTTTGCAAATTCATAAGTCATTTGATATTCATTAGCTAATCTTTCTAAAAAGTTAACTAAATTTGTTTCAAGTTTAGCTAAATCTATTTTAAGGTTATTCATTTTAGAACTAGATTCATCATAAGATTTTCTAAGTTGTCTTATTTGAGCTTCTCTTCTTTCAACTTCTTGATGTAATTTAGTTCTTTTTTCTCTTTTAGATCTAATATTCATAGTTAATTCATCTCTTAATGAATATGAATTATTTAAATTGATAATAACATCATCAACAATAGAAACATTATTTTCACCAATATTAGGATCTAATTGTTCTAAATCATTTTTTAATCTTTCATATTTAGCTCTTTTAGCTTCTACAACTGGCTCTAAATGAGCCATAGCTATCCTATTTTCTGTTAAAGAACTTTCTATAGTAGCTTTATTATCTTGAGATTCTTGAAGTTTATTTAAAGATAAGGATACTTTTGCATTTTGTGATTCAATGCGGTTTCTAACATCTTTTAGTTCTTTTTCAACAGTAATTAAAGATGTACTATTTTTAATTTTTCCACCAGTCATAGAACCACCTCTATGAATAACATCTCCATCTAAAGTAACAATTTTATAACTATATTTTAATAATGATGCAAGATAGTTACCACTTTCTAAATTATCTACAACAATTACGTTTTGAAGTAATGAATACTTAACTAAATCAAATTTTGAATCAGTTTCTACAAAGTCACTTGCAACACCTAGATAACCTTCATTGTTTTCACAAATAATTTCATGTTCTTTAGATAAAAATCTAGGATTTAATACAGTAAGAGGTAAAAATGTAGCTCTTCCACTGTGGTTTTTCTTTAAAAAATTTATAGCATTTCTCGCTGAAGATTCATCTGTAGTAACAATATTGTATAATGCACCACCAATTGCAACAGAAATAGCTTCTTCATATCCATTTTGAGGTATTAATACTTGTCCAACAACACCTAAAACACCATTCAAACTCGATTTGTTATCTACAATAGCTTTAACTCCAGCTTGATTGTTAAATGGTTCTTTAACAATGTTTTTTAGTACATCTTTTCTATTTTGAAGTCTTCTTAAAATACTATTGTTTTCTTCAAAAGCCTGTCTATTTTCTGTAATATCAAATGCAACTTGATGTAATTTACTAGATAATAAATCTATTTCAGTTTGAAAAGCTTCAAATCTATTTAATCTATCATCATATTCAATCTTTGCTTCTTCTAATAAATGCTGAAGTTCTATAATTTTTTGCTTACTATCCCCTACTTCAATAGCATATTTTCTTTTTTCATCTAGCTCGATTTTCCTTGTTTCAAGAATTTGAATTTCATTAATAACTTTCATCATTTGATCTTGATTATTATTGATTTCTTTTTCTAAATTATTCATTTCTTTTCTTGATTCTTGATTTTGAACTTCATGAACATTTATTGAAGTTTGCTGCATTACAGTAGAAGATTCCATATTAAAAATTTCTTTATCTAATTCAGCAATAGATTCATTAATATGATCAATTTCATTTACAAGAACACTAGTTTCTATTTGTTCAAGTCTTTGTTTCTTTTCCCTATATATTTCAGCTTTTCTAGCTTGTCTTTTTAAAGGAGAAACTTGTTTTTCTAATTCACTAATAATGTCTTGAATTCTATCTATATTTTCTTTTGTTCTTTCAAGTTTTGCTAAAGATTCAATTTTTCTTTTCTTATATTTAGCTACTCCAGCAGCTTCTTCAAAAACTCCTCTTCTTTCAAGAGGTTTAGATTCAGCAAATTGTGTTATATTTCCTTGAGAAATCATACTTAAAGAATCTTTCCCAATACCTGTATCTAATATTAAATCAACAATATCTTTTAATCTTACTCTATTTCTATTAATAAGATACTCAGCATCTTTATTTCTATATAATCTTCTAGTTACTTCTATTTCATCTAAATCAGAGTTTAAAGACTTATTTGAGTTATTAAAAACTAAGGTAACTTCAGCCATATTAACTCTTTTTCTATCTGCACTACCATTAAAAATAACATCTTCCATAGTAGAACCTCTTAAGCTTTTTACTGATTGTTCACCTAAAACCCATCTAATAGCATCAGCAATATTACTCTTTCCACATCCATTTGGACCAACAACTCCAGTAATTGGACTATCAAAGCTTATTACCACTCTATCAGCAAACGATTTAAACCCTTGCATTTCAATTCTTTTTAGGAACATACACTCCTCCTAATCCTGAATAATTATAACAAAAAAAGCACTTATATTAAAGGTGCTTATTTTTCTTTTAAAATTGAAATAATTTCATTTAATGCTTTTGTTTCATCGCTAATAACAGGTTCAGTAACAAGTTCTTCCTTAGGGGTTCTTAATTTGTTAATTGCTTTAACCATTAAAAAAATACAAAAAGCAATAATTATAAAATTGAATATTGTTTGAATAAACAAACCATAATTTAAATATACAGATTCTTCCCCTTTGTCAATTAATAAAACTTTAAGATGACTAAAGTCTGGACTACCAATAATAAATGAAATTAATGGTGTTAATATATCATTAACAAGTGAAGTAACAATAGCACCAAATGAAGATCCAATCATCATACCTACTGCTAAATCAACAACATTGCCTTTCATCGCAAATTCTTTAAATTCTTTAATAAAACTCTTCATTATTATCCTCCATGTTAAATTGTTTCACCATATTTAAACGAATATATTTTCCCTTTGTTATATAATTTTTTAATTTAAATACTTCATCTTCTAAAATATGAGTAAAACCTAATTCATCTTTTACTAGTGCAAATCTTTGTTTTTTAAAATTTTCTAAATAAAATTTGTGATTAATATTGCCTTTATATGCAATATCTTGTTTAGTAATCATTAAATCTCTTCTTCCAAAAATAAATGTAGATGTATTTGGGTAAAAATTAAATCGTTTAAAAAAAGCTTCTTCAATTTTTTTAATTTTATCTTCATTTAATTCTAAAGAATAACATACATTAACACATCCATTTTCTAATAGAAATTCAACTGCATAACTATTAGAAGCATTAAGTGTGTGACTTGCAAGTAATATAGATTTACTTTGATATAAATCTCCTATTTGAGATGCCATAGTATATTTTGTGTTAAATTTAATAGATTCTTCATTAACAACATATCCTATAAAATTTATATCATTATTTGATTCTAACACATCTTTTTTATTAGAAAACATTATTCCATCTTTTTTTATTTGATTAATATTGTCTATTTCATAAATGTTGTATATAGTATTATTTTCTTTTAAATTAGCTTTTATATAATGATTTTTAGTATTTCTTTTATATTTATTTATTCTTAATTCTGATAGTTTTTCTAAAGCATTTCTTCTTACTTCGTTAATTGATTTTATAGGTATAAATATATCATCAATATCTTTTGTGATTGTATCAAAAGTATAAGGTGTATCATTTGTTTTATTTAATTGTTCACATATTTTTTCAAAAGATACAGGGATTTTTAAAGGTTTTTCACATATAAAATCAGAATCTACTATTACAGTATTTTTATTATCAGATACTTCTAAAATTAAGGGATGGTTTACCTTTGCATATACATGGCCTTTAATCATTACTCTTCTTTGTAATATTTCATTATTATCAGATATATTTTTATTCAAGATATAATCAGTTGTTTTTAATACAACATCTCCTATATCAACTTTTCCTCTTTTTTCAATAGAAACAATTTGATTAATAGTTCCTTTATTAACTAATTTGTTGTTTAAATATAATTTGTTAATATTCATTCCAAAATCTTCATTAGAATTAATTATTCTAATTCCATCATTTTGATTTAATTCTTCACTTAATTTTATGTTAATAAACTTTTTAGAAAAACTAACTACTTTTCCAATAGGAATACCTAAATGATTAGGTCTATATGGATTCATAAATAAGTCATCATTTTTATCAAACATCTTACCTTCAGTAAAACCCCTATTAAATAATAATTTAAGGTGTTTTAATTCATTCTTATTTAATGAAAATTTTTTACCTTCATAATAAAAATCAATTGCTTTTCTAAATATACTTACTACAAGACCGACATATTCACTTCTTTTCATTCTTCCTTCAATTTTTAAACTAGAAACTCCTAATTCAATTAATTCAGGAATTTTATTAATTAAATTTAAATCTTTTGGACTAAGTAAATATTCATCTGTGTTTAAATAAGTATTAGAGGTAGAATCAAATAATTTATATTGTAATCTACAATGTTGAGCACAAACTCCCCTATTACCTGACCTATTTTGAAGTAAACTACTCATTAAGCATTGTCCACTATAAGACATACACAAAGCACCATATGAAAACACTTCAATTTCTATTCCTGTTTTAACACATTTTTTTACAATTTCTAATGGTGTTTCTCTTGCAAGAATTATTCTTTTTGCACCTTTTTCTTTCATGAATTTAACACCATTAACATTATGAATATGCATCTGAGTAGAGCAATGTAAATCTAAATCAGGATATATTTTTCTTATTATATTAAATAGACCTAAATCTTGAATAATTAAAGCATCAACTTGATTTTTATAATAAAAATCCACTTCCTTAATTGCTTTTTCAATTTCATTTTCAAATAAAAGAGTATTCATTGTCACATAAACATTTACTCCTCTTTCATGACAAAAATTAATAGCTTCTTTAAATCCATCTCTATCAAAATTATTTGCATATGCTCTAGCTCCAAAAGAAATTCCACCCATATATACTGCATCAGCACCGCTATTTACTGCAGCAATTAATGATTCCATATTACCTGCTGGAGCTAATAATTCTATTTTTTTCATAATTTTCTTTCTATAATCTATAATTACCTTGTCATATTAACTAAAAATAATTCAAAACCATTGTTTGCTTCAATTTTACCGGTTTTAATATTTTGATCTAAAGTAGCTAATTCATTTAACATTGATAAAAGCTGATTAATTGTAAATACATTGATTCTTCTTAAAACAATTTTTATTCTATAAGGATGTGCTTTTATTCTTGATGCAATTTGTTCACTTGAAAATCCTAAAGAATATAAATATTTAACTTTAAACATAAATCGAATTTGAGTAGACAATATTAAAGATGCACCTACACCATCATAATTTTGTTTTTTTAAATCTCTCCAATACTGTATTGAATTATCTAAATTTTTATCTAAAATTGCATTAATTAAGCTAAAAATATCATCTTCTAATGGCTTATTGATTAAATTTTTAATATCTTCTAATTCAATAATTTCTTCAAAAGAACTTAATTTATTAATTTCAGTTTTTAAATTTATTAAATCAATTGGTAATCTATTTAATAGTTCATCCAATGCTTCATTAGTAAGTTTAATATTGTATTTATTTAAAGCGTTTTTCACAATGGAATTAAATTCATATTGTTTTATTTGTTCTATATTAATGATTTTTGCATGTTTAACTAGTGTTTTATAAAGTGTTTTTCTTTTATCTACATTAATATTTCCATACATTATTAAATAAAGTCCACTAAAATCATTTTTTATTAACTCTATAAATTTCTTTTGACTATTTTCATCTAAAGAAAATTCTGATGTAAGAAAAATAGGTTTATTAATAAAAACAACCTTTTTACTACTAAACATTGGTATTGAGTTACAGTCTTGTATTAATAAATCAATATTTATTTTTTTATCAGTTCCATCAAATTCACTAATATCAAAACTATCAATTGTTTCATTTTTCAGTATATCTTTAATTTTATTTTTAATTAATTGTAAATCTTCTCCAGTAATTAAGTATATCATTATTTGATTATACCAATTCTTCCCTTACTAGTGTAAAAAACATTAAAGATTTTAGTGAAATATATAGTTATATCTCCTTCATTTTTAGTATCTAAATAAAATATTCCTTCATTATCTAATAAGTTTAATACTTCAATTGAAGGATGTTTATATAAATTGTTTTTACCACTAGAAATAATTGCAATTTTGGGATTAACTTGTTTAATGAAATTTTTACTTGAACTTGTATTACTTCCATGATGTGCAAGTTTTAATATGTCTACTTCTAACAAATCATATTTTTTAATTATCTTATCTTCTATTTCTTTTGAAATATCCCCAGTAAATAAAAATGATATATTATTAATATTAGTATAATGAACTAAAGAATTATCATTTTCATCTTTTCCTTTAAATTGATTTAAATCATAAAAAGTAAATTCATTAACTTTAAATTCTTCAATATAAAAATCTTTTATTTCTATTACATTAAAATCATTAAATAAATTATCTATATTACCACAGTGATCTTCATCATAATGTGTAATTATTAAAGTATCTATTTTAGAAATACCTTTAGCATTTAAATATTGCTTTAAATAGGAATATTGATATTTAGAACCTGTATCTATTAATATATTAGTTTTATTAAAATATGATCTTATTAATATAGAATCTCCTTGTCCTACATTAATAAAGGTAACTTCACTTAAAATATGGATATATCCAAATTTAAGAATTAACATATAAAATATTATTGTAAAATACCATCTAAGTTTATTATTTTTTAATAAATAATTAATATAAATAATAAATAAAATTCCTATTCCTAATGGATAACCGTATATATTAAATGTATCTATTAAATTAAAGAAATAGTTATATATTTCGATTACAAAATAAAAAATATTGCTTTTAATAAATAAAGTAATAATTGATAATATATAAATTATTCCAAGAAAATAAACATAAAAAATATAAAGAATAGTTAATATAAAATTAAATTGTTTATTAAATAATCCTTGAATAAAAAACATATATAAATATCTTTTTGGTCTTTCTTTAAATAAATAATCAGAATAATAAAATCCTATCAATATCCAAAAACCAATATTAAATACTTGATTAGGATCAATTAATAAAAGTAAAACAATACTTAAGCCTATTTTATCTTTATTATTTAAATTAAATTGTTTAATTACTTTAAATATCAATAACCTTATAATTTTTATTGGGAAAGTATAAATAATACCTAAAATCATTAATAATATTATTTCAATTTTATTAATGGTTTTTTTATAAAAAAGTCTATTTAAAAGTTTTTTAATTATTAAAATAAATCCAAGTATATTAAATCCTGAAGTTAGAAAAATAGATTCTATATCGTCCTTATAAGTAATATTTAATAATGATTTATATAACCAAGATTTATTGTTAAAATTTAAATTATCAATTTTTACTTGTATAAAAGATCTTATAGTTTTTCCATTATTTATTATATTAATGTCAGTATTTTTTAGTTTATAGAAGACACCTTTTTTATTTAAATAATCATTAAAATCAAAATTAAAAAAACCTGGTCTTCTATCTAGATATTCATAATATCCTTTAATATTTACTTTACTATCAATAATGTATTTTCTATCTGTATAAACTATTGTTTTTGTCTTTAAATTTTCAATTATTATATATGAACTGGTAACCTTAGTAATATAGCCAGTAATATTAGTATATGGTTTTTCATTATATCTATTAATAAATACTATTAATATTAAACATAGTATTAAAACAATAGATTTATCTTTATATTTTATTAACCAAAAACCAGATACTAAGATTAATATATTTATACCAAGCTTATCTTTTAATAAAATTACAATAATTAATAGTACTGAAGTTAATATCCATCTATTTTTTAAAGAGAAATCAGTGAACATATGGCCTCATATTTAGCATCGCCTATTCCAGATACATTCTTTAATTCTTCAATACTTTGAAATAATTTATTTTCTCTATATTCAATTATTTTTTTAGCTGTTACTTCTCCAATACCTGGTAACATCATTAATTGATTAAGACTTGCTGTATTGATTGAAACAAGAGCAGTTTCTTGTTTTATTGGAATATACAATATATCTTTATCACTTAGCTCTAGTTGCTTGTTTATAGTACTTAAATCTGCATTTTCTTCAACATTTACAAGTGCTAATAAATCATTAATATTAGATCCTTTTTTTATACTATAAAACCCTGGATTACTTATAGCACCATTAATTTCAACAGTAATATATTTTTTAGATAATTTAGATAAATCAATAACTTTAAATTCAATAGAAACAACTAAAAACAATGCAATTAAAAAAATGAGTAGTTTATACATATAATCACCTACTCATTTATTGTTTAAATTTATAATTATCCTTATTCAATTGCAACAATTGTTACTTTATAAGAATTTTCAACATCTACTGTTACGGTACTGCCTACTTTTCTTTCAAGAATTGCTTCAGCTAAAGGTGTAACATTAGATAACTTACCATTTAATGGATCAGACTCAGTAGAACCAACAATTGTATAAGTTACTAATTCTTTAGTATCCATAAATTCTACTTTAACAGTTGATCCGATTTTTACAGTTTTTGAACCGCTTTTTTTAGTGTCAATAATTTCATAATTACCTAACATAAATTCTAGTTCTCTAATTTTAGCTTCGTTTTGAGCTTGACGATCTCTAGCAGCGTCATAATCTGCGTTTTCCGATAAGTCACCTTGAGCCCTAGCAGCTTTTAATTCTTCAGTAATTTCTTCTCTTACTACATGAACTAAATTATTATATTGTTCTTGAAGATCTTTAAGACCTTCTTCAGTTACATAAATTTTTTCGTTTGTCATATCTTGCTCCTTAATTGTTTAAAATTATAATACTGTCTGTGTAATGATACTATTTATTTTTGTGTTTAACAAGTCTATAGCAACAATGTTGTGACCACCTTCAGGTATTATAACATCTGCATATTTTTTACTTGGTTCAACAAATCCCTCATGCATTGGTTTAACAGTAGTTAAATATTGTTTGATTACTGAATCCATTGTTCTGCCTCTTTCTAAAACATCTCTTTGAAGCCTTCTAATAAACCTTACATCTGCATCTGTATCTACAAATATTTTTATATCTAATTTATTTCTAATTAATTCATCTTCTAAAACTAATAAACCCTCAAGAATTATTACGTCACTTGGTTCAATAATTTCAGTATCTTTACTTCTAGTATGCTGTGTAAAATCGTAAATAGGTTTAATTATTGTAATACCTTGTGATAATGAATTTAAATGTTTTACTAATAACTCAGTATCAAAAGCGAATGGATGATCATAATTAGTCTTTACTCTTTCTTCCATACTTAAGTGAGATTGATCTTTGTAATAATCATCTTGTCTAATTATAATAACAGATTTTCTTTCTTCAAATTGCTTATATAATTTTAATGCAATTGAAGATTTTCCTGATGCACTACCCCCTGCAATACCTATAATAATCGGTTTCATTATTTTAAATACTTAGAAACATTTGCACTATGTTCTTTATATGTTTTAGCATAATACACTGTTCCGTCTCCATATACATCTGCCATAAAATATAAATAATCATTTGGGGTAGGATTTAAAGTTGCTTCTATGGCACTTTTCCCTGGATTTAAGATAGGTCCAGGAGGTAAACCTTCATATTTGTATGTATTGTATGGTGAATCAAAATTTGGATTCACTTCACAATTCATCCAACTATCTTCTTTTTCTTTGTCAATTGCATAACAAACTGTAACACTACTTTGTAATTTCATATTAATATCCATCCTATTATAAAATACTCCAGCAATTAATTTCATATCTTCTACTTTACTTGCTTCATATTGAACAATACTTGATAAAGTAAATAATTCATGAGTACTAAGATTATGATTTTCAATTTCATCTTTATATTCATTATACACATTTAATGTTTCATCCAAAATTTTAGTAGTAACAGCATTAACATCTGTTTCCTTAAAAAATAAATATGTATTAGGAAATAAGTAACCTTCTAATAATACTCTTGTATTAGGATTAAAAATTTCTTCAGTTATAAAAGGATATTTATCCATTAAACTCCTTACATATGCTTCATCATTCCACAAGTTAAGATAATCATCTATCGGAATGTTTGTAGCAACTGATAATTTTTTAGCTATATCTTTTGCCCAATCACCTTCTATAATTGTAACTTTAACATCATCACTTATTGCATTAGTTGCAACATTTATATATTGAAATATTGTTTCTACATCCCAACTTCTATCTAATATATATTCACCTGCTTTAATATTTGTTAAATCATTAGATTTAATAAATAAATACGCAGTATTAGAATCTTTAATTAAATTTTCTTCTTCTAATTTTTTTACAATAGTTTTAGTAGAAGAACCTTTATCAACAGTGAATATTACCTCTTCAGATGTATTACTTACTGGTTTCAAAGAATTTTTATAATAAGTAAAAATTGAAAAAATTAAAATAATAATTAATATTAAAAAAATAAATTTTAAGTTTAATTTTCTTTTTCTTCGTTTTTGTGCCATAAATTATCCCTTCTATTTTGTAAAGTTATATGTCTTTACTATTAAATTATAAATATTTAATATGTCTTCATTAAATAACCCTTCTATAGAAACAAAATATACATCACCATTTTCATCAGTTAAAACATCTACAATCCAAATTGATTGTTCATTATCATAATATCCATAAATTTCATAAACATCTTTATCAATATTATCATAATTTACCATAGCACCTTGAATTTTTGTAATTCCAGTACTTTCAAAATATCCAAAATAATTATTTGCGACAGCTTCAGCTGTTTGATTTTCTACCGGTACTTCTTCTGACCAAACTATTTTATCTAAAGTAATAATATGTGACATATTTGGACTTGAATATTGAAATGAACCTGATCCACTTGCATCAGTAAATTTAACCCAATTAGATGGCACTTCTACATATCCTTTACCATCTTCTCCAACTACCATAGTATCATCAAATAACTCTGTAGAATCATTATTTTCTTCAATTAACTTTACAGCCTCATCAAAGTTTTCTTCAGTTTCTTCAATTATCTGTTCATTATTAGAAACATTATTTGTTTTTTCATTATCATTATTACTTGAACAGCCTGTAATTAATAATAAAATACATAATAATCTAATTAAGTTTTTCATCTTTTGCCTCTATTTGATCAAAGAAAGTATTAAGCATTTCATTGCACATTTCATATTCTTCATCATTTAATTCTGAAATTAGTTCACCATCATCAGTATACCTACTTACAAAATATTCACTGTCATCATTAACTTCGTGAAATATTACATATTTCAAATCATCATCAGTTTCAAAAGTAAAAAGAATTTGCATTTCTTTTTCAAAACCTTCATCATCATAAATTACAAACTTGTTATTTTCCATTTAAATTAATCTCCTTCATTAAAAGGGCGAGTAACGCCCCTTTTACTTTCTATCTAAATAGCCTTGTAATATATTAACAGCAGCCATTTGATCAATAACTTTTTTTCTGTTTTTTCTTGATACGTTACCCTGTATTAATATTTTTTCAGCTGCAACAGTGGTTAATCTTTCATCAATCAAAACAACTTCAATTCCGGTAGCATCCTCAATCATATCTTTAAATTCTATTGAAATTTCCCCTCTTATTCCAATATCTCCATTCATATGTTTAGGTAAGCCAAGAACTATTTTATTTACATTATTATTGTCAATAACTACAAGAAGCTTTTCTAGTGCTTCTTCATAGTCATCTTCATTAAATCTAATGGTTTCAACAGCTCTTGCAATAATTCCTAAAGGATCACTTATTGCAATACCTAAAGTTTTACTACCTAAATCTAAGCCCAAAATTCTATTCATGAAACTTAGCTATGTTCCTCTAAATAAAATCTTACGAGTTCTTCAATAAGCTCATGTCGTTCAACAGACTGTATAATGCTTCTTGCATTTTTGTGACTAGAAATATATGCAGGATCATTAGAAATTAAATAACCCGCAAGTTGGTTAATGGCGTTATAACCTCTTTCTTCTAGCGCTTCTTGAGTAAGTTTTAGCACTTGACTAATGTTTTCTCTACGAATCTTATCTGACTTAAAGCTCATTGTCTCAGTGAAATTTGATTTTGACATCCTAAATCACCCCTTTTTCTTATAAATATTTTAAACTATTAATTTAAAAATGTATAGTCAATTAGAATATTAAATATTAATACTATTAAATTAAAACATAAATAAAAGAACACCCGTTCATTAGTGCTCCTTTATTTTGATTTAAATATTTTTAATTTCTTCTTTTATTTTTTCTAGTACTAAATCTTCTTTTGCAATGTCTTTACCTCCACCTTGAGCTAAATCATTTCTTCCTCCACCATTACCATCTGATAATGATGCAGCAAGTTTAATTAGTTTTCCTGCATTTAAACCCTTTTCCACTGCAGTCTTACTTAAAGCACATGCAAAGACTAGTTTGTTATCAACATTACTACTAATAAATACTACAGAATCTTTTAATTTGTTTTTAAGTGTTTCTGCAAAATTTTTGATATTAGAAGAAGTCAATGAATTATCTTTAATTATCAATACATTTAAACCATTTATTTCTTCTGAATTTCTAATTAATTCATCAGCTTTCAATAATGCCATTTTTTCTTTTTGTTTACTTAATTCTTTTTTAAGTTCATTATTCTCATTAAGAATTACATTTAATTTGTTTTCAATTTCTGTTGGTGAATTTAATTTCATTTGTTTTGCAATAGAAGATAACCTGTCAATTTCTTTACTCATTTCTTTATAAGCAGCCATCTTAGTTTTACTTACAATTCTTCTAATTCCAGAGCCAATACTTTCTTCAGAAACAATTTTAAATACACCTATTTCTTGAGTATTGTTAACATGGGTTCCACCACAAAATTCTTTAGATGCATCTCCCATAGAAACAACTCTTACTTCATCATCATATTTTTCATCAAATATTGCTATAGCTCCGCTTTTTAAAGCTTCTTCTATTGGTAACACTTCAGTTTTAACTTCATTATCTTGCATAATATAAAGATTAACTAAATTTTCGATTTCTTTTAATTTTTCATCATTAACTTTTTCAAAGTGAGTAAAGTCAAATCTTCCATATTCATCATTTAAATAAGAACCAGCTTGATTAATATGACTACCTAATACAGTATGTAAAGCACTGTTTAATAAGTGTAGTGATGAATGGTTTGCTTTTATAAGATTTCTTCTTTCTTCATCAACTTTAGCAGTTACTGTATCACCAACTTTAATTACACCATTTTTAACATTTATTATATGCATATGTTGATTATTTGGAGCTTTTTGACAATCAACAACATCAGCTAAAAATTCATCATTATATAAAATTCCAGTATCAGATGCTTGTCCTCCACTTTCAGCATAGAAACATGTCTTTTCTAAAATTACATAACCTTCATCAGTTAGCTTATCAACTTTTTTACCGTCTTTAAATAAACCAACAACTTTAGAAGTGTTTATAGTTACTTCATATCCTAAAAATTCAAAATCAGATTTAAAATTCATTAAATCTTCTGATTGACTAGACATTGATTGTTCATCACTTCTAGAAGACCTTGCTCTTTCTTGTTGTTTTTTCATTTCAACATCAAATAATTTCATATCTACTTTATAACCATTATCAGTTGCGATTTCTATAGTTAATTCTTTAGGGAAACCATATGTATCATAAAGTTTAAATATAACATCACCCTTAAGCAATTTACTATCTTTTGCATCTTCTAATGCATCCCATAATAATTTTTCTCCATTTTTTAAAGTACTATGAAACGCAATTTCTTCAGTTTTAACAAGTTTTGAAATAAGTGATACTTTATCTTGCACATAAGGATAAAAATCTTCCATGATATCAGCCACAGTTTGAACTAAAGAATACATAAATGCACCTTCAATTCCAATACTCTTACCATATCTAACTGCTCTTCTTAGTACTCTTCTTAATACATAACCTCTACCTTCATTAGAAAAGCTTGCACCATCTGCTAAAGCAAAAGTTACAGTTCTAATATGATCAGCGATAACTCTATAAGCCATTTTATGTTCATTTTCATATTTATATTTTGCAAGTTTTTCAGTTTCATGAATAATCGGTAAAAATAAATCTGTGTCAAAGTTTGTTTCACCATCTTGAACTAAACAAACAAGTCTTTCTAGACCCATACCAGTATCAATATTTTTTTGAGGTAATTCTTTAAAATCTTTTCTATCTACCCCTTCTTTTGCATCATATTGTGAAAATACGATATTCCATACTTCTATATATCTATCGTTTTCCAGTTCATCAAAAAACAGTTTTTCACCTAAATTATCTGGATCATAAGCTTCACCTCTATCATAGTGTATTTCACTACAAGGTCCACTTGGTCCTTCTCCTATTTGCCAATAATTTTCTTCAGTTTTCATAATACGATTTGGATTAATTTTAACAGTATTTATCCAAATATCATAAGCTTCATCATCATCTGGATACACAGTTACATATAATTTATCCTTATCAAAGCCCATCCATTCTTCTGAAGTTAAAAATTCCCATGCAAATAAAATTGCATCTTTTTTAAAATAATCTCCAATTGAAAAATTTCCTAACATTTCAAAAAAAGTGTGATGTCTTGCAGTTTTACCAACATTTTCAATATCATTTGTTCTAATACTTTTTTGTGCATTAGTAATACGATTACTCTTTGGTTTCTCACTACCATCAAAATATCTTTTTAAAGCAGCAACACCAGAGTTAATCCAAAGTAAAGTTGGATCACTATGTGGAACTAAACTAGCTCCAGGTTCTACCATATGCCCTTTTCCTTTAAAGAATTCTAAGAACATTGCTCTAACTTCATTACCTGTAAGTTTTTTCATATACATTTCCTTTCATAAAATAAAAAAATCCTGACATTGCAGGAACGTAATAACGCGGTACCATCCTGATTCATACAAAATGTATGCACCTTTATTCTTCATAACGCGAAGCAACGTTGATTATTAGTCACTCTAAGAAGTAGCTTCTATATTAATTTATGTGAGGATTTTCATCAACCATCCCTATTTCTAAACATTAATATTAATATATACTTGTCTTCTCTACGATTTCTAAAATATAATATCATAATTTAGTATAAAATCAAGCAACTAAATTGACTATGTAAATAAAAAGTAATAAAATATCATATAATTGAAAAGTTTTTCAATAAACGGAAAAAATGGAGAGAAAGTATGAAAAAAAGTTTAAAAAAAGTATTAACACTTGCCTTGGTTTTATTACTTGTGGCTTGTAACAGTGGAGAGTCTACTACAGCACCAGAAACTGAAGAAAATAAACAAATAACAATAGGAGCAATTCAATTTGTTGAGCACCCTGCATTAGATAATGCTACTAAGGGGTTTAAAGATGCTTTAGCTGATAATGGATTTGTTGAAGGAGAAAATTTAACGATTGACTATCACAATGCTCAGGCTGATCAATCTAATTGTGAAACAATTGCGAATAAGTTTGTAAATGCAAATGTAGATCTTATTTTTGCAAATGCAACACCAGCAGCTCAAGCAGTAGCAGCAAAAACTTCTGATATTCCTATTATTATTACATCTGTTACAGACCCTGAATCTGCTGGACTTGTTAAATCAAATAGCTTGCCTGAAACAAATGTAAGTGGAACAAGTGATTTAACTCCAGTAAAAGAACAAATTGATTTATTATTACAATTAGTACCAGAAGCAAAAACTATAGGTGTTATGTATACTGGATCAGAAGAAAACTCAATATTCCAAGCAAATATTGCAAATGAATACATTGAATCATTAGGTTTAACTTATGTTGAAGCTACAGTATCTGATTCAAATGCTATTCAACAAGTTACAGAATCATTAATTGGTAAAGTAGATGCATTATATATTCCAACTGACAATTTATTAGCTGAAGGAATGGCAAATGTTGCTCAAGTTACTAATAATAACGGTTTACCTGTTGTAGTTGGAGAAGGTGGAATGACTAAAAATGGTGGCTTAGGAACTTATGGAATTGATTACTATAATTTAGGTTATTTAGCTGGTGAAATGGCTGCAAAAGTTTTAAATGGTGAAGATATTTCAAAAATGCCTATTGGTTATTTACCAGCTGAAGAATGTGAACTTACAATAAATAAAACTGTAATGGAACAACTAGATATTTCAATAGAAGAAGATATTTTAAGTAAAGCAATCATCGTAGATTAAAAATTATACAAAAAGCCTGTAATTAGGCTTTTTTATTCTTATATAAGTATAAATAAAGTATATAATTAATTTAGATTACTTATTTACAATATAAAAACAATCAAGATAAATTGACTATGTAAACAAAAAGTAATAAAATATCATAGAATTGAAAAGATTTTCAATAAATGGAAAAACGGAGAGAAATTATGATAAAAATTATTAAAAAATTTTCAACATTAGCCCTGTGCTTACTATTAGTGGCTTGTAACAACGGTGGTTCTACCACTACATCAGAATCTGAAAGTTCTGACCATAAAACAATTGGAGCTATCCAATTTGTCGAACATCCTGCATTAGATTCTGCTACAGAAGGATTTAAAGCTGCATTAGCTGATAATGGATTTGTTGAAGGAGAAAATTTAACAATTGACTATCACAATGCTCAAGCTGATCAATCTAATTGTGAAACAATTGCGAATAAGTTTGTAAATGCAAATGTAGATCTTATCTTTGCAAATGCAACACCTGCTGCACAAGCAGTAGCTGCAAAAACAGATGATATTCCTATAATTGTTACTTCTGTTACAGATCCAAAATCAGCTGGTCTTGTTAAATCAAATGAATTACCTGAAACAAATGTAAGTGGAACAAGTGATTTAACTCCAGTAAAAGAACAAATTGATTTATTATTACAAATACTTCCTGAAACAAAAACTATCGGTGTTATGTATACAGGATCAGAAGAAAACTCAATATTCCAAGCAAATATTGCTAAAGAATATATTGATTCATTAGGATTAGATTATCTAGAAGCTACAGTATCAGATTCAAATGCTATTCAACAAGTTACTGAATCAATTATTGGAAAAGTTGATGCATTATATATCCCTACTGATAACTTATTAGCAGAAGGAATGGTTAATGTTACTCAAATTACTCATGCTAACAATTTACCAACTATCGTAGGTGAAATAGGAGTTGTTGAAAATGGTGGTTTAGCAACTTACGGAATCAATTACTACAACTTAGGCTATTTAGCTGGTGAAATGGCTGCAAAAGTTTTAAATGGAGAAGATGTTTCTAAAATGCCTATTGGCTATTTACCTGCTGAAGAATGTGAACTTTCAATCAATAAAACTGCTATGGAGCAATTAGGTATCACTATAGATGAAGAAATTCTTAGTAAAGCAATTATTGTAGAATAAATATGCAAAGTATTTTATTAGCATTACAAGGAGCTTTAAGTCAAGGTCTATTATGGGCAATAATGGCTTTAGGAGTTTATATAACATTTAGATTATTAAATACATCTGATTTATCAGTTGATGGGTCATTTGCAACAGGAGGAAGTGTTGCTGCGATATTAATTTCTAATAATGTTAATCCTATCCTTGCAATATTAGCAGCAATATTTAGTGGTGCCATAGCAGGTTTTATCACAGGATTTTTACATACTAAGTGTAAAATACCAGCAATTTTATCAGGTATATTAACTCAATTAAGTTTATACTCTATAAATTTAAGAATTATGGGAAGAAGTAATATACCCCTTCTTAAATATGACAATATATTTAAAAGTTTTTCTGAATCTACAGGAATAAATACAATGATGTCTACAATTATTATTGGTGCTATAATTATTGTTTTAGTAATTGGAATAATGTATTGGTTTTTTGGTACTGAAATAGGTTCTGCACTTAGAGCCACTGGTTCTAATGAAAATATGGTTAGATCATTAGGAGTAGACACAAACTATGCAAAAATCATTGGTTTTATGATTGCAAATGCATTAGTTGCATTCTCAGGTGCACTTGTTACTCAATCTCAAGGATATGCAGATGTTAAAATGGGAACTGGTGCAATAGTAATTGGTTTAGCAAGTATTATTATTGGAGAAGTTCTTGTAAGAAAAGGAACAAATTTTGCATTAAAATTAAGTGCAATTGTATTTGGTTCTATTGTATATAGGTCTGCTGTTGCTGTTGTTTTACAACTTGGCTTAAATACAGATGATTTAAAATTATTTACTGCTGTATTAGTTGCAATTGCATTAACTGCTCCAGTGATTGTAGAAAGTAGTGACAGAAATAAAATGGTTAAAAGCGAGGAAGAACAATAATGGAAGCAATGCTTAAACTTACTAATATTAATAAAACATTTAATCCTGGTACTATTAATGAAAATAAAGTACTTAATAATGTTAATTTAACATTAGAACCAGGCGATTTTGTGACTGTTATTGGTGGTAATGGAGCTGGTAAAAGTACAATATTAAATGTTGTTGCTGGTGTATTTCCTGTTGATACTGGAACTATTATTTTAGATGGAGAAGATATTACAAAACTTCCTGAACATAAACGTGCTAAACACATCGGAAGAGTGTTCCAAGACCCTATGCAAGGTACTGCTGCTGATATGGAAATACAAGAAAATCTTGCTATGGCTAATAGAAGAGGAAAAAATAGAGGTCTTGCTTGGGGAATTACTAAGGAAGAAAAAGAAAAGTTTTACAAATTAGTTAAAGAATTAGGACTAGGACTTGAAGATAGATTAAGTGATAAAGTTGGATTATTAAGTGGAGGACAAAGACAAGCTCTTACACTTCTTATGTCCACAATTCAAAAGCCTGACATCTTATTGCTTGATGAACATACTGCTGCATTAGATCCTAAAACAGCAAAAATTGTTTTAGATATTACTAATCATATTATTGAAAATCAAAATTTAACAGCTATTATGGTCACTCATAATATGAGAGATGCAATAAAAATTGGAAATAGATTAGTAATGATGTCTGAAGGTAATATTATTTATGATGTTAAAGGTGAAGAAAAATCAAAATTAAAAGTCGATGACTTATTAAAAAAGTTTGAAGAATATAGTGGTGATGAATTTTCAAATGATAGAATATTATTACAAAGATAATATTCTATCTTTTTAATTAAAAGGAGAAATTTATGTTAAAAGTAAATACTAAAGCACCTGATTTCACATTAGAAAATCAGGATGGAGAACTTGTAAGTTTAAGTGATTATATAGGAAAGAAAGTTGTATTATATTTTTATCCAAAAGATAATACACCTGGATGTACTTCACAAGCTTGTAATTTTTCTGAATTAAAAAAAGATTTTAGTGAACAAAATGCTGTAATTTTAGGAGTTAGCAAAGATTCAGTAAAATCTCATCAAAATTTTATAAATAAGTATAATTTAAACTTTACCCTTCTATCTGATCCAGAACTAGAAGTTATTAAATTATATGATGTTTATAAAGAAAAAATTAATTTTGGTAAAAAATATATGGGAGTAGTTAGATCTACATATATTATTAATGAAGAAGGAATAATAACTCATGCATTTAGTAAAGTTAATGCAAAGAAAAATCCTTTAGAAATGTTAGAATTATTAAAGGTAATATAAAATAACTTGGGGTTTAATAAAACATAAGTTATGAAATAAACTGGGGTGATAGATACCCCAGTGAATAGAAGAGAAGGTAATCAAGGCCTTCTTTTCATATTATCAATAGGATATAAA
>JAAYSZ010000037.1 GCA_012523895.1 Erysipelotrichaceae bacterium
GACATGCTTCTGCTTCCAACAATTTACAGCCAGGTCTTCTTTCAACCAACATTCTCAATATTTTTCCTATATTTACTCTTAATTTATTGTATATTATCATCCTTCTATACTTCGGTACGATAACTATCAAAAAAGTAATAACCAGGTCTTATAAATATATCAGTTAAATTATATATTTCATTTTCACTATCTTTTTCATCAACTATTAAATCAAGTAATGCATACTTATCAGTACTATAATTATCTACAAAGAAATAATACTGTCCACTTTCATCTACATCATAAGATCCTTCAACTAGGTTTTCATCTCCACTAGTCTTTTTAAAGTAGCTAGTTACATCATCACTAATTTCAAAAGTTACTTCTTCTGTTACCTCTTCTTTAACTGGATCTACATTTACTGGTACATCAGTAGGTGTCTCTTTACCTTTACCACATCCAATTAATGTTAATGACAATGCAAGTAAAACAAATATTTTTACTAATGTTGTTTTTTTCATGTGTTTTCCTCCCCATTAATATCTACATTATAAATAAAATACATAATATCTTCAATTAACAAAAGTCTATTCCTTTCCCTGAAATATAGCCACTTGTAAAGGCTAAAGTTAAATTATAGCCACCAATTGGCCCCTGTACATCAATTAACTCTCCACAAAAACAAACATTTCCATGAAATTTAGATCTCATTGTTCTTGGGTCCAATTCACTTGTCTTAATTCCACCAGAAGTAACTGTAGCCTTATCTATTGGTAGTGTATCTACTATATTTACCTTAAAAGAAGTAAGTTTTTCTTTAATTATATTTAAATCTTTTTTACTTATTTCACTTATGTTTCTATTTTGATCTTCTATTAAATAATCCAACCACCTTTTACTTGCTATACCTTTAATACACATTCCTAAAGTTTTTTTATCAAATTCAATATCATCAACTGTAGAAATTATTATATCTACTTTTTTATTTAAATTTTTTCTTACAAAAGCAGATAACTCTAATATTGCAGGTCCACTAAGCCCAAAATGAGTAATTATTAAATCTCCTTTGATAGATTTTTTTACTTTATCATTTACAACTACACTAACCTTAATATTATTAAACGAAGTTCCCATTAACTCTTTACTTAAAATAATTTCATCATTAGATACTAAGGCAACTTCAATTCCATAAAGATTTGTAATAGTATGTCCTAATTTCTTTGCTAGTTCATATCCTTTTCCATCTGAACCAGTTTTTGGATAACTTAATCCTCCTGTTGCACAAATAAAATAATCACCAAATATATCTCCCTTATTAGTACTAACTCCAACTACTTTATTATCTTTAATAATCCAATCTAAAACTTCATGGTTATACCTAATATCAACTTTACTTAAATCTTTTTCTAAAACATTTAATATTGATGATGCTTTATTACTCTTTGGAAACATTTTATTGTTTTCTTCTTCAATAAGAGGACAACCTTTACTATTAAAATAATTAATTAAATCTTTTGTGGAAAACTCAGTTAAACTATAATACATAAATCTAGTAGATTTACTACATTCACTAATAAAACTATTAACATCTTTATTGTTAGTAACATTACATCTACCATTACCAGTCATTAATAGTTTTACACCTAATCTATTATTTTTCTCTAAAAGTATCACTTCATGATTTTCGCTAGCTTTTATGCTAGCCATCATACCTGAAGGACCTCCACCAATTACAATAACTTTCATATAAAGATTATAGCATTATAAAAAAGAAACTCAGTGATTAATCACTATAAGTTTCTTTTGTTTTAATTAGCTTCTAACTTCTAATAATTTCTTATTTAATTGTTCTTCAATTCTCAATAATTCTTGTTGAGCTTCAGCACGTTTTACTCTACCTTCTTCTTGAATCTTCAACACTTCATCTAATGTACTAATTAATTGTTCATTAGTATGTTGTAATGTCTCAATGTCTACAATTCCTCTTTCAGTTTCTATTGCAGTTTGAATAGTAGCTTGTTTTAATGTGTCCGCATTCTTTTTCAACAATGTATTAGTCATATCAGTAACTTCTCTTTGAGCTTGCATAGCCTTTTTAGAGTGACTAATACCTAATGCTAATACCATTTGAGATTTCCAAAGTGGAATAGTATTTACAAGTGAAGATTGAATCTTCTCAGTCATTAAAATATTGTTGTTTTGAACTAATCTAATTTGAGGTGCCATTTGAATTGAAATCATTCTAGTTAATTCTAAATCATGAAGTTTTTTCTCAAAACGATTTAATGCATTTGCTAAATCATTAGCTGCTTGAGAATCTTCAGGTAAACCAGATTTTTCAGCCTTTTCAACAAGCTTTGGTAATTCTGTTTCTTTAATTTCTTTTAGTTTCTTTTGTCCTGCAAGAATATACATTGATAATTCTTTAAAGTTAGTTAAGTTTCTGTCGTAAAGTTCATCAAGCATTGCAATATCTTTTAATAATACAATTTGATGTTCTTCTAAAAGTCTAGATATTTTATCAACATTAACTTCAGCTTTATCATATCTAGCTTTTAAAGCTAAAACTTTATTGCTTCCCTTTTTTAAGAATCCTAGAATCCCGCCTTTTTCTTCACCGTCAAATCCTTTAAGTTCAACAACTAAGTTACTCATTAAATCTCCGATTTCACCTAAATCTTTAGTTCTTACTTTTTCTAAAGCAGTATCAGAAAAACTTGCTATTTTCTTTTGTGCTTCAGAACCATACTGTAAAATCACATCAGATTCAGTAATGTCAATTTGTTTAGAAAATTCATCAACCATTCTTTTTTCTTCTGCAGTTAAAGTACTTTCATCAAATTGAGGAACATAGTTAGAACCTATAACTTTATCTTCTGCAGTTTCTAGCTCATCAATTTTTACTTCGCTTTCTTCTTTTGGTGTTAATGTAAGTGATATTGCATCTTTTGTCATTTGTTATCCTCCATATAAATTTAATCTAAATTAAAGTCTTCTAATATTAGCTCATCAATACTAGCTTTAGAATCCTTAATAAGTCTTTCTGATTGCCTTAATATTGCATCTTCTACAACATTTCTTGCAAGCCTTCCATTTCCACTTTCCTTAGAATTGTTAGCTTGAACTTTAGTGAAATATTCTTGTAATGGTTCTTTTAGACTATCGTCAATTTTATAACCCTTACTCTTTGCAATAATTAATGCTATTTTCATTAATTCTTCTCCTGTATAATCAGGGAAATTAATCACATTAGGAAATCTAGATTTCAAACCAGAGTTTGATTCTAAAAATGTAGACATTTCTTTAGAATATCCAGCTAATATTACGATTAAATCATCACGATAATCTTCCATAGCTTTAACTAAAGTATCAATAGCCTCTAATCCAAAACTATCATCCTTACCTCTATACAATGAATAAGCTTCATCAATAAACAATACTCCTCCAAGAGCTGATTTAATAACTTGCATAGTTAGCGGTGCTGTGTGCCCAACATATCTACCTACAAGATCTGCCCTAGTTACTTCAACTAATTGACCTTGGCTTAATGCGCCAATTGCTTTCATATATCTACTTATTAATCTTGCAATTGTTGTTTTTCCAGTACCAGGATTACCAGTAAATATCATATGCTTACTAACATCGCTAGTCTTCATTCCTTGTTGTTTACGTCTTTCTTGAATTAGTATATGACTTTGAAGAGATTTAATATAATCTTTAACCATATCTAATCCTACAACATTATCTAACTCTTTATTTATTTCTTCTAATGCTTTATCTTTATCATCAGTTTTAATTAAATCAATTTCTTTTTCTTTAAAGGTTGCGATAGGTTTATTATCTTTTATCTTTACTATTACAACTTCATCTTTACTTAATAAATCATGTAATTTAGCTTCTGATAATTCTTTATAAAAACTTTCAATATAATCATCTATAGATTCAATTCCATTTTCTTTGTCATAAACTCTTGCGATATAATCAACTACTTCGTTTTCAACATTTAATATTATTTGTAAATTATTACTACTTCTTTTTACTAGATCAACTATTCTATTATTAATAATTTGACCTACATATTTTTCTTCTATTGGTTTTAATTCAACAATATCATTTATATAATCCATAAATGTTGTACCAAAAGAATCTATTACCTTAGAAACTTTTTGATCTGTAATAAATACTAAATATTTTCCTGCAATACTTAAAGAATTAACCGCTTGAGAAACCAAACCTGTTTGAGACTCAACAAGTTGTCCTTTATGAACTATATATCTTTTGTTAAGCAACATTTTTCCAGTTGTAACAAGTTCGTTAACCATCCTTAAAAATGGTGCATAACCAATTTCAAAATTCTCAAAACAAATAAAAGCTCCTTTTCCTTTTATTGCCATATACAAGTCTTGAAGGAAAAGTTGTTCTTGTGAAGAAGAACTATAAAGTCCCATATCTATTGTATAAACTTCATCAGAATAAACTATCTGTCTTTTATAAAGTGCTCTTGCCATCTTTGTGATAAGGGTGTGTCTTCCAGAACCTTTACTACCTTTTACAATAAAACTATTACTTGCTCTACTAGGATCACTTTTCATTACAAAAGGCCTTCTAAAAGCTACCACTATAGAATCTACCGCATCATTTTGTCCTATTATCTCTTTATATAATTCATCCTTAACTTCATCAAACAAAGCTTTAGATATTTCTGTTTTTATTACAACTTCATCTTCTATGTTTTCAATTTTCACACCAAAATCTTTTTCAATTTCTTTTTGAAGTTGATTCATTGTTTCATCACTGATTCCACCAGTAACTTCTTTAGACATAGCAGACATTTCAGAAAGATCTTTTTGTTGTTTAGCTAATAAAGCATTTAACTCATCTAAAACACTATTAGCTTCTTGTAATGCTTTATCTTTTCTTTCTAAATATTCTTTAGCATCAACAGAATCATGAGAAGTTCCTCTTTTCTTACCAAGAACTTCTTTCATTAATCTTTCTTTTTCTTTTGTGATTCTATCCCTTCTTGACATTAACTCACCCCGTATTACATGTTTGTTTTATTATGCAACTCTTCACTTGCATCTTCTAAAATTATAGAAAATAAATATAATCCATCCTTATAACCTTTAAGTTTTAAATCTCTAAGTGTATCAAGTTTATTTATACTTGTTTCTTCTTCGTAACTTAATCTTAATGCTTCATCAATATCTTCAGTTTCTTTTAAAAATTCAAAATACTTGTAAAGAGCTTCTTGATGACCTTCTTTATATAATCCCATTTGTCTAGGCTCATAATTAATTCCTGCTATAGCATTTTCAATAAAATCTAAAATAAATGCTAACTCAGGATTAATATTTTGAGTTTTTTCTTCACTAACTTGAGCAACTAGCATGCTGTTATATGTTTCATATCCTTTTGATTTTGCTACAGCATCTAATTTTTCTTTTAATTCTTTATCGAATTCACCTTGTGTTTGATTAATAATATCAGAATCTTCGTTATCTAACTTTTCTAGCATCTCATCTATTACATCAATTAAATCTTTATTACTCACTAGATCCACCACCTTTAAATTGTGACATTCTTTGATCACCAGCTAGACCATCTTTCTTTAATAATGATTCTAATGTAGATATGTCTGCAGACAAGTTTATAAAATCTTCTTCACATAAACTAGCCGCAAGTGTTTTCATTGCCTCATTAACTAGAATAACATTCTTATTTAATTTTTCTTTAGTGCTTTCAAAATTCTCATGAGTTTGAGCTGTTTGTAATTCTTTATACTGATTTAAGTTATTTATAAGCATAGGTAAATAATATTTATACAATTTACTAAGCTTTTCGCTTTTTCCTGGAAATTTGCTTTCTATTTCTCCAATTTGTTTTAATAATGCACTAGTTTCATATAAACCATTAGAAATATCTTCATCAGGTATTTCTATATTTAAATCATTAATTTGTTTAATAAAACTATCAACATTAGCTTCAGCTTTTTGTTCTTCTTTCTTATATGAAGGTTGAGCATCAAATATTTCAGATGTATCTTTGTTATTTGCAAAATTAATTAACCATCTAATTATTTGATCATATATATCTATATATCTATTTCCAAATTCTTCTAATGAACATACATAATCATCTTTCATGTACACATTTAAACTCTTAAGAGAAATATAAGCAGTACTCTTAAGTCTTAAATTAATATCATTTACTACATCAAGCTTTTCATTTTTATCAAAATAATGAGCTAATTTTTCATCAACTAAGTCAATATCTTTTTTACTATATGTTGGTCTATATGCTTTAGTTCTTCCATATGTTCCCCTATTTGTGGTTCTATATCTACTTTGATAAGCATTTGTTTTATAAGATCTTTGTGTCGCATCTCTACTTGGTGAATATCCTGTAGTACTTCTATTTTTGTTTTGTCCAAAAATAAAATAAAATACAACACCAATAATTAATACTGGCATTAATGCACCAATAAGACCTACAATTGATGAAACTATTCCACCACCAAACATAAAAAATAAAAATATATACAAAGCCCAATTAGTTTTATCATCTTTTCTTCTATAATCTGGTCTATAATTATTCGGCATTTTATCTTCTCTTCTTTCTCAAATAATTATAGCATACTATAAATTTTAATATGTCTTATTTAATAAATAGTTTACATAAAAAAACTAAGCTTTTAAAGCTTAGTCTACTTGTGTTTCTGGAGTAC
>JAAYSZ010000038.1 GCA_012523895.1 Erysipelotrichaceae bacterium
ATTATTTGATATAAAGCATTAACATTTTCTTTTGCAGTTAAGTTTTTATCAATATCTAAATAATATACTATGTCATTAATATTTCCATCATTTGAAAGATTTAAAGAAACATGAGAATTATTTTTATTATAAGGATAAATTGACATGTATTGAAAAGAATATTTAATATCAATTTTAGCATAATCAGCACTGTAGTCATTTTGTTCAAAAGTGCTTTTTAAATTTTCCATTGAATTAATAAGAAGTTCAATTTTTTCATCATATTCTTTTTTTGTTTGGATAATTGATGGAATATATACACTAAATAATATAAGAGTAGGAATTAGAACAAGACCTAAAATATATTTTTTAGGATTTAATTCAATGTTGTTTCTATCAACAACTTTTTTTATGTTGTTTTTTATAGAGCCTGTAATATTTACTGATTCTAGATTTGCCATTGTTTTTAGAGATTTACTTTTAAGTACATTACTTGCGGCTTTAAGAGTATGAGCACGTGATACTTCATTTGAAGAATCAAGATTATATTGATATATATTTTGATTATTTGTTATGGAGTTCCATTGATCTTTTTTTACTCCAAATTTAACTTTAAATAATGAATATGAAAATATAATTATATAAAAAGCTACTGTTGCAAGCATTACTCCTGTTCCAAAATAATTAAAACTATCTTTTTTAAATATATAATCTTCTATAAATACAAAAATCAGCCATATAAATGGTATTACAAAAGCCATGATTATTGCAGGTATACTTATAGATGATAATAAATATAAATGTTTAATTAATTTTTTTTCTTTATCTTCTAACATACAATTCTCCTTTAATAAATCAAATCTAAGTTTTATTATACTAGAAATTTATTTAATACAGATAAATGTTTATTTTATGTCAAACTATACATTAGTTAATATCATATAAAATACAGTTTAAATAAATAGTTCTAATTGGACTTTTAATATGTCATAAAGTATAATTCACATATGAATTAGTTATATTTATAATGATTTTATGTGTTAAGAATGGAGGCTTATATGGTACTTTTACTAGTTTCAATTGTTTTAGTTTTAGCCTTATTTGCGATAAATATTTCAGATAAGACTGGGATGCCTTCTTTACTATTATTCTTGGGGTTAGGATTACTCGCAAATTTTGTAGGACTTGATTTTGATAATTATTGGTTTGCGGATAAATTTGCGACTTTTGGACTTATAATAATAATGTTTTATGGGGGATTTGGAACTAACTGGAGTATGGGGAAACCTGTAGTTAAGGAAGCTGTTACTTTAGCTTCTTTGGGTGTTGTCGCAACTGGTATACTAACTGGTTTGTTTGTACACTATGTATTTAAGTTTGATATGTTAGAAAGCATGCTTCTAGGATCAATAGTTGCTTCAACTGACTATTCATCAGTTTCTAATATTCTTACTTCTAAAAACTTAAACTTAAAATATAATACAGCTCCTTTATTAGAGCTTGAAAGTGGATCAAATGACCCAACAGCATATACAATGACAATGTTATTTTTGTCTGTTATTGCGGGGACTAAAATATCTATTCCAATTATGATTCTTAAACAAATTGGTTTTGGATTAATAGTTGGATTTATTATGGCTTATTTAATTGGAAAAGTTTTAAAGAGACTAAATTTAAATAAAGATGGGCTTTCTATTGTATTTATGTTTGCGATGGCTTTATTTACATTTAGTTTTACAAATGTAATAGGTGGTAATGGTTATTTAGCTGTTTATATATTTGGGATTATTATTGGTAATCAAAGTTTCTATGGAAAACGTGATGTTGTGTTTTTCTTTGATGGATTTAGTGAGTTAATGAATATTGGATTATTCTTTATTTTAGGTCTTTTAGCTAATCCTGAATCTGTTCTTAAAACTTTACCTATTGCAGCTGCAATTATGGCATTTATGACAATTGTTGCTAGACCTGTTACTGTATTTGGGTTAACTATACCTTTTAGATTAAAATTTAATCAATTAATAGTAATATCTTGGGCAGGCTTAAGGGGAGCTGCCGCAATTGCCTTTGCGATTATGGTTGTTAACTCTGGATTAGAATTTAGTGTAGATATATATAGTGTTGTTTTTGGAATCTGTTTTTTATCTTCATTTATTCAAGGATCTGGAATGGCACCTATATCAAAAGGAACAGATATGCTAGATCCTAATGATACAGTGCTTCGTAATTTTAATTACTATCAAGATAAAGGTGATATTGGTTTTTTAAAAACAACTATTCAAGAAGGTAGTTATTTAATAGGTATAAAAGTAAATCAAATTAGTTTGGTGTTTGATTTTATAGTAGCTAAAATAAAACGTGGAGATAAAACAATTGTTCCTAGAGGTG
>JAAYSZ010000039.1 GCA_012523895.1 Erysipelotrichaceae bacterium
ACGCTCTTAATCTGGCTATGACAAGCCATGCACTTCGGGTTATTGCTGTGGCTTATAAAAATCTCTCCACTTTTAATGAAGGTCTTCAAAAAGGTGTTCTTGAAAGGGATCTGACCTTCGTAGGACTTATAGGCATGATCGATCCTCCCCGCGAGGAGGTTAAAGAAGCTGTTAAGATCTGTCGTCAGGCAGGCATAAAGCCTGTAATGATAACCGGTGACCATATCCTCACAGCAAAAACAATTGCTAAGGAACTTGGAATTCTCACATCACAAACCGAAGCCATAACAGGTGAAGAATTATCAAGGATGTCTGCAGAACGGCTTAATGATACAATTTCAAGGTTTAGTGTTTTTGCAAGAGTATCTCCTGAGCATAAGGTAAGAATTGTTAAGGCTTATCAAAACAAAGGAGAAGTAGTAGCCATGACCGGGGACGGTGTAAATGATGCTCCCGCCCTTAAGGCAGCTGATATTGGATGTGCTATGGGTATTACAGGTACAGATGTTACTAAAAATGCAGCTGATATGATTCTTACGGATGATAATTTTGCGACAATTATTTCTGCGGTTAAAGAAGGTAGAGGAATCTACAATAATATTAAAAAGGATGTCCATTTCTTATTATCAAGTAATATAGGAGAAGTTGTAACTATTTTTACTGCTAGTATTATTAATGCTTTTGGTTATAAATCATTAGGAGTTCCTTTAATGCCAGTTCATTTATTATGGGTAAACCTTGTTACTGATACACTTCCTGCCTTTGCATTAGGAATGGAACCTGCAGATAAGGATATTATGAAAGAAAAACCAAGACCAAAAGATGAAAGTTTCTTTGCACATGGTTTAGGATGGACTATAGTATGGCAAGGAATTATGGTTGGTGCATTAACATTAATTGCTTATATTTATGGAAATAATATTAATCATGAAATTGGTATGACAATGGCATTTCTTACATTATCATCATCACAGTTATTCCATGCATTTAATATAAAAAGTACAAAGAGTATTTTCCATAAGACAATATTTAATAATAAATATTTATGGGGAGCTCTTATAATAGGATTAATTTTACAATTTATGGTTGTATATATTCCTGGATTAAATGATTTATTTAGTTTAGTACCATTAGAAACAAATACATTAAGTGTTTCAATTGGTTTAGCATTATGTCCAATTGTAATTGTAGAGTTTGTAAAGTTTGTTAAGAATTTATTTAAAAAAGATTGACACATTGAAAATAATTTTTAAATAAGTATAATATGTATAAAGCGTTTAAAGAAGACATAGTAAAGAGTTACTACTGGATAGAGAAGGATGTATATGGTGGAAACATCCTACATGTAAGTCTCTTGAATTCACCTTCATAGTGAGATTAATACTCTCCGGGTATAATAACCCGTTATCAAATAAAGGTGTATCTTTTATAGATAAATCAGGATGGTACCGCGCTAGTCGTTCCTGTTGGGAGCGACTTTTTTAATTGGGAGGAAATATGGTAAATATTGAAAAATTAAGAGAAGAAGCAATTTCTTCAATAGAAAGTTGTGAAACAATAAGTGATCTATCTAAGTTAAGAATTAGCTTATTAGGTAAAAAAGGTTCAATACAAGGATTAATGGTCCAAATGAAGAACCTTAGCAATGAAGAAAAACCTAAGTTTGGCCAAGTTGTAAATAGTTTAAAACAAGAGATATCTAATTTGATAGATGAGAAAAATTCTTTATTACAAGAAAAAGAATTATTAGAAAAGTTAGAAGAAGAAAAAATCGATATAACTTTACCTGGATATTCTTATAATTTAGGAACAACTCATCCTTTAATGATGATTAAAGAAGAAATAGAAGATTTATTTATAGGGCTTGGTTATCAAATAGTTGAAGGTCCTGAGGTTGAATTAGATTTTTATAATTTTGAAAGAGCAAATATACCTGCAGGACATCCTGCAAGAGATATGCAAGATACATTTTATATTGATGTTGAAACTCTTTTAAGAACGCATACTACTGCAATTCAAATGAGAGTTTTAGAAAAAGAAGCTAATAACTTACCAATAAAAGTTATTTGTCCTGGTAAGGTTTATAGAAGAGATGATGATGATGCGACTCACTCACATCAATTTATGCAAGCTGAAGGGCTATTAGTTGGAGAAAATATAACTCTATCTGATTTAAAAGGAACATTAGATATTATGGCAAAAGCTATGTTTGGTAAAACAAGAAATATAAGAATTAGACCTTCTTATTTCCAATTTACTGAACCTAGTATTGAAGTTGATGTTTCATGTCATATGTGTGATGGGGTTGGATGTCCAGTTTGTAAAGGTACTGGATATATTGAAATATTAGGTGCTGGAATGGTTCATCCTAATGTACTAGAAATGGCAAATATTGATTCTAAAAAATATACTGGATTTGCTTTTGGGGTAGGTATTGAAAGAATTGCAATGCTTAGATATGGAATTGATGATATTAGAAACTTTTATGTAAATGATGTTAGGTTTTTAAATATGTTTAATAAAGGAGAATAAGGAATATGAAGATTAGTTATAATTGGCTTAAAGAATATGTTTCTTTAGATGATGTAAGTCCTATAGAACTAGCAGATAAATTAACAAGAGCTGGTTTAGAAATAGAAGGTGTTGAACCTGTAGCTAGTGGAAATAATTTAGTTATAGGGAAAGTTTTAAGTGTTAAACCTCATCCTAATGCGGATACTTTAAGTGTTTGTGAGGTTGATTATGGACAAGGTAGTGTACAAATAGTTTGTGGTGCACCAAATGTTAAAGAAAATAAAAAAGTTATTGTGGCTAAAGTTGGTGCTAAATTACCACAAATAACAATAAAGGAAAGTGAAATTAGAGGGGTTAAATCTAATGGAATGATTTGTGCCTTATTTGAACTTGGTGTTGATAAAAAACATTTAACACAGGAACAATTAGATGGAATTGAAATATTAAATGATGATGCTCCTATTGGAGAAGAACCTTTAAAATATCTTGGATTAGATGATTATGTGTTAGATTCTAGTCCTACACCAAATAGAACTGATTGTGTTTCTATGTGGGGTCTTGCAAAAGAAGTTGGAGCGGTATTAAGAAGAAAAGCTAATATTCCTTATAATGAAGGTAGTGCAAATATTGGAAAACCTACTGATTTAATAATTGATAGTAAATCAAAAAACTGTCCTGTATTTATAGGTAAAGTTGTTAATAAGGTTAAAGTTAAACCTTCTCCTGATTGGATGGTTAATTACTTACATGCGGCTGGTGTTAAAGCTATTAATAATGTTGTAGATATTAGTAACTATGTAATGCTTGAAACAGGTCAACCATTACACTTTTATGATGCGGACAAATTTGAAAAAAGAGAAATTACTGTGGTTGATGGTTTAACTTCAAAAATAACTGCACTTGATGGAATAGAGTATCAATTAGAAGAAAGCGATTTAGTTATTACAAGTAATAATAAACCTATTGGTTTAGCCGGTATTATGGGTGGAGATGAATCAAAGATTGATGAAAATACAAAGTCTATTATTATAGAAGCTGCTTTATTTGATCATGTAACTATTAGAGGTACTGCAAATAGATTGGGATTAAATACAGAAGCTTCTAGTAGATTTGTGAAAGGATTAGAACCTTTAGCTCAAGTTAAGGCAGTTGATAGAAGTATTGATTTATTAAAAGGACTTGCGGAAGCAGATGATTTTGAAGAAACTGTAATATTTGGTAATCCAGTATATAAACCTATTAAAGTTGTAGAAACATTAGAACACTGTAATACACTTTTAGGTACTGATTTTACAATTGATGAAGTTGTTGAAGTGTTAGATGCATTAGACTTAAATGTTGAAGTTGATAATGAAACATTTACTTGTACTATTCCTAGCTATAGAACAGATTTAAAAATCAGAGAAGATATTGATGAAGAGATTATTAGATTAATTGGTTTTGATAGATTGCCTACAACTTTAACTAAAATGGTTGCGACCATTGGTGAATTAGATGATTCGCAAAAACTTTATAGAAAAACTAAAAACATTTTAAAGAGTTATGGTCTTAGTGAAATAGTTACATATTCATTAGTAAAAGAAGATTATATTAAAAATGGTTTAATGAAGTTTGGTGAAGATGTAGAGTTAGCTTCTCCATTAAGTGATGATAGAAAATTTGTAAGAAATAGTTTAATGCCTAGTGTTTTAGAGTGTGTTTCTTATAATCAAAATAGAAAAGCATCAAGTATTAATTTATTTGAAATCAGTAATGTATATCAAAAAGACTTAGTTGAAAATAGATTAGCGATTGCTTTAAGTGGAGAATTGCAAGCTTCTAGATTACACAATGTATCAATTAAAAATGATTTCTATACTTTAAAGGGTATTGTAGAAGGATATTTAGAAAAGCTTGGTATTGTAAGTAGTAGATATAGCATTAAACCTAATAATGATATTGAATATTTTCATCCTTATAGAAGTGTTAAAATATATATTCAAAATAAATTGTTTGGAATATTTGGTAATGTTCATCCTAGTTATGAAAATAAAATGGATGTTAATGATGTAATTTATGGTGAATTTAAAATGGATGTTTTAAATGACATTAAAATTCCTAGAATTAGATTTACTCCATTAGATAAGTATCCTAGTGTTTCTAGAGATATTGCATTAATAGTAGATGAAGATTTACCTTCAAAAGATATATTAACTTTAATTAGTAGAAATGGTGGAAAACTAATTAAATCATTAGAAATATTTGATGTTTATAAAGGTGAACATATTGAGAAAGGTAAAAAGTCTATTGCATTGAATATTATTTATCAATCTAAAGAAAAAACATTAACTGAAAGTGAAGTTAATGAAGTTCATGATAGAATATTAAATAGATTAGAAAAAGATTTAAAAGCTACATTAAGGGGATAGAAATGACAAATGTGGTCTTAACACTGGTAGTAGGGGTTTTAGGATATAAAATTGCAAAGTTTCTTAAAATTCCTGCACCTGGTATACTTGGAAGCATGTTATTTGTAGGTATTACAAATATATTTTTTGGATATGCAAAATTTATAAGACCAATTAAAATATTTAGTGTTGCCTTATCTGGTGCTTATATTGGTGTTAAAATCAAAAGAAAAGATGTTATAAATTTTAAATATGTAATAAAACCGTTTTTTATCCTTGTTTTTGCATTTACTATAAATACATTTTTAGTGGGGTCAATCATTCATTATTTC